>JARLJS010000025.1 GCA_031291075.1 Nevskia sp. | reverse complement strand
CTTACGTACTCCCAGTACGCTACGCTCCTCGCGCCTGGAAGCCCCGCCACGGTGCCCGAGCGCAGCGAGGTGGGTGCGGGCGGGGCTGACCTGGCCGCAAATCCGGGGCCAACGCAGCGCCAAAGTAATGGTCAACAGGCCCTAGCGCCATGGGCATCCGGCGCGACTACCTGGCGATACTGCTGCTGGCGCTCGTCCCGGCGCTGGCACCGGCGCAGGGTGGGCCGGACCCGGAAGGCGACGCGCTGCGCGCGGAGAACGCCGTGCTGAAGGCGCGCATCGACGCACTGGAACGCAGCTGCGTCGCAGCCAAGCCGGCGGCCATGACACAGCCGGCGACGCCCCCGCCCAGCGCTGCCGGCGCTGCATCGGTCGGCGCTTCGCCGGCGGCGTCCCCTGCGCCAACGCCGGCGTTGCCCGTCGCGGCGCCGGTACCCGCGACTCCCGCTGCACCGGCCGTCGCCACCTCCACTGCGGCTGCGCTACCGGTGCCGGTGCCCGCAGGCTACAAACTGGTACCCGTCAACGCCCCCGACTACATCGACCCGCTGGCGCCGCCCTACGAGCGCACCGGCTGCAGCCGCGGCGCTTTGCAGGGCCCGCCGCCGCTGAAATGGAACAACGCCGACAACTGGCAGGGACTGCACCGCGGCCAGTCGATGGCCGAGGTGGAAGACCAGCTAGGCAAGGAACACCACGACGTCAGCGGCCACGGCCTGGTCGAATGGCAGTACGGCAAATGCGGCAAGGCCGTCAGCGGCGCGGTCCGTTTCGACAAGGGCCAGGTGCTGTCCTGGCAGGTGCCGGAGTTCTAGCTATGGTTGGTGATTGAGGCGGGAGCCCTTGCCCCCTCGGATATCCGATTCGCGCCGTCCGTCTGAAACCGGGCCCATGACACGGACTTGTCCCGCCGGCCGGGGCTATTCTGTCCGATGACACTCCGACTTCCCCGCCGACAGGATCCGGTCGTCTTGGACCTTCAGCTTGCAACCCGCCAGGCCGGCTCGAAGACCCGCGCCCCCCGCACCAACCGCCTGCGGATCGCGGAGCCTTTCTAGGCCGCCGCGGTGCCGTCCCCGGCCATGCCGACCGATTCCGGTCCCTCACTGCGAACCCTGCTGCGCCGGGCCCTGCTGCGCTTCGAGCCAGTTGAGGAAGCGGAGTTCCTGCGCGATCGCGTTTCCCACTACCTGCTGTTGTCGCGGGTCAACCTGTGGCTGGCCTGCGTCCTGTATCTGCTCTTCCTCTGGTTCGATGCCGCCAGCTTCCGCCGGTTAGCCGACGAGCACTTCCACCAGGTCGTGTACCTGGTGTTGATGCCGGTATGCGCGCTCGGTGCGCTCGCCACCCACGTGAGACGCTTGCAGCGCTTCACGCTGGGATTCAATGCCGTGGCGGCGGTCGTCACCGGCACCACCCTGGCAATCTTCGTGGCCTCCGGCACGCCGGCGAGCTCCGACATCGCCTACCACGCGCTGATCATCCATTACCTTTACGTCTTCGCACTGTTCGGCCTGTTGTTCTGGCAGGCGCTCGCCATCGCCTGCCTGAGCTACACCATCTGCGTGGTGGGCGACACGCTCGCCGGCACCGGCGTCATCCTGCGCTTCGACCACGCCTTCTTTCTCGGCAGCATCATCGTTATCGGCACGATCGTCGCCTTCCTGCAGGAGCTCACCCAGCGGCGCGCCTGGACCAAGACGCAGGAGCTGAAGTACATGTCGGCGCACGACCCGCTGACAGGTCTCCTCAACCGCCGGGCGTTCTTCGAGCGCGGCGAGCAGCTACTGCGGCTGGCACAGCGTGAACTGAGAACTGTGACGCTCCTGTTTGTCGATCTTGACCACTTCAAGACCTTCAACGACCTGCACGGCCACGCCGCCGGCGACGAATGCCTCAAGCAATGCAGCGCGGCGATCTCGGCGCTGGCCACGCGGCCGCTCGACCTGGTGGCACGGCTGGGCGGCGACGAATTCGTGGCGATGCTGTACGACGCCCCGCCGGAGATGGCGCGGCGGCGGGCGGAGGAACTGCGCGCCCGCGTATCGGGCCTGTCCGGGCTGGCCAACGGCCAGCAGCGGGCGCAGTTGACGGTGAGCGTGGGCGTGCTGGTGGAAAAAGCCTGCGCCTCGACCACCCTCAGCGAGCTGATCAGCCACGCCGACGCCGCGCTTTACGAGGCCAAGGCACACGGGCGCAACTGCGTCAGCCAGTTGCTCTACCTGGGCGCGGGCACCGCCGCTGCCGCACCCTCCACCCCACCCGCTGCGCCGCCCACGGTCCGCTCGGTCCAGCCCGGCGTATCTTGAAGCCGGTACCGGCGGGCATCAGCCGGCGGTCTCGGGGGGCTGGCCTTGTCTTACTTAGACTCCTTCAAGGAGTACCGTTCGACAGAAGCTCTTAAAATAATGTACTCTTTAAATGTGTACATGACGAAGGAAGACGGCCATGCCCAGAGTAGCCGTTGACGACAACAAGCGGATGCAGCTTCGCATCCGGCCGGAGCAAAAGGCGATGCTCATGCGGGCGGCCGCACTGCGGAACACGGACCTGACGAATTTCATCGTTCAGCTCGCCATGCGCGAGGCTAAAACCGTGATCGAGGAAGCAGAGCGGATTCAGTTGTCGGAAAGAGACAGCCTGCTGGTGCTGGACCTGCTGGAAAACCCGCCTGCGCCGAATGCCAAGCTGCGCGCGGCCATTGCCGCGATGCCAAAGCCCGGATGATGCTTCCGGCCTGGCACGAAGAGCCGATTTCCAAGAAGCACGACCGCAAGGCGTTCGATTGCGGCGCTGCCGAACTGAACGACTTTCTGCAACGCTACGCACGTCAAAGCCATGACCTTGGCGGCGCGAAAACCATCCTCGCTATTGACGACGCCGATCACAAAACAATCTTGGGCTTCTACAGCCTGGCGCCGGGCGCGGTCGCGTATGCCGACACGCCGGAGATTTTGCGGCGCGGCCTTGCGCGGCACGATGTGCCGGGGTTCCGTCTCGCGCGCATTGCGACGCATGTCCGCGTGCAAGGGCAGGGCCTTGGCGGTCAGCTTCTCGCCGCCGCCGCGCGGCGCTGCCTGCGCGCCGCGGCCGAAGCAGGCGGCGTGCTGCTTATCATCGATGCGAAGAATGAGCGCGCGGTCAAATGGTATGCGTCGTATGGCGCGGTGCCGCTGAACAACCGGCCGTTGACGCTCGTGATGTCGCTTGCAACCTTCGCCGCTGAACTGAAAGCGGCCGCTCAGCTATAGCAGCACAGTGGGGTGCGAAGTTCCAAGCGCTTGCCTAACGCTTCACCCGCGCCATCAGCCGCTTCCTCTTCTTCACCTGGCGCCCGGTCAGCTCGTTCTTGCGGCCCTTGAACGGGTTGTCGCCGGTCTTGAACTCCAGCCGCAGCGGCACGCCCTTGAGCTTGAACGCCTCGCGGAACACGTTGGCGAGGTAGCTCTTGTAGGCGTCCTTGAGCTTGTCGGTCTGGTTGCCGTGAATCATGATCGACGGCGGGTTGCGGCCGGACTGGTGGGCGTAACGCAGCTTGATACGACGGCCCAGCACGGCGTGCGGGGCGTGGCGCTCCACCGCCTGCTCCAGCACCCGGTTCAGCTCCGGCGTGGGCAGCTCGCGGGTGGTGGCCTCGTAGGCGGCGACCACGTCCTCCATCAGTTCGCGCAGGCCGGAGCCGTGCAGCGCGGAGATGAAGTGCAGCGGCACGAAGTCGAGGAACGGCAGCCTGAAGTCCACCACGTCGCGCACGCTGCGGCGCTGATCGCCGGGCAGGCTGTCCCACTTGTTCACCGCCAGCACCATGGCGCGGCCGTGGTGGGCGATCAGGCCCATCAGCCGCGCATCCTGCATGCCGATCTCCTCGCGCGCGTCGACCATGGCGATGACGACGTGGGCGCGCTCGATCGCCTGCAGCGCCTTGACGATGGAGAACTTCTCGATCACCTCGCTGACCCGCGCGCGGCGGCGGATGCCGGCGGTGTCGATCAATTCGAACTGGTGGCCTTCCCAGTCGAAACGTACGCTGATGGCATCGCGGGTGGTGCCGGGCTGGTCGGAAGACAGCACGCGCTCCTCGCCCAGCAGACGGTTGACCAGGGTGGACTTGCCGGCATTGGGACGGCCGACCACCGCCACCCGGATCACCCCGTCCATGTCCTCCGCCGGCGTCGGCTCGACCCCGGCCAGGAGTTCGCGCAGCAGTGGCGGCACGCCGTCGCCGTGCTCGGCGGATACCGGCAGCGGCTCGCCCAGGCCCAGCGCGAAGAAATCGGCGACCGTGGCCTTGCCCATGCCCTCGGCCTTGTTGGCGAGCAGCCGCACCGGCTTGCCCAGCTTGCGCAGGTAGTCGGCGATGTCGCGGTCGGACGGCAGCGGCCCGCTCTGCGCATCGACGATGAACAGCACCCGGTCGGCCTCGTCGATGGCGAGCTTGGCCTGCTGTTCCGCCAGGGCCGCCAGCGGGTCAGCCGACTCCGGGCTGAGGCCGCCGGTATCGACCACGATGAAGCGCTTGCCCTCGAACTGCCCGGTACCGTACTGGCGGTCGCGCGTCAGCCCGGGGAAGTCGGCCACCAGCGCGTCGCGGGTGCCGGTGAAGCGATTGAACAGGGTCGATTTGCCGACGTTGGGACGGCCGACCAGGACGAAAACGGGAGTGGACATGGGGAGATTCTAGTCCGTGGACGGATCGGAGTTTCCGCTGCTTGCGGGCAGGCGCAATGGCAGGCGCATGGTATCAGGAGGATTTTCCCCTCTCCCGCTGGCGGGAGAGGGGCTGGGGGAGAGGGGCTTTTTACCGAACCGAAAGCCCCTCTCCCGGCCCTGCGGGCCACCCTCTCCCGCGAGCGGGAGAGGGGAACAACATCCATGCGTCCAAACGGTCGGCGCTACTTTGGCGGCTTGATGTCGTAGCCGGCCAGCTTGCCTGCCGCGTCCATCACGTACAGCAGGTCGCCGCTGGCCACCGGCGGGGTGACGATCGGGTCGCTGCCCAGGCGGGTGCGGCCGACCACCTTGCCGTCCTGCGGGGAGAGCCAGTGCAGGTAGCCCTTGTAGTCCCCCACCACCACGTAGCCTTTGAAGAACCCCGGCGGCGACAAGCGCCGGTATTTCAGCTCCTGCTGCTTCCAGGCGGCGGCGCCGGACTCGGCGTCCAGCGCCCAGACCGTGCCGTCGTCGTCGGTGATGTAAAGCTTGTCGCCGCCCACCGTCATGCCGGCGTAGCTCTTGATCGAGCGCCGCCAGCGGCTGTCGCCGCTCTGCAGGTCGATCAGCGCCATGTCGCCGCCGTAGGTGACGACGTAGATGCCGCCTTCGCCGGGCAGCAGGTCGGCGTCGACATCGGTCAGGCGGTCGAGGTCGCCGCGGCCGGTCGGCACGGAAATGGTCTGCTCCCACACCATCTGGCCGTCGTCGAGCCTGAGCACCACCATCTTGCCGTTGTCGAGGCCGAGGTACACGCGCCCGCCGATGATCAGGGGCGCCGACAACCCGCGCAGCGTCAGGTTCGGCTCAACGCGGTCGAAGCTCCACTTGCGCTCGCCGGTGCCGGAGTCGAGGCCGTATTCGCGGCCATCCACCGACTTGGCCACCACCATGTCGCCGGAGCCCACCGGCGGCGCCAGCGCCTCGCTGGAGGCGGCGGAGCGCCACACTTCCTTGCCGTCGGCCCGGCGCAGGGCGATCACCTGGCCGTCGAGGGTGCCGACCACCACCTTGTCGCCGACGATGCCGGGACCGGAAATCACCCGCGCCTTGGTCTTGACCCGCCAGATCACCTCGCCGTTGGCGGGATTGAGGGCGTACACGCGGCCATCGATCGAAGCCGCGAAGAGGGCGTCGCCGGCAAGGGCCAGGCGGTAGCCGGAATAGTAGCCACCGCTGCCGTCGCCGATGTGGCGCGACCAGACGTCGTCGGGCCGCACCTGCGGATTTTCGACCTTGACCAGCTTGGCCGGCTCCTTGGTCTTGCCCTTGCTGGAGCAGCCGAGCAGGGCCAGGGCCGACAGACCCAGGGCGAGCGCCAGGCGCACGCCGGGGCGGGGAGGCAGCGCCGCGCCCGCCACTTAAGATCTCACCGTGGCGACGTCGGCAAGGTCGGCGAGCTTGCGCTCGAGGCCGTCACGGCCGACCGCGTTCGGAGCCAGCGACTGCAGCGCCTCCTGATAGGCGCCGCGCGCGGCGGCGCGGTCACCTTGCGACAGCTTGATGTCACCGCGCAGCTCGGCATACAGGGAGGCGTAGCTGCCGGCGTCGCCTTCGAGCTGCTGCAGTGCCTCGGCCGGCTGGTTCTGCTGCCACAGCACCTGGGCCAGCCGCAGCCTGGCCAGCGGCAGCAGCGCCGGGTCGTTGGCCTGGCCGCGCAGGTGCACCAGGGCGGCGACGCGGGCGGAAACGCCGGGATGCTGCTCGAAATCCACCACCCAGTGCAGGCGGGCGGCAGCCTCGTCCAGCTTGCCGTTCTCCACCGCCATCTGCGCCAGCCGCAGCGCGCCGGCCGCGGCATAGGGGGTATCGGAGAAATCCTTGACCAAGCGGTCGGCCATGGCCTTGACCTCGTCGTACTTGCCGAGGGAGGCGGCCTGGTCGAGGTCCATGAACACGTGCGAAGCATCGCCCGCGTGCATGTCGCGATGCTGCATCCAGCCCTGCCAGCCGAAGATTGCCGCCAGCCCGAGGGCCAGCCCGGAAACGATCGGGAACCAGTTCTCGCGCAGCCACTTGCGCAGCTGTTCGACTTCGGCCTCTTGCTCGTAATGATCGGTCAAAACGCGTTCTCGCAATGATGGTGCGCGGCGCGGCAGAGTCCGCCCGCGTTGGGCTACAAACCGAGCAATCCGGCCAGCCGCGCCGGCAGTTCGTGCCAGGGACAGGTGAAGGGTTCGCCCTCGCCCCGCAGGGATTTTACTTGAACTGCGGACTGCGCGGCTTCGTCGTCGCCCATGATGAGGGCGTAGCGGGCGCCACAGCCGTCGGCCCGCTTGAGCTGGGGCTTGATGCCGCCGCCGCCGGCGTTGAGCACCAAGCGCAGGCCCGGCAGCTGCCGGCGCAACTCCTCCGCCAGCCTGGCGGCGGCCGCTTCGCTGTGGCTGCCGAAACGGCAGAAATAGACGTGCGGCGCCTTGCCCGGCACCGGCACCTCCTGCAGCGCCATCAGTGCGATCAGGCGTTCGATGCCGACGCCGAAACCGACCCCGGGAGTGGCCGGGCCGCCGAGCTGTTCCACCAAGCCGTCGTATCGGCCGCCGGCGCAGACGGCATCCTGGGCGCCGAGCTGGGTAGTGGTCCACTCGAACACGGTGTGGGTGTAGTAGTCCAGGCCCCGCACCAGGCGCTGGTTGATGGTGTAGGCGATGCCGAGATCGGCCAGCCCGCGCTGGACCGCTTCGAAGTGGGTCCTGGAAGCGGCATCCAGGTGATCCAGCAGCTGCGGCGCACCGGCAACGATCTCGCGCGTGGCCGGCACCTTGCTGTCCAGCACGCGCAGCGGATTGGTGCCCAGGCGGCGCCGGGAGTCCTCGTCCAGCGACGCCTCGTGGCGGCCCAGGTATTCGACCAGCGCCGCGCGGTAACCCAGGCGCGACTCCGGCGTGCCGAGCGAGTTGAGCTGCAGGGTGAAACCGGACACGCCGAGCCGGCGCCACAACGCGGCGGCGATGGCGATCACCTCGACGTCGACATCGGGTGTGGCGATGCCGAAGGCCTCGACGTCGAGCTGGTGGAACTGGCGGTAGCGGCCGGCCTGGGGACGCTCGTAGCGGAACACCGGCCCGGTGCACCAGACGCGCTGCTGCTGGTTGTAGAGCAGGCCGTGCTCGATGCCGGCGCGCACCACGCCGGCGGTCAGCTCCGGCCGCAGGCTCAGGCTTTCGCCGCCGCGGTCGACGAAGCTGTACATCTCCTTTTCCACCACGTCGGTGACTTCGCCGACGGCGCGCTTGAACAGCTCGGTGCGCTCCACCACCGGCAGGCGCAGCTCGCCGTAGCCGTAAGCGGCGAACACTTCGGCGGCGACCGCGTGCAGGTGCTGCCAGGGCGCCGCGCCAGCCGGCAGCACGTCGTTCATGCCGCGAACGGCTTGGAGCTTCTGGGCCATGGGAATACGGTGGCGGCTAGCCGCCGTCGCCCGGCACGCTCAGGCGCGCCGTGTCGTTGCTCTTGATGTAGGCCCGCAGGTCGACCGGCCTGCCCTGGTATTCGACCGACACCCCCGGCGCGTTGCCGAGGAACAGCGAATACGGCGGCTTGCCGGCAACGGTCTGACGGTCGCCGGACTGGATCACCCCGGACAGGAGCACCTTGCCGCTGGCGTCCTCGACACGCACCCAGGAGGTGGATTTGAAATTCAGCACCAGCGCGTTGCCCCCGGTGGCGGGCGCGGCGGCGGACGCTGCCGCGGGCCGGGGCGGAGGTGGCGCCGGCGTGGCCAGTTCCGAGGCCAGCGTCGGCTGGGGCGGTGTCGATACCGGCGCGGATGCGGGTGGCGGCTCGGACGCGGGAGTCTGGCTCAGGCCGCGCTCCGACGGGCTGGTCGCCAGCTCGTTGGTGGACTGTGGCCGGGCGGCCGGCTCGACCGTCGCCGCAGGGGCTGACGCGGGAGGAGGAGATGCCTGCGGTTCCGCCGGCGCCGGGGCGACAGGCTTGGCCAGAGCCGGCGCGGCGGATGCGGCCGGCGCGGCGGAGGTTTCGCCCGTGGCGACACGATGCGCATTCGGGTCGACCCGCAGCAGCCAGGCGGCCGCGGCAATGAAAGCGAGCAGGCCGATCACCCACGCCAGCCAGCGCGAGCCGGAGCCACGACGGGTTTTCCTCAGGCTGCTGCCGGTGCCGCTGCCGCCGAGCAGCAGCTTGGTGGGGGCCTGGGGCGCCTTGGGCGCCACCATCCTTTCGTAGGCGGCGAGCAGTTCCTGCTCTGAAATCGCCAGTGCTTTCGCGCACTTGCGGTAGTAGCCGCGCACGTACACCGGCTCGTTGAGCACGGCGAAGTCGTCACGCTCCAGGGCCTCCAGCGTGGACGGCGCGAGCTTGGTCAGCCCGGCGAGTTCGGAAATTCCGAGCCGGGCGCGTTCGCGCGCGAGGCGGATCAGGCGGCCGGGCCCCTGGCGTTGGGAATCCAGGGACGTTTCGGGCGTTGCTGCCGCTTCGGAGGCGGTCGTATCGTTGTTCATGGAACCGATGAGCGTTGTTTGAGCAGCTTTGCTGCTTCGTCGGAATCGGGGAAGTTGCGCACCAGTTTAAGCTCGTATTGATGCGCCGCGTCGTCGTTGCCCAGCGCGCGCTCGGTATTGACCCCGAGTAACAGGACCGAGGCGGTGGGCGGCGCCACTTTCATGTAGCGGTCGAGGAAGGCGCGGGCGCGCAGATAGTTCTGCTGTTCGTAGCTGAGCGAAGCCATCTCCGCCAGGGCGCCCGGGAAATTCGGATCCAGCTGCAGCGCCTGGCGGAAATCCGATTCGGCGCGCGGGGCATCCTTTGCCTGCCGCGCGCAGATACCGGCGTTGGTCCAGCCCTTGGCCGGTGTTGCGTAGTTGCGGTTCTTCAGTGCGAGGGCGAAGTTCTGGTCGCCCTCCTGGTAGCGCTTCTGGCTGCACAGGAACACGCCGTAGTTGTTACGGATCTCGGGGTCATTGCCGTCCAGCTCGACCGCCTTGCTGTACTCGGCCTGGGCCGCTTCGACGTTGCCGCGCTGCGAGTAGACGAACCCGAGGCCGGAATGGGCCTGGGCGATGCTGCTGTCCTCCTCGATCGCCTTCTTCAGCTTGACCTCCGCCAGGTCGAGCATGCCCTCGCTGGCATAGGTCAGGCCGAGCTGGGTGTAGGTGTGCGCCGCCTGCTCCAGGTCCGGCTTGGCCGGCTGCAAGCCGGACGGCGTCTCGCGCACACAGCCGCATAGAACAAGCGCTGCGAACGAAATCAGCAGACCGGAACGGAGGGGATTGGCGGGAGGCATTACACCACTTTAACGGGAATATCGCGCAGACGCTGCTTTTGCCGGGACTGCACCTGGCCGACCAGTTGCCCACACGCAGCATCGATATCGTCACCGCGGGTACGGCGGGTGGTGGTCATGATGTGCTTGGCGCGGAGGATCTCGGCGAAACGCTGGATCGCTTCCGGCGAGGAACGCCGGTACTGCGTGCGTGGAAACGGGTTGAACGGGATCAGGTTGACCTTGGCCGGCATGCCGCCGAGCAGGCGGGCCAGTTCGCGGGCGTGCTCGGGGCGGTCGTTGACGCCGTCCAGCATGACGTACTCGTAGACGATATGGGTCTTGCGGTCCTTGCCGCCGGTGTAACGGCGGCAGGCCTCGATCAGCTCGGCGATGCGGTACTTGCGGTTGATCGGCACCAGCTCGTCGCGCAGCGCGTCGTTGGGCGCATGCAGCGACACCGCCAGGGCCGTGTCGACGTCCTCCCGCAGGCGGTCGATGAACGGCACCAGGCCCGAGGTGGAGACGGTGACTTTGCGCTTGGACAGGCCGAAGCCGAAATCGTCGAGCAGGATCTTCAGGGCCGGCAGCACGTTGCCATAGTTGGCCAGCGGCTCGCCCATGCCCATGAAGACGACGTTGGAGATCACCCGATCGTTCTGGAAATCGCCGCCCAGCGTCTTGGCGGCGAACCACACCTGCGCCACGATCTCGGCGGTGGTCATGTTGCGCGAGAAGCCCTGCTGCGCAGTGGAGCAGAAGCTGCAGTCCATGGCGCAGCCGGCCTGGGACGAGATGCACAGGGTGCCGCGATTGGCCTCCGGGATGTAGACCGTCTCGATCGCGGTGCCGGCGACGGCCTTGCCGCCGGCCTCGCCAGGGTCCAGCCGCAGTACCCACTTGCGGGTGCCGTCGGCCGACACCTGCTCCGCCACCAGCTCGGGCGGACGGATCACGAAGCGCTGCGTCAGGCGTGCGCGCAGGTCCTTGCCGAGATTGCTCATGGCGTCGAAGTCGTCGACGCCCCGGCGGTAGATCCACTGCATCACCTGGTCGGCGCGGTAGGGCGCCTCACCCATGCGCGCGAACTCTTCGCGCAGCCGCTCGCGGTCCAGCCCGAACAGGTTGACCGGCGCAGCCGATGCCCTCGCCGCTACCGCGGCGGGGGCATCGGCTGCTGTAGTACCTGCGGCCACGGCGGTCATGGGCGGCTGCAGCACCTCAACGGGTGCGCGGGCAGACTTCGGTGGCGCGGAAGAAATAGGCGATCTCCTTGGCCGCGTTCTCGGCGCTGTCGGAGCCGTGCACGGCGTTCTCGTCGATGGAGTCGGCGAAGTCGGCGCGGATGGTGCCGGGCGCGGCCTTCTTCGGGTCGGTGGCGCCCATCAGATCGCGGTGGGCGGCGATCGCGTTCTCGCCCTCCAGCGCCTGGATCATCACCGGGCCGGTGATCATGAAGTCCACCAGCGCCTTGAAGAAGGGGCGCTCGCGGTGCACGGCGTAGAAGCCCTCGGCCTCGGCCCGGGTCAGGTGGGTCATGCGCGCCGCGACCACCCGCAGGCCGGCCTTCTCGAAGCGGCCGTAGATCGCGCCGATCACGTTCTTCGCGACCGCGTCGGGCTTGATGATGGAGAGTGTGCGTTCGAGCGCCATGATGTTTTCCGTGCTTTGGATTGAGAAGTGAGCCCAGCGGGCCTAAAAGCATGGAATTTTACCGGGCGACGACCCTCCCCGGCAATGCGCTGCGCTGCAGCAAAAAACGCCTATCTGCAGCCGCCTTCCACTCCTAGACGGCGAAGCTCTCGCCGCAGCCGCACTCACCCTTGATGTTGGGATTGCGGAACTTGAAGGCCTCGTTGAGGCCCTCACGCTGGAAATCCACGGTGAGGCCGTCCAGCATAGCCAGGTGGTCGCGCCGCACCACCACGCTGGCGCCATTGGATTCGAACACGGCATCCTCCGGGCCGGCGGCGTCCGCGTAGTCGAGGGTGTAGGCATAGCCCGAGCAGCCGGATTTCTTCACCCCTACGCGCAGGCCCAGACCCTTGCCGCGGCTGGCCAGCTGGGCCTGGATGCGGCGGGCGGCGGATTCGGTCAGGGCAATGCTCATGTCTTCTGCTCTCCGGAATAGCGATCGAGGGCGGCGCGCAAGGCGTCCTCGCCCACCATCGCACAATGGGCCCGATCGTAAGAAATTTCAAGGGTTTGCCGCAGGTCGGCGGACTGCAGGCCGGACAGGGTGAACGCGGTCTTGCCGAGGCACCAGCCGGCGATCCAGGCGCCGACGGCGATAGTGCTGGGGCAGCCGTAGGCGCGAAAGCGGGCGTCGGCGACGCGGCCCTTTTCGTCGAAGCGGAGCTGCAGGCGCAGCACCGCGCGCGATGCATGGCTGCCGGCCTCGCCGGTCACCACGCCCTCCGTATCCGGGGGGAACCCGCCCGCGCGGGGCGTCTCCTGGAACAGGCGCCAGATCGTTTCGGGGTAGCCGAACGGGTTGGTCTCGGAGGGGATCACGCTGTCCATAGGGGGGAGAGCTCACGCAGTCGCTGCACCTGCCTGATCACCATCTGCGCCGCCAGCTCGACGTGCTCGGCCGTGGTGCCGCGGCCGAACGAAAACCGCAGGCTGGCGTTGGCCAGTTCGTCGTCGCGCCCGAGCGCGCGCAGCACGTAGGACGGCTCCTGCGTCGCCGATGAGCAGGCCGAGCCGCTGGACACCGCCAGTTGCGGCAGTGCCGCGCGCAGCGATTCGCCCTCCACGCCCTCGAAGCTGACGTTGAGCACGTGCGGCGCGCGGCGCGTGTTGCCGCTTTCCGCCGGGCCGTTACGGTGGATGCGCGGCAGCACCTGCAGGCACTGCCACATCAGCTCGCGCAGGCCGCCAAGGCGCTCGGCGTCGACCCGCAGCCGCGCCGCGGCGACCTCGCAGGCCACCCCCATGCCCACCGCCTGGTGGGTGGGCAGGGTGCCGGAACGCATGCCCCACTCGTGGCCGCCGCCGTGCATCTGCGGCGCCAGGCGCGCGCGCGGCTTGCGCCGCACATAGAGCGCGCCGATGCCCTTGGGACCATACAGCTTGTGCGCCGACACCGACAGCAGGTCGATCGGGGTGCTGCGCAGGTCCAGCGGCAGCTTGCCCACGCCCTGCACCGCGTCGACGTGGAACAGCACGCCGCGCTCGCGCAGCAGCGGCGCCAACCGCTGCACCTCCTGCACCGCGCCGATCTCGTTGTTGACCCACATCAGCGAGACCAGCGTGGTGTCGGGGCGCAGCGCTTCCAGCACCTGCTCCGGCGAAACGAGACCGTCGGCATCCGGCTTGAGCAGGGTGACGCGCACGCCCACGGTTTCCAGGTGCCGGCAACTGTCCAGCACCGACTTGTGCTCGGTGCGCGCGCTGACGATGTGAGCGCTGCGCAGGCCGCGGAATTCGATGGCGCCCTTCAGCGCCAGGTTGTTGGACTCGGTGGCGCCGGAGGTCCATACGATCTCGTTGGGCTCGGCGCCGATCAGCGCCGCCACCTGCGCCCGCGCGGCCTCCACCGCGTTGCGCGCCTGCACCCCCGGACCGTGCGCCGAGGCCGGGTTGGCGAAACCGCTGTCGGTGCGCAGGAACGGCAGCATGGCCTTGAGTGCGTTCGGGTCGAGCGGCGCGGTGGCGGCGTAGTCGAGGTAGATCATCGGCTGCGGCTCACGCGGCGGCAGCCATGCGCAGCTCCGCCAGCACCACCAGGAAGCGGTCGATCTCCGCAGCGGTGTTGTCCTGGCCCAGGCTGACGCGGATGGCGCCGTAGGCGAGGTCGCGCGGCAGGCCCATGCCGAGCAGCACGTGGCTGGGCTCGCCCTTGCCGCTGGAGCAGGCCGAGCCGCTGGACACCGCGATGCCCTTGCGGTCCAACGCCATCAGCAGCGCCTCCCCTTCCCAGCCCTTCAGGGCGAACTGCAGGGTGTTGGGCAGGCGCGGCGCGCGCTCGCCGAAAATGGTGACGCCCGGCAGGCCGTGCAGGCCGGCGGCGAGGCGCTCCCGCAGCGCCAGGCAGTGCGCCGCGCGCGCTTCCAGCCCGGTCCGCGCCAGCTCGGCGGCGGCGCCGAAGCCGACGATGCCGGCCACGTTCTCGGTGCCGCCGCGCAGGCCGCGTTCCTGGCCGCCGCCATGCAGCAGTGGCGCCAGCTCCACCTCGGCCTTGCGCAGCAGGGCGCCGACGCCCTTGGGTCCGTACAGCTTGTGCGCCGACAGGCTCATCAGGTCGGCGCCGCAGGCGGCGAAGTCGAGCGGGATCTTGCCGGCCGCCTGCACCGCGTCGCACAGCAGCAGACCGCCGGCGGCGCGCACCAACCCGGCGGCGCGCACCAACCCGGCGGCGCGCCCCACGTCGTGGATCACGCCGGTCTCGTTGTTGGCCGCCATCAGCGCGGCGATGCGGAGGGGGCCGCGCGCGAGCTGCGCTTCGAACGCCGGCCAGTCGACCAGGCCGTCGCCGTCGATGGCGATGGTCTCCACCACCCAGCCATGCCCGCGCAGCGCTTCCGCCGTTTCCAGCACGGCCGGATGCTCAGTGGCGCCGTACAGTACCCGCGTCGGCCGCTGACCCTCGGTGGCGCCCTGCAGCGCCAGGTTGTCGGACTCGGTGCCGCCAGAGGTCCACACCACTTCGCCCGGCTGCGCGCCGGCCAGCGCCGCCACCTGCGCGCGCGCCGCCTCCACGGCGTCGCGCGCGGCGCGGCCGTAGCGGTGCAGGCTGGACGGGTTGCCGTAGGGCCCGGCCAGGTACGGCTGCATCGCCTCCAGCACCCGCGGATCGAGCGGAGTGGTGGCGTTATGGTCGAAGTAAATCGGCATGGCGATCAACCAGGATCAGAAGCAGGCAAGATCAAGCAGTCCGCAAATGAACGCAAATGAACGCAAATAAAATCGGGGTAGCAGGTCTCTTTCATTTGCGTTCATTCGCGTTCGTTTGCGGACTGTATTTGGGCCTTTCTCAGCCCACTCGCCGCACCTTGGCATCGGCACCCGGCTCCGGCGCCGCCTCACGCCTGGGCGCACCGGCCAGCCCCTCGCCGCAGAAATCCGGCAGCTCGAGCTTGGACAGCTCTAGTTCGGGCATGCGCGAGTCCATCTGGTGCAGCAGCTTGCACACCTGCACCAGCCGCTCGTCCAGCACCTGGATGTGCTCCAGCATCGAGCCGATGGCGTTGGCCACCGGGTCGGGCATGTCGCGGGTGAGGCCGTAGGCGTCGAAGCCCAGCGAGCGGGCGATGGCCACCACCTTCTCCGAAGGCTGCGCCGGCTCCTGCACCAGCCGGGCGGGGATGCCCACCACTGTGGCGCCGGCGGGCACCTCCTTCACCACCACCGCGTTGGAGCCGACGCGCGCACCCTCGCCCACCGTGAACGGGCCCAGCACCTTGGCGCCGGCGCCCACCACCACGTTGTTGCCGATGGTGGGATGGCGCTTGCCCTTGTTCCAGCTCACCCCGCCCAGCGTCACGCCCTGGTACAGGGTGACGTCGTCGCCGATCTCGGCGGTCTCGCCGATCACCACCCCCATGCCGTGGTCGATGAAGAAACGGTGGCCGATGGTGGCGCCCGGGTGGATCTCGATGCCGGTGACCAGGCGCGTGACGTTGGAATTCACCCGTGCCAGCCACTTGAAGCCCCGCTGCCACAGCGCGTGGCTGACACGGTGGCCCCACACGGCATGCAGGCCCGGGTAGCAGGTGAGGACCTCCCAGGTGGAGCGTGCCGCCGGGTCGCGGTCGAACACGGAACGGATGTCTTCTCGGATGCGGGAGAACATGACGGTCACCTCATGACCCGGCTGCCGGGCCGCTGCGGCGGCAGCCCGTTGCCGGGTCGCCGCCTGGGGAATGATAGGTGCGGCCGGAGCCGCGAACCGGAACCACCCGGCGGGCGGACGCCACGGCCCGCCGGCGCAAAGCCCGCGCCGCGTGCCGAGGCCGGAATCCGAACGCGCGGTTCGAAGAGTGCTGGACTAGTGGCGAATTTGGGGGATAAACGACGCTGCGGATTCATGGCGGGAGCTCTCGGGAACGGGATGGCGGGAATGGCAGGGACGACAACACCCCGGCCCGGAAACGCCCGGGGCGGTGCGCGTGGCCTGCGACACTCTCATGCTGTCCATCGTTCAGCTCTGCCGTGTCATGAATATGCTTCCGCCAAGCTGTGGCGGAATATGGATATTCTGCGCCCGTCCGGCGGCCTTCTCAAGGGTGAGGTCGCTCGCTGCGCGGGCTGTGAGGGGGGAGGAGTGAGGAGACAAGCGCTTGGGTTTTCTCCTCACAGCGAGCGCAGCGAGCGACCTCACCCTTCACTCCTCACCGCTTGCGCTCCCGCTCCAGCGCATCCGTCACCGAGGTGAGGATGCCGCGCAGGATGTTCATTTCATTGGCGTCCGGCGCGGCGCGCCCGTAGAGCTTGCGCAGACGGCGCATCAGCAGGCGCGGGTTGGTGCGGTCGAGGAACTGGGTGCGCACCAGGATAGCCTCCAGGTGCGTGTAGAAGCGCTCCATCTCCACCTGGTCGACCGGCTCGTGCACCGGCAGTTCCAGCGGCGAAGCGCCGGACGCCAACAGCAGTTCGTAGGCCAGGATCTGCACGGCCGCCGCGAGATTGAGCGAGGTGTACTCGCCGCCGGTGGGGATGGCCACCAGCTCCTGGGCGCGATCGACCTCCTGGTTGGTCAGGCCGGTGCGCTCGCGGCCGAACACCAGGGCGACCTGGCCGGCATGCTCGCTGGCGGCCAGCCGCTGGACCCACTCGCGCGGCGTATACACCGGGGCGGAAATGTGGCGCGGCCGCGCGGTGGCGGCCGCGACGCGGGTGCAGTCGGCCACCGCCTCGTCGAGGGTGGCGCAGACGCGGGCCCGTTGCAGCAAGTCCACCGCACCGACCGCCAGGGCGTCGGCGCGCGGGTCGGGGAAGGCTTCGGGCGCCACCAGCACCAGCGCCGATAGGCCCATGGTTTTCATGGCGCGGGCGGCGGAGCCGATGTTGCCGGGATGCTGGGTGCCGACGAGGACGACGCGGATGCGGGATAATAGGGACATTCGCGCAGTTTCCATCCCCGTCACCCCGGGGACAAGGTTCCAAATGCATCCGCTCGTCAATATCGCAGTATCCGCCGCGCGCTCCGCCGGCAATTTCATCGTGCGCAACCTCGACCGCGTCGACCAGCTGCAGGTCGAGCGCAAGGGCCGCAACGATTTCGTCAGCCAAGTTGACCGCGGCGCCGAGAGCGAGATCGTCAAGATCATCCGCAAGGCCTATCCGCACCACGCGGTGCTGGGCGAGGAAGGCGGCCGCAACGAGGTCCCCGGCAACGACGGCGAGGTGCTGTGGATCGTCGACCCGCTCGACGGCACCACCAATTTCCTGCACGGCCTGCCGCACTTCGCGGTGTCGATCGGGATCCAGGTCAAGGGCCGGCTCGAGCACGGCGTGATCTACGCGCCCTGCACCCAGGACCTCTATTGCGCCAGCCGCGGCAGCGGCGCCACGCTCAACAACCGCCGCATCCGCGTCAGCGGCGCCACCGACCTCAGCACTGCCCTGATCGGCACCGGCGTGCCGATCCGCGCCGCCAACCTCGACGCCTACCTGCCGATGCTGCGCAAGGTGGTGGAGAGCACCGCCGGCGTCCGCCGCGCCGGTTCGGCGGCGCTGGACCTGGCCTACGTCGCCGCCGGCCGCCTGGACGCGTTCTGGGAGCTAAACCTCAAGCCCTGGGACATCGCCGCCGGGCTGGTGCTGGTGCAGGAGGCGGGCGGCATCATCAGCGAGATCTACGGCGCCAAGGACCCGCTTGAGAGCGGCAATGTCCTGGCCGCCACCCCGAAGCTGCATCCGTACCTGTCGGAGGCCCTGGCCGAAGCCGCCCGGGCCATGCCAGGCACGGCGAGTTGACAGTCAGGCAAACAGGGAGCAAGTGATGCGTATCGTGCTGATGATCGCCGGCGTGCTGATCGCCGGCCTGGGCGTGGCCACGGCCATGGGCAAGTTCCAGTATTCCGAGAACAAGGAGGTGCTGCGGCTCGGCGAGTTCTCAGCCAAGGTGCAGCAGGAACAGACCGTGCCGCAATGGGTCGGCATCACCGCCATCGCGGTGGGCGGGCTGCTGGTAGTGGGCGGAGCGCTCTGGCGCAAGCGCTGAACTGCCCGCACGCGACACGCCGACTCGTAGCCCGGATGGAACGCAGTGGAATCCGGAGTGAGCCGGGATGAAGCGAATGTCCAGTGGACATTCGCCCCGGCGAACGCCCGGTCAGGATGACCGGGCTGGGGTTAGATACCAGGCAGCTGTCTCGCCATGGATGGCGGAAGCCGGGTTCTCGAACGAGAGAGCCCCCGGATTCCGTTTCACTCCATCCGGACTACTGAACCGGCGCTGCCGAACGGGGCTCAAACAACCGCGCCGTCCTTGCTCTTGCCCGCCGTCTTGGCGTGGTCTTCCGGCGGCACCAGGTCCTCGCGCTTGATATTGAGCAGCACGGTGGTGCCGCTGGAGATGTAGATCGACGAGTACGTCGCCACGATCACGCCGACCATCATCGCCACCGAGAAGCTGTGCACGCTCTTGCCGCCGAAGAAGAACAGGCAGGACAGCACCATCAGCACGGTGAAGTGGGTGATGATGGAGCGCAGCAGGGTCTGGTTGATCGACAGGTTGATGATGTCGAGCACCTGCTGCTTGCGCAGGTTGATCAGGTTCTCGCGCACACGGTCGAAGATGACGATGGTCTCGTTGTTGGAGTAACCGAGCATGGCCAGCACGCCGGCCAGGGTGGTGAGATCGAACTCCTCCTGGATCAGCGACAGGAAGCCAAGGGTCATGATGGCGTCATGGGTCAACGCGGCGATCGAGCCGGCCGAGAACTTCCACTCGAAGCGGAACATGACGTAGAAGAAGATACCCGTGAACGCCGCCACCAGCGCGATCACGCCGTCCTCCGACAGCTCCTTGCCGACCTGCGGACCGACGAACTCGATGCGTCGCAGCTGCACGCCGCTCGCCTGCTGGTTCAACGCCTGCAGCACGCGGTCGCTGATCTTGGCGGCGGCGGCCTTGGAATCGGTGTCGCTGCCGGTCTGCGGCAGCAGGCGGATCAGCACGTCGGTGGTGCCGCCGAAGTACTGCACCACCGGCTCCTGGAAGCCGCCCTTGCCCAGCGCGCCGCGCACATCGTCGAGCTGCACCGACTGGGGATAGGCCACCTCCACCAGCACGCCGCCCTTGAAGTCGATGCCGAAGTTGAGCCCGCGCGTGAACAGCAGGGTCAGCGCGATCAGGCTCAGCGCCAGCGACAGCACCAGCGCGGTCTTGCGCTGGGCCATGAAGTTGATCTTGGGGACTTTGGAGAAGATTCTCATGGGGCGTCTCTAGCAAAGCGTGAGGTCGCGCACACCGGCTCGCGCCGCCGTGCGCTGCGAGGAGTGAGGGGTGAGGAGACAAGCGGATCGGCTTTTCTCCTCACAGCAAGCGGAGCGAGCGCCTTCACTCCTCACAGCCCGCGCAGCGGGCGACCTCACGATCTTCATACCGGCAGATCCTGCAGCTTGCGCCCGCGCGACCAGTAGTGGGCCAGGGTGCGGGTGCCGACGATGGCGGTGAACATGGAGGTGGCGATGCCGATCCCCAGCGTCACCGCAAAGCCCTTGATCGCGCCCTGGCCGAGCAGGTACAGCACGAAAGCCGCGATCAGGGTGGTGACGTTGGAATCGGCAATGGTGAGGAAGGCGCGCTCGTAGCCGGCGGTCATCGCCGCCTGCGGCGACAGGCCCAGGCGCAATTCCTCGCGGATGCGCTCGTTGATCAGCACGTTGGCGTCCACCGCCATACCCAGGGTCAGCACCAGGCCGGCGATGCCGGGCATGGTGAGGGTGGCCTGGAAGATCGACAGCACCGCCACCAGGATGATCATGTTGAGCAGCAGGGCGATGTCGGCGAACAGGCCGAACAGGGAGTAGTACACCACCATGAAGGTGACCACCAGGCAAAAGCCGGCAACGGCCGCATAGGTGCCGCGCTTGATGTTGTCGGCGCCCAGGCTGGGGCCGACGGTCCGCTCCTCCACGATCTCGATCGGCGCCGCCAGCGCTCCGGCCTTGAGCAGCTCGGACAGGTCGTGCGCCTCCTTCTGCGACAGGCCGGTGGTCTGGAAGCGCTTGCCGAAGGGCTCCCGCACCGTGGCCACACTGATGATGTCGGCGATGTCGCGGCGCTCGCGCATCGCCTCACCCTTGGCGTTGTAGTTGGTGTCGACCACCGTTTCCTTGTACAGCACCGCCATCAGGTGGCCCACGTTCTGACGGGTGAAGTCGAACATGCGGCTGGCGCCGCTGCTGTCCAGCGTCACGCTCACCGCCGGCGTGCCGCTCTGCTGGTCCATGGTGGGGGCGGCGTCGGTGAGCTGCGGGCCGCTGGCGATGACGTCGCGCTTGAGCAGCACCGGGCGGTGGCCGTTGCGGGTGTAGTACAGCTCGTCGTCGGGCGGCACGATGCCGGTCTGCGCCGCGCTCTCGGCGGCGCCCATGGTCTCGTCCACCGCGCGGTATTCCAGCGTAGCGGTGGCGCCGAGCAGGTCCTTGACGCGGGTAGTGTCCTGCACCCCGGGGAGCTGCACCAGGATGCGGTCCTGACCCTGCCGCTGCACGATCGGCTCGGCCACGCCGAGCTGGTTGACGCGGTTGCGCAGGGTCACCAGGTTCTGCTGCACGGCGTAGTCGACGATGCGCTTGGCCTCGGCGTCGGACATGCGCGCCTGCAGCGTGGGCTTGGCCGCGTTGGCCGGCACGGTGAGCGTCAGCTCGCGGTAGTCCGCGGCGATGGCGGCGCGCGCCTTCTCCAGCTTGTCGCCGTCGGCGAACTCCAGCACCACCGTATCGCCCTCGGCGCGGCGGGCGGTGTAGCGGATGTCCTTCTTGCGCAGGTACGAAGGCAGGTCGTTGAGGTAGCGCTGCACCGCGGCCTTGCGCGCGTCGTCGATGTCCACCTGCAGCAGGAAGTGCACGCCGCCGCGCAGGTCCAGGCCCAGCGGCATCGGCCGCGCGCCGATCGCCTCCAGCCAGGCGGGGGTCTTGGACGCCAGGTTGAGGGCGATGACGTAACCCTGCCCCAGCTCGTGCTTGAGCGTGTCCACCGCCTGCAGCTGGGTATCAGTGGAGGCGAAGCGCACCACCCACTGCTTGTTCTCCAGCCGCGACGACTCGGCGGCGATCTTGTCGCCGGCCAGCGCCTTGGACACCTGGTCGCCGAACTCCGCCGGGAACGGGTCGCCGCTGACCGTGGCGATCTGCACCGCCGGCGCCTGGCCGTAGAGGTTCGGCAGCGCGTACAGCGCCCCGATCAGGGTCACGACGATCAGGGTGATGGTTTTCCAGAGTGGGTACTGGTGCATCGTCAGTTTTCCGCTTGTCTGAGCAGGCCGGAACAGAGGAATCCCGGTTGTATTGGGTGCTACTACCGCGCTACAGGGTCTTCAAAGTACCTTTGGGTAATACGCTGCCCACGGCGGTCTTCTGCACCTTGACCTCCACGCCCGGCGCGATCTCCACCGTCAGGTAGACCTCGCCGATACCGGCGATGCGGCCGGCCAGCCCGCCGCTGATCACGATCTCGTCGCCCTTGGCCAGCTTGCTCAGCATGTCGCGGGTTTCGCGCGAGCGGCGCATCTGCGGCCGGATCATCATGAAATAGAGCAGCGGGATAAAGATCAGGAAAATGCCGCCGCTGTTCAGGAAACGAAGAACGGCGGGCATGTCCTGGGGGCCGCCCTGCTGGGCATAGGCGGGGGCAATCAGCAAATCGAGAAGCTGCACGGACATGTTTTCCAGATCGATCGGGCGCCGGATTATGCCACGAATGCCCATTTGGGCAGGGGCCCGGCTATGTTAGCCTTGCGGGCTAGTCTCGAACCCCTGCGGAGCGTTTCATGGCCAGCTACACCGCGCCCCTGCGCGAAATCGAATTTGTCCTCAAGGATGTCCTCGACGTCGGCCAGCTGAGCCGGCTGCCGGCCCTGGCCGAGGCCACCCCGGATACCCTGGTCGGCCTGATCGGAGAGGCCGCCAAGCTGGTGCAGGAGCGCGTCGCCCCGCTCAATGCCCGCGGCGACCAGCAGGGTTGCAAGTGGCACGACGGCGAGGTGACGGTGCCGGACGGCATGCCCGAGGTCTACAAGCTGTACTGGGAATCCGGCTGGGTCGGCCTGTGCAATCCCACCGAGTACGGCGGCCAGGGCCTGCCCTACACCCTGTCCAAGGTGGTGGACGAGCTGGTCTGCTCGGCCAACGTCGCCTTCGCCCTCTACCCCGGCCTGACCATGGGCTGCTTCGAGGCGATCGCCGCCAATGCCTCGGACGAGCTGAAAAACACCTACCTGCCCAAGCTCGGCACCGGCGAGTGGACCGGCACCATGTGCATGACGGAGCCGCAGGCCGGCTCCGACCTCGCCTCGGTGAAGACCAGGGCCACCCCCAACGGCGACGGCAGCTACTCGCTGGAAGGCGGCAAGATCTTCATCACCTCCGGCGAGCACACCATGGCGGAGAACATCATCCACTTCACCCTGGCGCGCCTGCCGGACGCGCCGCCGGGGATCAAGGGCCTGTCGACATTCGTGGTGCCCAAGTTCCTGGTCAAGCCGGACGGCTCCATCGGTGAGCGCAACCAGGTGCGCTGCGTGTCGATCGAGCACAAGATGGGCATCCACGGCTCCTGCACCTGCAGCATGCAGTTCGAGGGCGCCAAGGGCTGGATGGTGGGCGCGCCCAACACCGGCATCCAGAACATGTTCGTGATGATGAACCTGGCGCGCATCCTGGTCGGTCTGCAGGGCCTGGGCCAGTGCGAGCTGGCCACCCAGAACGCCATCGCCTACGCCAAGGAGCGCAAGCAGGGCAAGGCCTTCAACGGCGGCGAGGCCATCGTCGACCACCCCGACGTGCGCCGCATGCTGCTGACCATGAAGGCCACCACCGAGGGCGCCCGCGTGCTGGCCTACGAGACCGCGATGCACGTCGATATCGCCCACCACCACCCCGATGCCGCCGCGCGCGAGGAGGCGCAGGACTGGGTGGAGCTGGGCACGCCGCTGGTCAAGGCCTACTGCACCGACTCCGCGTTCGAGCTGGGCAGCCTGGCCATCCAGGTCTACGGCGGCCACGGCTTCATCCGCGAGCATGGCATCGAGCAGATCGTGCGCGATTCCAAGATCCTGTGCCTGTACGAGGGCACCAACGGCATCCAGGCGATGGACCTGGTGCGCCGCAAGCTGATGCTCAACGGCGGCCGCCTGCCGCAGCGCTTCTTCGCCAAGGTGCGATCCGAGGGCACCGGCGACGCCCCGCTCGGCTTCATCGCCAAGCCGCTGCGCGAGGCGGTGGACGAGCTGGAGGAGACCACGCACTGGCTGCAGCAGTCGTATAAGACCAGCCCGGACGACGCCGGCTTCGGCGCGGTCGATTTCCTGCGCGCCTTCGCCCTCACCTACCTCGGCTTCAACTGGCTGCGCATGGCCAAGGCCGCCGCCGCCAGCGGCGACGACACCTTCCGCCGCAGCAAGCTGACCACCGCCCAGTTCTTCGCGGGCCGCATGCTGCCGCAGGTGCATAGCCTGTGCGCCAACGTGCGCAGCCCGGCCGCCGAGCTGATGAAGCTGGAAGCCGCGGCGCTCTGACGCTTCGGGGCGCCGCTGCGGCGCGGCGCCCCGTCCTTCCCGGATTGATCGAAGCCAGGCCATGTTGACAATCTAGTACTTTATTTTTTAGAGTACTCTTACATTATGAACAGGAGCGTCGTCGTGGCCAACCTGGAAGAACTGCGGGAAGACCTGGATTTCGTCGCCGGCGCCGTGCGCGGCCAGCGCGTGCCGCCCAAGCCGGAGATCTATCTGATGTGGGCAGCCCTGCTCCCGGCAGGCTTCGCCCTGTCCGACTTCGCACCCCGCTACAGCGGTTGGTACTGGTTGCTGGCCGCCCCCTTGGGCACCCTGGTCAGCCTCTGGCTGGGCCGCACCGCCGCCGCCCGCCAGGGCGTGCGCGACGCCGCCCGGCTGCGGCGGGCCGGCCTGCACTGGCTCGCCGTGTTGCTGGCCTTCCTGCTGTTCGGTGCGGCGGTTGGCAGCGGCCGTGTCGACGTCCGCAGCTCGGCGCCGAACTGGGTGCCGATCGCCGCGCTCGGCCACACCCTGGCCGGCATCCACCTGCAGCGCGGCCTGCTGTGGACCGGCCTCGTCCTGTTCCTGGGCTACGCGGTGCTGATCTGGGCGCCGCTGCCCTACCTGTGGACCAGCATCGGGCTGATCGTCGCCGCCGCCCTGGTGGCCGCTGCGATCTGCGACCGCGGCACCGCATGAGCCCCGCGGAATTGCCCGGGCTGCTCGACGCGGCCGATCCGGTGCTGGAACACCGCGTGCGGCTGGCGGCCTGCGTGCTGCTGTCCGGGACGGAGGAGATCAGCTTTGCGCGCTTCAAGGAGCTGCTGCGCCAGACCGACGGCAATCTTGGCGCCCAGTTGCGCAAGCTGGAGGACGCGGGCTACATCGTCGCGCACAAGATGTTCCAGGAGCGCAAGCCGGTGACCTGGTACCGGCTGACGGCCACGGGCCGCCAGGCGCTGGCGCGCCACCTGCAGCACCTGCAGCGGCTGGTGGCGCAGGCGGTGGTGTAGGGAACCTCTGAATACTTCAGAGGTTCCCCCAGGAACGGCCGCGACGGGTTGAACTGCGCATCCGGCGTGCTAGCATCCCGAAGCACCCAGCCCCCAATCAAGGATACGCCGATGTCCTCCGTCTACGACTTCACCGCCGACAATATCGAGGGCAAGAGCACCAAGCTCGATGCCTACCAGGGCAAGGCCCTGTTGATCGTCAACGTCGCCAGCAAGTGCGGCTTCACGCCGCAGTACAAGGGCCTGGAGGCCCTGTACAAGAAGTACAAGGACAAGGGCCTGGTGGTGCTGGGCTTCCCCTGCGACCAGTTCGGCCACCAGGAGCCGGGCGACGAGAAGGAGATCAAGGACTTCTGCTCCCTGACCTACGACGTGACCTTCCCCATGTTCGCCAAGATCAAGGTCAACGGCGACGATGCCCACCCGCTCTACAAGTTCCTCAAGAACGAGGAGAAGGGCATCCTCGGCACCACCGCGATCAAGTGGAACTTCACCAAGTTCCTGGTCGACAAGACCGGCAAGGTGCTGAAGCGCTACGGCTCGATGGACACGCCGGAGAGCATCGAGAAGGATCTCGCGCCGCTGCTCGGCTAAGCGCGGCGGATGCGTGCCTGGCGCGATGCCGCGCTGTTCCACCTGCTGTTCGGCGCCGCGGCGGCGGGAGTGTTCTACCTGCTGCGGCCGCCACAGCTCGGCTGGGGCATCCTGGGGCTGGTGGGACTGTACAACCTGCTGCTGCCGCTGATCGGCAGCCGCGCCGGCCACCACGAGTGGCTGGACCTGTGGATCTTCCTGCTGCCGCTGTCGCTGCTGCAAGTACTGCCGGACTGGGTGCTGACGCAGCAGCTTGGCATCCTGGGCTTTCCCGATCTGGGCGGTCCGCGGCTGGGACCGGTGCCGGCTTACATGGCAGGCATGTGGGTGATCCCGCTGTTCTGGGTGCTGTGGCTGTCGGAACCCTCGCTGCTGGCCGCCGCGCTGCTGTCCCTGCTGCTGTTCGGCGTCGCCGAATGGGCGGCGCGGCCACTGCATCTGTGGCAGCCGCTGCACGTGGCGCAGACCTGCGGCGTGGCCTATTACGTGCTGCCGGCGGAGATGCTGCTGGGCTGGGCCGCCGCTTACGCGTTCCGCGAGGTGCGCGGCCGCAACCCGGTGGTCCGGCTGTGGGCGGCGGCCTGCGTCAGCACCTTTTACACCGGCGCCCTGGTACTGGCTTATTTCCTCAGCACCCACGTCGCGCTGCGGTTACCGCATTAGTGCGCGCCTGAAAAGCAGAACAGTCCGCAAATGGACGCGAATAAACGCAAATGGAAGCAACGAATCGCTGGTGTTTGCGTTTATTTGCGTCCATTTGCGGACTGTTGCTTTGCCTTCTTCCGGCGCAGTGCCGGAAAGAAGCCTACTCGCGCGCGCGTTCTTCACGCTCCCCGGTCCCTTCCGGCCCCTGCAGGAACTCCACGGCGAACTGCGCGTAGCGGTCCGCCTCGATGGCGGCGCGGATACGCGCCATCAGCGCCAGGTAGTAGTGCAGGTTATGGATGGTGTTGAGGCGGGCGCCGAGGATCTCGTTGCAGCGGTCGAGGTGGTGCAGGTAGGCGCGCGAGTAGTTGGCGCAGGTGTAGCAGCCGCAGGCCGGGTCCAGCGGCGCCGGGTCCTCGCGGTGCCGCGCGTTGCGGATGCGGATGACGCCTTCGGAGGTGAACAGGTGGCCGTTGCGCGCGTTGCGGGTCGGCATCACGCAGTCGAACAGGTCGACGCCACGCGCCACCGCCTGCACCAGGTCGCGCGGCGTGCCCACGCCCATGACATAGCGCGGCCGGTCCGCCGGCAACGCGCCGGCGATGCCGTCCAGCACGCGCAGGCGCTCCTCCTCCGGCTCCCCCACCGACAAGCCGCCGAGGGCGTAGCCGTCGAAGCCGATCCGGGTCAGCAAGTCCAGCGACTCGCGCCGCAGCTCCGGGTACATGCCGCCCTGGACGATGCCGAACAGCGCGCCCGGTCCACCGGCGTGGGCGGCCTTGCAGCGCTCGGCCCAGCGCGCCGACAGGCGCAGCGAATCGGCCGCCTGCTGCGGCGTGGCCGGGTACGGCGTGCACTCGTCGAACTGCATGATGATGTCGCTGCCCAGCGCGAGCTGCACCTCGATCGAACGCTCCGGGGTGAGGAAGATGCGGTCGCCGTTGACCGGCGAGGCGAATTCCACGCCTTGCTCCGACAGCTTGCGCAGCGAGGCCAGGCTCCACACCTGGAAGCCGCCCGAGTCGGTCAGGATCGGCCCGTCCCAGTGCATGAAGCGGTGCAGGCCGCCGAGCTTGCGCACGGTCTGCTCGCCGGGCCGCAGCATCAGGTGGAAGGTGTTGCCGAGGACGATCTGGGCGCCGGCCTGGCGCAGCTCCTCCGGGGTCATCGCCTTGACCGTGCCGTAGGTACCCACCGGCATGAACTGCGGCGTATCGACGACGCCGCGTGCGAAGTGGATGCGGCCGCGCCGGGCGGCGCCGGAAGTGCAGAGCAGTTGGTAGTTCAAAACCGGATGTCGGACGTGTGAAGGCGCAAAGTATAAGAGGTTCGCGGCGCGGACCGCCGCACCGGAGGTATACTGCTAGCGCCCCCGCAAGCACCCCATCGCATGCGCATCCTCGTCGTCCTCGCCGCACTGCTGGCCGGCTGCGCCGGCGGCCGCATCAGCGACTGCACCCGCATCGCCGGTCCCGGCTGGAGCACCCTGGCCCAGCCGCCGCCCAATGGCGCGCAGCTGCTGGGCCTGGAAAACATGCCCTCCGACAGCCATCTGGTATGGCTGGCGAAAGGCAGCGATCACCTGCTGGCGTGCAACTACGCCCACAGCCTGGTGACGCCGGGCTGCGGCGGCTCGAGCGCCTACGAGTTCGTGCTCAAGGACGGCCGCTGGTCCTCGCGCGGGCAGTTGCTGGACGAGTGCGACCTGAAACTGGACTGAGCGCCGGCACCCACCCGTGAGGACCACCATGGACGCCGCCGCGCCGCGCCAGGCCACCGTGATCTTCATCTTCATCACGGTGGTGATCGACGTGCTCGGCTTCGGGCTGGTGATCCCGGTGCTGCCCAAGCTGATCGAGACCTTCGAGCATGGCGACACCGCCGGCGCCGCACGCATCTACGGTGTGTTCGTCACCGCCTGGTCGTTGATGCAGTTCCTGTGGTCGCCGCTGCTGGGGGCGATCTCGGACCGCTTCGGCCGCCGCAGGGTGATCCTGATCTCCTGCTTCGGCCTGGGGCTGGACTACATCGTGATGGCGCTGGCGCCGAGCGTCGGCTGGCTGCTGCTGGGACGGGTCGTGTCCGGCATCTGTTCGTCCAGCTTCGGCACCGCCGGCGCCTACATCGCCGACGTCACGCCGCCGGAAAAGCGGGCCTCGGCCTTCGGCCTGATCGGGGCCGCCTTCGGCGTCGGCTTCGTGGCCGGCCCTGCCCTCGGCGGCCTGCTCAACACCATCGGCCCGCGCCTGCCGTTCTGGGCGGCGGCGACGCTGGCGCTGCTCAACGCCTGTTATGGCCTGTTCGTGCTGCCGGAATCCCTGCCCAGGGAAAAGCGCGACGCGTTCTCCTGGAGCAAGGCCAATCCGGTGGGCTCGCTGCAGCTGCTGCGCTCGCACCCTGAACTGCTCGGGCTGGCCTCGCTGGGGCTGATCTACCAGGTGGCGCACTACGTGCTGCCCAGCACCTTCGTGCTCTATACCGGCTACCGCTACCACTGGGACGCGCAGACCGTGGGCTATACCATGACGGCGGTCGGCATCTTCAGCATCCTGGTGCAGGGCGGGCTGGTGAAGCCGGCGGTGCGCACGCTGGGCGAACGCGGCGCGGTCTGCACCGGATTGCTGTTCGGCGCCGCCGGCTTCGCCGGTTTCGCGCTGGCGCCGAACGCGGTGTGGATCTGGGCCGCGCTGCCGGTGTTCGCCCTGATGGGCCTGTTCAACCCGGGCCTGCAGAGCCTGATGTCGCAGCGGGTGGCGCCCCACGAGCAGGGCAAGCTGCAGGGCGCCAATTCCAGCATTATCGGCATCGCCGGGCTGATCGGGCCGCTGTTGTTCACGCGCTCGTTCGCCCACTTCATCGACCGCGACCGCAGCTGGACCCTGCCCGGTGCACCGTTCTTCATCGCCGCGGCCCTGCTGCTGACCGCGCTGCTGCTGGCGCTGCAGCTCACGCGGCGGACACAGCCGGCAGTGGCGGCCCGCTGACCGTGCGCGACTCCGCTCCCGCCCTGGCCCACGGACGCATCGTCGCCAGCGGCTTCCGCCCGCACCCGCTGCTGCGCGGCAGCCACGCCCAGACCGTGTTCCCCGCCCTGCTGCGTCCGCTGCCGCCGCTGCTGCTGCGGCGCGAGCGGCTGGAGCTGGCGGACGGCGACTTCCTCGAGCTCGGCTGGAGCGGTCCGCCGCGCGGGCCGCTGGCGCTGCTGGTGCACGGATTGGGCGGCGGCCTGGAATCCAAGTACGCACGCGGCACCGCGCTGCAACTCCACGCGCGTGGCTGGCGCACGGTGGCGCTGCAGATGCGCGGCGCCGGTGAAGAGCCGAACCGCCTGCCGCGCGGTTACAACCATGGCGACACGGCCGACCTGCTGTACCTGTGCCGGCTGCTGCGCGAACGCGAGGCGGACGGGCCACTGGTCGCGGTGGGCTGGTCGATGGGCGCCAACATCCTGCTGAAGGCCCTGGGCGAGACCGGCGACAACATGCCGCTGACGGCGGCGGTGGCCGCCTGCGCGCCGTTCCAGCTGCAGGCTTGTGTCGAGCGGCTGGGCCGCGGTTTCTCGCGCATCTACCAGGACCATCTGCTGAAAGGGCTGAAGCAGAGCGCGCACCGCAAGCACGGCCCGGTGGCGCTGCCGGCGGGCGCCGACCTGCGGGCAGCGCTGGCGGCGGCCGACTTCTTCGCCTTCGACGACGCCTACACCGCGCCGATGAATGGTTACGCGGACGCGCGCGACTACTACCGGCGCGCGTCCTGCGGCCAGTTCCTGGCGGGAATCCGCCGGCCCACCCTGATCGTCAACGCCATCGACGATCCGTTCATGGTGCCTTCGATCATCCCGGCGGAACGCGAGCTGGCCGCCGCGGTCACGCTGGAGCTGTCGCCGCAGGGCGGCCACGTCGGCTTCGTCGCCGCCGACCGCGGCGGCCGACCGCTGTACTGGCTGGAGCAGCGCATCGCCGAGCACCTGTCCGCGACGTGTCCCGCGCCCGGCCTCTGCTAGCATTCGGCAAACCTTTTCCCCCATATCCCCGGAGGCCTTTGCATGACCACCGCCGCCACCGCCGACGCCCAGCGCGGCGCCGCCATCTACACGCCGCGAACCCTGCGCGTCTATGACCGCTTCGTGCTGGGCTTTTCCAACGACCACGCCTGGCGCTGCCCCAGCACGCGGCTGCTGCGCAACTACGACGAGCATATCGGCGCCAGGCACCTGGAGATCGGCGTCGGCACCGGCTACTTCCTGGACCGCTGCCGCTTCCCGGTGGAACAGCCGCAGGTGGTGCTGGGCGACCTCAATCCGAACACCCTGGAGGCGACCCTGGCGCGGCTGCAGCGCTATCACCCGACCACGCACCAGCTCAACGTGCTGGAACCCTTCTCGCTGCCGGAAGCGCCGTTCGACTCCATCGCGCTGAATTACTTGCTGCACTGCCTGCCGGGTGACATGCACAGCAAGGCGGCGGTGTTCGAACACTGCGCCTCGCAGTTGCGTCCGGGCGGGGTGCTGTTCGGCAGCACCATCCTCGGCCAGGGTGTGCGCCACAACCTGATCGGCCGCGCCCTGATGTCGCTCTACAACTCCAAGGGTATCTTCGGCAACCGCAACGACGACCTGGAGACCCTGCGCGCCGGCCTGTCCCGCAACTTCGCCCGCGTCGAGCTGGAGCAAGTCGGCGTGGTGGCGGTATTCGCCGCCCACCGCGCCGGCTGAACGCGCACCGCGATGACCACTCCCGTCGAGCGGCAGCTCGCCCCGCCGGGCGGCTGGCACCCTGCTCCCGGCTCGCGCATCGCACCTCTGCCGGAAGCCGGCGGCCCGCGGCTGGTGGCCTGGGGCCTGGGACGGTTCGTGCGCGGCGACACGCCGGCCATCTTCCTGGTGCTGATGCGGCACTGGCGCCTGTTCCGCGCCTGGTTCCCCTTCGCGGCGCGGCTGATGCCCTTTGGCCGGCTGGATCGGCGCGACACCGAGCTGGCGATCCTGCGCGTGGGCTGGAACTGCCGCTGCCGCTACGAATGGGGACATCACGTCGCCATCGGCCTGCGCGTGGGCCTGAGCCCGCAGCAGATCGCGCGTGTCGCGCAGGGCCCCGCCGCGCAGGGCTGGGAACCGCGCCAGGCGGCACTGCTGCAATCCGTCGACGAGCTGCACCGCGACCGCATCCTGCAACCTGCCACCTGGCAGGCGCTGGCGGCGCACTACGACGAGCGCCGGCTGCTGGAGCTATGCCTGCTGATCGGCCATTACGAGATGCTGGCCGGCACCCTCAACAGCCTCGGCCTGCCGCTCGACGCATCGGCCGAGAAATCGTTGGCGCAGGCGCCGATCCACGAGTGATCGGCGGCCTCTTCACAGGTCCGGCACCGAGCCCACCCCTTCGCTGCTCTGGCAGGCCTTGAACACCGCCGCCGTGCCGGCCGCCAGGTTGGCGCTGAACACACTCCGGCTGCAGTAGGTGGTTTGGGGATAGTACGTGCCCATGGCGGTCTTCGGATCGACGGCGCTGCTGCTGTTGTCGATCGACTGCTTGAAGCCGGGATCCGCCAGCAGCTGGCGGTAGATCGGGCGACCGAAGGGCTGCGTCCCCCACGGCAGGTACTCGAACGCCGTGCCGTAGCCGGACGGCGCCGTGGTGGCGATGATGACGTTGTAGTAGCCATCGGCATCCAACGTCGCGTCCCGGTCGGCGAGGCACTGCACCACCTCGGTGCTGCGCAGCTCATCGCTGCAGATCGACCAGTAACGCACCTGCGGCGTCGAGGCACCGCCGCCGAAGCCCGGCGCCTGGCCGCGGATCAGGAACAGCTCACCCAGCGAGGTGTTGGTCTTCACGTTCATGTAGCGGACGTCCATGTTCTCGAAGACGCCGCTGCTGGAACGGTAGATGGTCATCTGCGGCGGCTTCACGGCCGATCCGATGAGGATCAGAGAGCCGGTGCCCTTGGTGCCGCCCCCGGAGGCGTAGAAGGCTGCGACGTTGTTGTAGATGGTGTTGCAGGAAGCCTGGTCGGGCGTCTGCGCCAGCGGGGTGCGGATCCCGGTGCTGCTGACGTACGTCAGCGCCGGCAGGTTGCCGCGGCCGTCCGCGCCCGAGGTCGGCAGGTACAGGCGGTATAGCAGGAACTTATGGCGCGGCTGGCGCAGGTTGTTCTGCAGCGGGTTGGCGACGAGGGTCGTGCCGGCGGCCTTGGCGGTTGCGCTGTAGACCACGCTGACCGTGTACGACTGCCCGGACGGCACCAGCGCGGCGGGCGTGGCGCTCTGGCCGACGATATCGGAATCGTCGAGCTGGGACTCGATCTTGCCGTTCTCGTCGTAGACCGCGAACGAGAAGTAGCGCGCGCTGGCGCTGGTGCCGGCGATCTCGATGGTGTCCTTGGGGCCGACATGGTCGGGCAGCGCCGCCAGCCAGTAGACGGCGTTGGTTTCCGGGAAGGCGAAGTTGTCGTTCTCGGCGGTCGACTCGATCAGCCAGTCGCAACCGTAAACCAGCGCGGCAGTGCTGGTGGGACCGGAGCCCCCCGAGCTGCCCGCGCCGCCACCTTGTGCCGTCGCCGGGGCGGACGAGTCACCGCAGCCAGCCGCAAGAACAGCACCCAGAACCGTCACTAGCGGCGCCAGGAACCCGAAACTCCGTTTCATATCCATAACCCGAGCGTTGTGGGGGTGGCGGACGCCCCGCGGGCATCCTGTCCGCCCCGCTGTCCTCTCACACCGGCTTTGGGAGGGCAATCCCTTGCCAGCCCTCTCGGCGCCGCAACGCGGCACCGACGCTATCGATTTTAGCGGGGCGCCGCCGCCCCTGTCTGCTGCAACGGGGGGACAAACCTTTAGCCCCCGCTTTCTCCCTTCAGCACCCGCTCGACCGCCTGCTGGGCGATGGGGTGGTAACCGGACTTGGCCTGCGCGTAAAGCCGCTCGGCGTAGGCCTTGCCCTGCGGGGTCTTGACCAGTTCGCGGTACAGCGGCTTGATCAGGCGCATGCGGCCGACCGTCTTCAGGTAGCGCTCCACGGCGGGGTACACCGCGGTGTCGCCGTGCGCGAGGGCGAGCCGCAGCCAGCTGCAGGCCAGGATGGCATTGTGCGACGCCGTCAGGTGGTAGCGGGCATCCAGCGCGCGCAGCTGGTCCAGGGTCACGCCGTCCGGCATCTCGTCGAGGAAGCGCTGCCACTCGTGCACGCTCCACTGCGCGGCCGGCAGCGCGTCCGGCGTGCTACGCCCTTCCAGCCAGGCGGCCCGCTGGCGGTCGACCTCGGCCAGCGCGTCGGAGTGCGGCAGCACGGCGAAGTCCGGCAGTTCCGGCTGGTGCATCCAGGCGTCGATCTGCGCCTGGGTGACCTTGCCCGGCTGGCGCGACAGCAGCTTGTCCTGCAGGTAGGCCAGGAACTCGCCGGTGCCGGCGCTGCGGAAGGCGTGGTCGTCGAACCAGCCGCGCAGGAAGGCGTCGAAAGCCTCGCGGCCGAAGCGGGTCTCCAGCCAGGTGAGGAACAAGGCGCCGCGCTCGTACGGTACCGAGCTGTACACGGCGTCCGGGTCCTTGGCCGGCGGCTGCCGCAGCAGGGACCAGTCGACGCGGTCCAGGTGCGCCATCGAGTCCTTCAGGTCGGCCAGGCCCAGCACCCGCTCCATGTCGCCGCGCGCCTGGCCGAACTGCATGTCGAGCAGGCGGTAGGTGAGGTATTCGGTGACGCCCTCGTTGAGCCAGAAGTCGTTCCAGCTGGCGTTGGTGACCAGGTTGCCGGACCAGGAATGCGCCAGCTCGTGGCTGACCAGCGATACCAGCATGCGGTCGCCGGTGATCACGGTGGGGGTGGCGAAGGTCAGGCGCGGGTTCTCCATGCCGCCGAAGGGAAAGCTCGGCGGCAGCACCAGGATATCGTAACGTCCCCAGCGGTAGGGGCCGAAAGCGCTTTCCATCAGCTGCAGGGTGCGCTCGGTCTCGCCGAACTCGTAGGCGGCCTTGGCCAGCAGCGCCGGCTCGGCGTAGACACCGGTGCGCGGACCGGTGCTGCGGAAGCCGAGGTCGCCCACCGCCAGGGCGATCAGGTAGCCCGGGATGGCCTGCGGCATGTGGAAGGTCCAGGCGCCGGTGGCATCCGGCCGGTCGTGCATCTCGGCGCTCATCACCGCCCGCAGGCCCTTCGGCACACGGATGCGCGCGTCGTAGGTGGCGCGCACCAGCGGGGTGTCCTGCAGCGGGATCCAGGAGCGGGCGTGGATCGATTCCGACTGGGTGAACAGGAACGGATGCTTTCTGCCCAGCGTCTGCGACGGCGTCAGCCATTGCAGGCCGGAAGCCTCCGGGCGCGTGGCGTAGCTCAACCGCACCCGGGTCGCGCCGGGCGGCAGCGCCACGGTGAGCGGCGCGCCGAGCACCTCGTCGACGGCGCCCAGCGTGTACTTTGCGCTGAGCCAGACCTCGCCGTCGGCGCTGGTCTCCACCTTGGCGATGTCCAGGGCGCTGGTATCCAGCACCACCTCCGCCGCACCCGGGTCGACCCGCTCGAGCTGCAGCTCGGCGCTGCCGGACAACGTCTTTTTGGCGAAATCCACCGCCAGGTCGAGCGCGATGTGGGTGGTGCGCACCTGCTGCACGTTGGCGTAGGAATTGACCGCGACGTTGGCGGCAGTGATGGCGTCCAGCGGCGGCGGCGGATCGGCGGATGCTGCGGACGAGATCAACATGGTCAGGGCGGCTGCAACAAGGCGGTGGGTCATCGCGAGGGCCGGTCGGGGATCAGCGGCCATCATACAAAGCCGTGCCGATCATGGCATTTGCATGACGGGCACGTTGACCCGGTGCCGCTCCTCCTTTGGTTCCGGCACCGTGGCGGCGTTCAGGCCCAGTTCGAAGCCAAGTTGGCTGAAGAACAGCTGGTAAGGGGTGACGCTGTCGATCGGACGCGGCGCCGCGCCGTCCGCCGGCACCGCGGTCAGGCGCAGGCGGACCTCGGCACCGGCCTCGCCGGGCGTGACCGTCACGGCCGCAGCCACCCGGGCGCCCGCATACGGGTGCATGGCCTCCTTGAACTTCTCGTCGAGCTGCTTCTCGTGGACCGGGGCCGCGGCGACGTAGTCCGCCTCGACCCGGCCGCCGGCGTCGTCGCGCTCGCCGACCTCGAAGTTGAGGTCGCCCAGCGCCCGGCTGCTCGCCACCACCAGCCGCCCCGGCTGGATGTTCGTGTAGTGCACGCGCTGGAAGCCATCCCGCGCCGCAGCACAGGCCGGCGAACCCTGGTCGGCGCATGCCGCCACCTCGCCGGTCCGCGGCCGGGCGGCCGTGCAGGCGGCCAGAACGGCGGCGAGGGCCATTCCGGCCGCCAAGCGGCGGACGCTGCCCGCCGCTCGTCCGGACCCTGTGGATAGATGCTTGCTCACGGATGATGATCGAATTTGGAAAAATTGGAGCATTCTGGCAAAAGCGAGACTTGGCCAAGAGTTCCCGCGGGAATTCCGCATCCGGCGTCAGGGATCCGCCGCCGGAGTAGAGCGCCAGGACGGCGGCAGCCTAAGATCTGGATGTACCGACAACAGCGAAAATCGAACGTTGGTTCAACGTATCGGTTCAAGAATACAAGGTCCTCGGGGGTGGGAAAAACATACCGGATATTCCCCTCTAAAATGGACCGTGCCGCTCAATATAAGGTCCGCTTAGGAAAGCGTTGGATGATACAGGCACAACACAACCGGCGGTCGTACTGCGGGCGCGTCCTTCCTGCGTCCGGTGCCGCGTGCGCATGACGCCGCCGCGCGACGCGCTTCCCGAGCTGGCCTTGCCGATCCCGGCGGCGGCGGAGCAACCGCGCCCGGTGGCGCGCACGCTGCTGGCGCGCTGGCTGTTCAACCTGTCGATCCGGGCCAAGCTGGCGATGATGGTGCTGGCCTTCAGCGTGGCGATCCTCGGCCTGCTGGCGATCATGAACTTCTCGCTGGTGCTGTCCACCGGCGTGCGCGGCTACATCCAGTCGGAGGGGCTGTGGTCGGGCGGCCAGAAGGACGGCGTCTACTGGCTGGTGCGCTACCTGCGCACCCACGACGAAGCCGACTACCACCGCTACGAGGACGCGATCCGCGTGCCGCTGGGCGATCGCATGGCGCGCCTGGAACTGGACAAGCCGCAGATCGACGAGGACCTGGTGATGCGCGCGTTCATCGCCGGCGGCAACGCCGTCGAGGACTTCCCGTCGATGCTCAGCGTGTACCGCCACTTCGCCCACTCGCGTTTCTTCACGCCGGCCCTGGCGACCTGGGCCGAGGGCGACAAGTACGTGCTGCGCCTGGTCGACCTCGCCACCGTGATCCACGCCGCGGTGACGTCCGGCAACATCACGCGGGAGCGTCAGGATCAGCTGCTGGCCCAGCTCGATGCCATCAACGGCGACCTCACCCGCCTGGAGCAGGGTTTCACCGCGGTGTTCGGTAACGGCTCACGCCTGGCGCAGCAGGTGCTGCTCAGCACCATCCTGGCCTCGGCGCTGCTCCTGATGTGCTGCGGCCTGCTGGTGTCGTGGTGGGTGTCGCGCGGCATCCAGGAGGCGATCCAGGGCCTGCGCGCCGGCGCCATGCGGGTCTCCGCCGGCGACCTGGAGCACCAGATCGAGGTGCGCACGCGCGACGAGCTGGGCGAGCTGGCCGACAGCTTCAACGAGATGGTGCGCTGCCGCCGCGACGCCGAGGAGGAGCTGCGTCGCGCCAACGAGTTCCGCGAACGCGTGATGCAGAACGCCACCAACGCGATCTTCGTCATCGACCTGCAGGGCCGCTTCACCATGGTCAACCGGCGCACCTGCGAGGTCACCGGCTACGCCGAGCACGAGATGATCGGCTCCAAGTTCTCCATGCTGCTGGCGCCGGAGTACGTGGGCGGCATCTCGATCATGTTCCGCGAACAGGTGCTGCGCGCGCGCTCGGTGCACAACCAGGAGGCCGACCTGGTACGCCGCGACGGCACCCGCTTCACCATCTCGTTCTCCAGCGGCCCCCTGTTCAAGGACGGCGAGATCTTCGCCCTGGTCGGCACCGCCGAGGACGTCACCGAGCGCAAGCGCACTGAGGCCTACATCCGGCACACCGCGCAGCACGACGCCCTCACCGGCCTGCCCAACCGTGCCCTGCTGCTTGACCGCCTGGAAATGGCGATGCGCCAGACGCGGCGCAACGGCCGCCAGGTGGCGGTGCTGATGATCGACCTGGACCACTTCAAGCGGGTCAACGACACGCTCGGCCACCAGTTCGGCGACCGCCTGCTGCTGTCGCTGTCGGAGCAGCTCAAGACCTGCGTGCGCGACGTCGACACGGTGGCCCGCCTGGGCGGCGACGAGTTCGTCATCGTCCTGGTCGACGTGCGCAGCCGCGACGAACTGATCCCGGTGATCGCCAAGATCACCGACGCCATCTCCACCCCGGTGACCATCGACGGCCACGAGCTGCTGGTCACCCCCAGCATCGGCGGCTGCCTGTATCCCGACGACGGCACCGACACCACCACCCTGCTCAAGCACGCCGACGTGGCCATGTACCAGGCCAAGGCCGCCGGCCGCAGCAACATCCAGTGGTTCACCGAGGCGATGATGCAGGAGACGGCCGACCGCCTGGCGCTCGGCAGCGCGCTGCGCCGCGCCATCGAGCACGAGGAGCTGTCGGTGTTCTTCCAGCCGGAGATCTGCCTGCGCTCGGGCCGCATCGTCGGCATGGAGGCGCTGGCCCGCTGGCACCACCCGGAGCGCGGCTTCATCGCGCCCGGCCGCTTCATCCCGGTGGCGGAGGAGACCGGCCAGATCCTGCAGCTGGGCGAATGGATGCTGCGCAACGCCTGCCGCGAATGCGCCGAGATCCAGCGGCGCACCGGCCTGCCGCTGCGGCTGGCGGTCAACGTCTCGCCGCGCCAGTTCCAGCAGCAGGACTGGCTGGGCGTGGTGGAGGACACGCTGGCCACCACCGGGCTGGCAGCCGAGCACCTCGAGCTGGAGATCACCGAAGGCATGCTGATGCGCAACCCGGAGGAGAGCGCCGAGGTGCTGCGCCGCCTGCGCACGCTGGGCGTGACCGTGGTGATCGACGATTTCGGCACCGGCTATTCGAGCCTGTCCTACCTGACCCGCTTCCCGATCGACAAGATCAAGATCGACCACAGCTTCGTGCGCGACCTCACCACCGACACCGCCGACGCCGCGGTGATCAACGCCATCATCGCCATGGCCCACAGCCTGGACATCCGGGTAGTCGCCGAGGGCGTGGAGGACGAGGCACAGCAGGCCTACCTGCGCGAGCACGACTGCGACGAGGCGCAGGGCTTCTTCTACAGCGCCGCGATCCCGGCGGACCGGTTCGTGGCGCTGATGTCCTAGTGTGGTGAGTTGGAAATTCGTTAACTAAATTTCTTCGTCATTCCCGCGCAGGCGGGAATCCAGTTTTCGATTTTGCACGAAGCTCCAAAGCAGAACTGGGTCCCCGCCTCCGCGGGGACGACAGTCCCAACTTAAT
>JARLJS010000235.1 GCA_031291075.1 Nevskia sp. | reverse complement strand
GCGAGGAGCGTAGCGTACTGGGAGTACGTAAGCGACGAGCAACGCCGCCTGGCCGCAAATCCGGGGCCAACCCTTCGGGACGGGGGCTATTTTCGCGCATTGCCACGTCTCTCACTCCTTATGTACTTCCAGTACACCGCGTCGTTCGTTCCTTGCACTGCGCGAAAAACGGCCCCGACTCGGAGCGCGCGAAGCGCGGTGGAGCGGGAGGGGCCGTATGCGGCGGCTCCCGCACCCACGCTTCGCGGCGCCGTGTCGCCGCCGCACCCCGTCGCAGTGCCAAAGTAATGGTCAACAGGCCCTAGCCGCGTCCCACCAGCGAGCGCGCGATCACCTCCTTCATGATCTCGCTGGTGCCGCCGTAGATGCGCTGGATGCGCGCGTCGACGTAGTAGCGCGAGATCGGGTACTCCACCATGTAGCCGTAGCCACCGAACAGCTGCAGGCAGCCGTCGGTGACGCGCGCCTCCAGCTCGGTGGTGGCCAGCTTGATCATCGCCGCGGTGGGCACGTCCAGCTGGTGCGCCATGTACTTGTGCGTGCACTTCTCGATGAAGGCCTGGTGGACCTCGATGTCGGTCTTCATCTCGGCCAGCTTGAAACGCGTGTTCTGGAAGCTGGCGATGGCGGCGCCGAAGGCCTTGCGCGTGGTGACGTAGTCGATGGTCTTTTCCAGCGCGCCGCGGGAATGGCCCACGGCGGTGACGGAGATGGCCAGGCGTTCGCGCGGCAATTCGTCCACCAGGTGGCCGAAGCCGTTGCCGACGCGGCCGAGCACCGCCGAGGCCGGCACCCGCACGTTGTCGAAGAACAGCTCGGAGGTGTCGGCGCTGTGCTGGCCGATCTTGTCCAGGTTACGGCCGCGCTTGAAGCCGGGCAGGGTGGCATCCACCAGGAACAGCGTGGTGCCCTTGGCGCCGGCCTTGGGGTCGGTCTTGACCGCGAGCACGATCACGTCGGCGTTCTGGCCGTTGGTGATGAAGGTCTTGGAGCCGTTGATGAAGTAGCCGCCCTCGCCATCGGGCAGGGCGGTGGTCTTGATGCCCTGCAGGTCGGAGCCGGCGGCCGGCTCGGTCATGGCGATGGCGCCGATCGCGGCGCCGCTGGCCATCTTCGGCAGCCAGTGCGCTTTCTGCTCCTCGCTGCCGAGGTGCAGGATGTAGGGCGCGGCGATGTCCGAGTGCACGGAGAGATTGGAGGACAGCGCCAGGAAGCCCATGCGTGCCGCCTCCTCCAGCACGATCATGGAGAACTCGAAGCCAGCGCCGCTGCCGCCGTATTGCTCCGGCTGGTCCACGCACAGCAGGCCGGCCTCGCCCATGCGGTAGTAGAACTCGCGCGGCACGCGACCGTCCTTTTCCCATCTTTCGATGTGCGGTTCCACCTCGGCGGCGAAGAAGCGGCGCACGTTGTCGCGGAACAGTTCCAGTTCGGCGGCGTCGGCGGCGGGCTGGGCGGGGCGGGTGGCGGTGGACATCGGTTCTCCGGAGCGATTGTTTTGGGAATAGGTGCAGGATAACCCCGCCCGGGCGCCGCGGGTAGAATCGATGCACGGCTCCCGGCCGGGCCGCGCGGGGGCGCACCCATAAATGCCGGAGGAGCACCGTGTCCACCCTGATTCCGCGCCGTGACCTCGATTTCCTGCTGTACGAGTGGCTGGACGCGGCGGCACTGTGCAAGTACCCGCGCTTTTCCGCCCACGACCGCTCCACCTTCGACCAGGTGATCGAGGCCGCCACCCGCCTGGCGGAGGAGAAATACCTGCCGCACGCCGCCAAGGCCGATGCCAACGAGCCGCACTTCGACGGCAGCCGCGTGCACATGATCCCGGAGGTGAAGGAGGCGCTCGACGCCTACATCGCCGGTGGCTTCCTCGCCGCCGCCTTCCCCGCCGCTGAAGGTGGGCTGGGCCTGCCGTACTGCGTGGCCGCGGCGGCCGGCGCGCAGTTCAGCGCCGCCAATCCGGGCACCGCCGCGTACTCCTTCCTCACCGCCGCCGCCGCCAACTTGCTGCGCGTGCATGGCAGCGCGGAGCAGCAGGCGCGCTACATGCGGCCGATGCTGGAGGGCCGCTTCTTCGGCACCATGTGCCTGTCCGAGCCGCAGGCCGGCTCCTCGCTGGGCGACATCCGGACCCGCGCCGTGCCGCAGGCCGACGGCAGCTACCACATCGTCGGCAGCAAGATGTGGATTTCCGGCGGCGAGCACGAGCTGTCGTCCAACATCGTGCACCTGGTGCTGGCGCGCGTCGATGGCGCGCCGGCCGGCAGCAAGGGCATCTCGCTGTTCATCGTGCCCAAGTACCGGCTCGACGCCGCCGGCCTGCCGACGCAGCGCAATGGCGTGCGCCTGGCCGGCCTGAACCACAAGATGGGTTATCGCGGCACCACCAACTGCGCCCTCAATTTCGGCGAGACCGAGCCCGCGGTGGGCGAGCGCGTGGGCCTGGAGAACCAGGGCCTGGCCTGCATGTTCCACATGATGAACGAGGCGCGCATCGGCGTCGGCCTCGGCGCCACCGCGCTCGGCATCGCCGGCTACCGCTACTCGCTCGACTACGCCCGCACCCGCCTGCAGGGGCGGCCGGTGACGGACAAGGATCCGGCGAGCAAGCCGGTGCCGATCATCCGCCACGCCGACGTGCGCCGCATGCTGCTGGCGCAGAAGGCCTATGTCGAGGGCGCGCTGGCGCTGGGCTTGTATTGCGCCAGGCTGGTGGACGAACTCGAAGCGGCGGATGATCCGCGGCAGCGCGAGGAGACGCGCCTGCTGCTGGAGATCCTCACGCCGATCGCCAAGGCCTGGCCGAGCGAGTGGTGCCTGGAGGCGAACAAGCTGGCGATCCAGGTGCTCGGCGGTTACGGCTACACCCGCGACTACCCGGTGGAGCGCTACTACCGCGACAACCGCCTCAACCCGATCCACGAGGGCACCAACGGCATCCAGGCGCTGGACCTGCTCGGCCGCAAGGTGGCGATACAGAACGGCGCCGCTTTGCGCCTGCTGACGGCGCGCATGCTCGCATCGGCCAAGTCGGCCGGGGAGCCGCAACTGGCGGAATACGCGGCGGCGCTGGAAGCCGCGGTGAAGCTGGCGGTCGCCGCCACCGGCACGCTGGCATCCGCCGCGCTGGCCGGCAAGGTCGAGCTGTACCTGGCCAATGCGGCCTATTACCTGGACATGCTCGGCCACATCGTCATCGCCTGGCTGTGGCTGCAGCAGGCGCAGGTGGCGAGCGCCGGCCTGGCCCGCGCCGAAGCCGGCGCGCGTGATTTCTACGAGGGCAAGCTGTATGCCTGCCGCTACTTCTTCCGCTACGAACTGCCGCGCGCGCAGCGTTGCGCCGAGCTGCTGCAGCGGCTGGACGACACCACGCTGAGCGTGCCGGAAGCGGCGTTCTGAGCCTTCGAGACGCATGCATGGTCTTTCCCCTCTCCCGGGTGCGGGAGAGGGGAAAGACTGCGTGCACGTAAAAGTGAAAGTGCGCTAGCTCGAGGCGATATCGGCCTGGCGCTCGGCCAGCAGCTCGCGCAGCACGCTGCGGTGGCAGCGCGACTCGTTCTCGCAGTAGCAGCCGACGGACAGGCTGGTGCGGTGCGAAAGCGCCGCCATGAGGTCGAGGGTGCGGCTGGCGTCCGGGCGCTTCATCTCGGCCCGGAACTTGCGCCGGAATGCCTGCCACGAGGCTTCGTCCTCGATCGCGCGGGCTTCGCGGAACAGCTCCGCACTGGGCGAGAGCAGAGGCAGCCAGACGTCGTAATAGTCGCGTGCCGCGATTTCCGCCTTGGGCACGCCGCGTGGCGGCCGCCGGACGGTGCCGATGCGCAGGCCCTCGTCCCGCAGGCGCGGCGTTCCCAGGCGGACGATGGCGATGGACATGGCACCATCATGCCACGGCCGCAAGGGCGTTCGTGCGCTCACGTGTGCCGTATGTCGCGCACCTGCTGCGGTGCGCGCGGCAGCGGTCGATATAGCAAGGCCCGGACTGCGCAGATCGGTCCGCAGGCACGAGGAGGCAGGCGATGCACAGGTGTCCGGCATGACCGCGCGAACCGAATCCGGGTCGGTCCCGGAGATCGAGTTCGGCTACGGTTACCGTCGCAGGACGGGGCAGGACGCTTTTGCCGCCGGCGCCGACGCGGCGGCGGAGGCACGCTCGTTCATCGGCACGCATGCCTTGTCGCTGGTGCTGGTGTACGCCTCCGCCGACTGCGATCTGCAGCGCCTGCTCGACGGCGTGCGGCACAGCGTGGGCGAGGTGCCGGTGCTCGGCGCCACCACCGCGGGCGAGATCTGCAACCAGCTGCAGGAAGGCGGTGTGCTGGTGGTGGCCCTGGCCTCGCCGCACCTGCGCGTGCGCTGGGCGGCGGCCGCCGGCGTGTCGCAGGACTGGCGCAAAGCAGTGGACGAGGTCACCGCCGCCGCCGGCATCGCTCCTTACTTCGAGCCGACGCTGGACCCGCAGCGGGACCTGGCCGCGCGCGGTGCCTCGGTGCTGCTGCTGTGCCTGATGCCCGGTGCCACGCGGCACGCCGCGTCGGCGGCGTTCGAGATCGTGGAAGCGCTCAGGAGCAAATCGTTCGGCCGCTATCCCATCTTCGGCACCTGTGCCACCGACGACTGGCGCATGGAAGCCAACAGCGTGTTCGCCGGATCGCAGGTGCTGGGCGACGCGCTGCTGCTGGCCGTGGTGGAAACCGGGCTCGAGTTCGGCGTGGCCCTGTCGCATGGTTTCCGTGCCACCGCGGCGCGTGTCACGGTGAGTGCGGTCGAAGGCAACGAAGTGCTGGCGCTCGACGGACGCATCGCCGCAGACGTCTACAGCCAGCTGCTCGGCTCGAACCGCGCCGCCTTCCACAACAAGCACCTGACGCTGGCCAGCGGCCGCGCGCTCGGATCGGCCGATGCGAGCGGCCGCTACTCGCTCAACCTGCCCGGCTACTTCACGCCACGCGGCGGCCTGCGGCTGACGCAACCGGTGGCCGAAGGGACGGTACTCACCCTGATGGAAGCCGACCCGATGATGGCGTTCGCCACCGGCGCCGAGGTGGTGCAGCAGGCCGTCGCCCGCGGCGGCGTGTCCGAGCCGGTGCTGGCGCTGCTCCACTACTGCGCACTGCGCGCACGCCTGCTGGGCGAAACGGCCGTCGGCGACGAGATCGAGGGCGCGCGCGGCGCCCTGGGTGGCGCACCGGTGCTGGGCTGCTGCGGCTTCGGCGCGGCTGGTGCAGGGGGCGACGGCCAGAGCCGTCACAACGACGCCGCCGTCGCGGCGCTGGTGATCGGCCGGCGGCTGTCGCCGGCCGCGCTGGCGACGCAGCAGCAGCAGCGATTACAGCGCGCCGTGCTGGAGCAGGTGCGCACGCTCGATCAGCGTGTGGAGGAAGGCACGCTCGGCTTGAACGTCACGACGAAGTCCTGACCCATCCCTGACCGCATTGTCCCCCGCAGGGAGGACTGCACGGAACAGCCAGTGATCCAGTTCACGGCGCTTGTACGTTCTTTGCATAGAAGATTCCAGAGACGCAGCAAACCAATCGCGATCGGCGCGGTCTGATCTGGTGTAATCCCGGACGTCAGATCGGGAACGGCACCCGGCGCGGCAGGACTGCAGCGCCCAAAGATGGTTCAAGGTGCCTTGCTCAGAGGGCCATGCTTATGCGATATGCACTTCGTCGTGCAGGATGCATTGTTGTCCATGGTATTTGCGCCGCGCTGCCGCTGACGGTCGCGGCCGCGGGTTCCGGAACGCCACCGCCCGATCAGGGGCAATACACGCCCGGCAAGTATGGCTACGCGCAGATCGTGTCGCCGAACGTGCCGAGCTACCGCTCCGCCGTGCCGCTTGCCCAGGGCTGCGACTGGTCGCCGATCTACGGCGATACCGCGACGCAGAACTTCGCCTTCCCGGAGGCGAACGCCACTTATTGGCAGGCCAGCCCGCCGCAAAGCGGCACCGCGGGCATGCAGGTCCGCATCGACGGCCAGTTTCCCAATGCGCGCTACTTCTCCATCAGCCTGTACGATTCGGGCTGGAAGCTGATCGGCGCGTTGAGCGACTACCAGTTGCAGACACAGACGGGGACCAAGCCCACCGCCGGCCGTACCCAGGCCGATGCGTCGACGGCGGCCGGGCAGCCGTACACCGCCTTCATCGTGTTCGGCGCGCCACCCGCATCGCCGGCCGCCAATACCCTTTACGTGCCCCCGCAGAGCACGCTGTTCGGACCGGTCCCGGCATCCAGCCAGCATCTCTATCTGCTCTACCGCGTTTACATGCCGTACGGCAGCACCGCTTCGGGCGACGTCCCGCTGCCGACTCTGACCGTCGGCGGGCAGCCGCTTTCCACCCTCGTCCAGACCGCCGCCTGCCAGGACACGGCATCGCAGGAGTTGCAGAACGCCCTGTACGCGGTGAACAGTCCGCCGGGGCAGGCGCCGTTCGGTGCGCCGCAGGCGCCGTCGTTCAGCGTGTTCAACGGTGCCGGCGCCGCCGTCAACGGCGATAACCGCTACATGTCGGCCACGCTCGGCCTGCCGGCGGGCTATCTGTACATCGTCCGCGGCAAGGCGCCGAGCTTCACGTCCTCGGCCACCGTGCCGGCGGGCAGCGCCGCCAACGTCCGCTACTGGTCCATCTGCCAGGACACTTCGACCAGCACGGAAGTGGTCGGCTGCGTTGGCGACCGGCAGGCGGTGCTCGACTCCGGCGGGTACTACAACGTGGCGGTGACGGTGCAGAGCACCGCGCCCGCCGGCGCCGATGCCGCCCATGGCTTCAACTGGATGCCGTTCGGTCCGCAATCACCGGGCGCGGTGATCTATAGGCAGATGCTGGCGGCACCCGGTTTCCAGGGGGCCATCGGCAGTGGCGGGATGGGGTCGTACGCACCGCAGATCGTCTATTGCAGGGTCGCCACCTTCCAGACGCTGGCCGCGGCTTATCCGAAGTCGCCGGACCAGGTGTTCAAAGGTTGCGGCGGGACACTAAACTAGAGCGTCTTTGGTTTAGATGCATACATGTTTGTTCCCCTCTCCCGCTTGCGGGAGAGGGGAAGATGTGTGCACGTAAAGAGAGAATGCTCTGGTGGCGGGTGACCAGGCTAGGTCGGTGGCCGGAAGAAGCTGGAGGTAACTGAGAGCCGCCTGGTCACCAGCCACTGATCGCTGGTCCACCGGGGGTTCAGAATGCCCATCGCCGACTACGCCGTGTCCGACTTCAGCGACGGCGGCATCGCCCATCCCGTGTACAAGCGCGGCGGCGGGCCCGGCGTGGTGGTGATCCACGAACTCCCCGGCCTCAGCGACGCGTGCATCGGCCTGGCGGACGAGATCGCCGCCCAGGGCTTCACCGTCTACCTGCCGCTGCTGTTCGGCAAGCCGGGCGAATGGAAGACGCTCAAGTACCTGGCGTATGTCTGCGTCAGCCGCGAGTTCCACCTGCTCGCCAACTGCGGCAGCAGCCCGGTGGTGGACTGGTTGCGCGCGCTCTGCCGCAAGGCGCGCGCCGAGTGCCCGGGCAAGGGTGTCGGCGCCATCGGCATGTGCTTCACCGGCAACTTCGCCATCTCGCTGATGGCCGACGACGAAGTGCTGGCCCCGGTCGCCAGCCAGCCGTCGCAGCCGATGCCGTTGAGCGGAGAATTGCGCCGCCATCCCGGCGTGTCATCCGCCGACCTGGAGCGCGCAGTGGCCCGCTCGCGCGAGCAGGGCGTGGAGTTGATGTGCCTGCGCTTCAGCAGCGATCCCTACGTACCGCGCGAGCGCTACGAAGCGCTGCGCCAGACGTTCGGCCCGGCGTTCCGCGCCATCGAGATCGACTCCTCCCCCGGCAATCCGCACGGCATCTCGTCCCGCGCGCACTCGATGCTGACGCACCATTTCGTCGACCGCCAGGGGCACCCGACGCGCGAAGCGCGCGACCGGGTCATCGCGTTCTTCAAGGAGAAGCTGTAGTCCGCCAGACCTTGACGCTGCCCGCGGCCTTGCCTAGCCTCCACCCTGCCCGCACCTGACCGCGGGCTGCCGGATACGGGGCCGGGACACCAACATGGCGGACAGCGGGGAGGGTTTCCGTTACCGCGCCTTCATCAGCTACAGCCACGCGGATGCCCGCTGGGCCGCCTGGCTGCAGCGCAAGCTGGAACGCTTCCGCGTGCCGCCGCACCTGTCGGGCCGGTTGCAGGACGGCCGGCAGCTGCTGCGCCGCATCGGCCGGGTATTCCGCGATCGCACCGAACTCGCCACCTCCAGCGATCTCGGCGCAACGCTGCGGCAGGCGCTGGCGCAATCGCAGAATCTCATCGTCATCTGCAGCCCGGCGGCGGCCGCTTCGCGCTGGGTCAACGCGGAGGTGCGGGCCTTCCGCGCGCTGGGCCGCGGCGCTGCGATCCACTGCCTGATCGTCGAGGGAGTGCCCCAGGCACCGCCTCCGCCGGAAGGGCGCGGCTGTTTCGCGCCGGCCCTGCTCCGTTCCGATGACGGGCTCACTTTCGGCGAGCACCTGGCGGCCGACGTGCGCCGCGGCGCGGATGGCAGGCACGATGCCGCGTTGAAGATCGCGGCCGCGCTGCTCGGGGTCGGTTTCGAGGAACTGCGCCGGCGCGAACTGCAACGCCGCCAGCGGCGGCTCACGCTGGTGAGCGCGGCGGCGGTCGCCTTCGGCGCGGTGACCGCCGGGCTGGCGCTGGAAGCCTACCGCGCGCGCGACCAGGCGGAGCAGCGCCGGGTGCAGGCGGAAGCCCTGATCAACTTCATGCTGGGCGACCTGCGCGACAAGCTGCAGCCGGTCGGTCGCCTCGAGGTGCTCGACGCCGTGGCGCAGAAGGCGCTGGCCTACTTCGATGCCGTCGACCAGGGGCACCCCGGCGACGCCAGCCGTGCCGCCCGCGCCACGGCGCTGGTCGAGATCGCCCGCTATCGCAGCGCCCAGGGTCAGCTCGCCGCGGGCATTGCCGCGGCCAGGGAGGCGGTCGGGATCGGACGCGAACAGGCGCGCCGCCATCCGGCCGACGTATCGGTTTTGTTCGTGCTCGGCGACGCGCTGTCCACCGTCGCCGAATTGCAGCTCGACGCCGGCGATGCCGAAGCCGCGCGCGCCGGCTACCGTGAGTTCGGCCAGACCATGGACCGCGTGCTGGCGCTGGACCGCGGCAGCCGCGCTGCGCGCGAGAAGCTGGCCGACGCGGAAGACCAGCTCGCCATGCTGGACATCGGCGCCGCCGATTACGCCTCCGCGCTGCGCCACACCGAGGCCGCCGTCGCTTACCTGCAGGCCCTGCACGCCGAGGCGCCGCAACTGCGCACGGCGTCGTCGTCGCTCGGCCAGGAGCTGGCCTGGCGCGGTTACGAGCTGTACTTCCTGGGACGGCTGAAGGAGGCCCGCGCCGCCAACGCGGAGACCGTGGCCTTCGCGCGCCGGCAACTGGCGGCGGATCCCGGTGACGTGGAATGGCAATATTCGCTGGCGCGTTTCCTCGAACACTCCGGCGCCATGGCCGAGGCGGACGGCGACTTCGAAGCCAGCCTGCGCGACTGGACCGAGGCTGATGGCATCAGCCGCCGGCTGGTGGAGCACGATCCACGGAACATGGAATGGCTGGCCTGGCGCGGCGCGATCCAGCTCCGCCTGGGTGTGCTGCAGCTCAAGCGCGGCGAGAGCGGATCGGCCCAACAGCTCTGCCGCGCAGGGCAGGCTACGCTGGAACAGGTGTTCCGCCGCGACCCGGCGCAGCTCAAGTCGCGCACCGCCTACAGCAATGGTCTGCTGGTGTCCGCCGACCTCGCCCTGTTGTTGCGGCGCGATACGGTCGCGGCTCAGGATGCCGCCCGGCAGGTTTTGGCGCTCTGGCAAGGCGTCGAGCCGGACGACATCGCCGGCCAGTCGATCCTGCGCGCCCACCTGATCCAGGCCGAAGCGATTGGACCGCACAGGTCGGCCGCCACCGCCGAGCTGCAGTCCGCGCACAAGCTGCTCGACGCCATCGGCACCGCCAACCAGAGCCACGAGGTGCTCGAACTGCGCGCACGTTACGCTTACCTCGAAGGCGACCTCGCCGGTGGCGATGCCGGCTACCGCCAGCTGGTCGCGACCGGGGACCGCCAGCCCTTCCTGGCGCGCATCCGCGCCGCCTTGTGCGCCCAGCGCAAGCGGCGCGGCGAAGCCACGTGCCGCTCGGTTCCCTAGGGAAGGCCTGATCAATCGTCACCCCCGGCGAAAGCCGGGGTCCAGGGCCCACAGCGCGGCGCTGAATTCCCTGGAATCCGCCTGCGACACGGCGCCGCGCCTACATCCGCAGCAGGGCCTCGGCGACCTTGGCCGATTCCTCCAGCGGCACCCAGTGGCCGGAGTCCGGCAGCATTTCCACGTCCTCCGTGTGGAAGGTGGCGGCTACCCAGCGCGGCACGTAGGGATCGTGCTCGCCCCACAGCACCTTCACCGGCACGCGCTGCGCCAGCGCGGCGAAGGCGGTCTCTTTGCCGACCAGCTTGGGCGGATCGGCGGAGCGGTAGAGCCGCAGCACCACCGCGCGCGCGGCAGGGTGGAAGGCGTGGTAGGCCTCGTCGATCTGCGCCAGGGTCAGCTTGCGCGAGCCGCGCTGCAACTGCTGCCGGAACAGGGCGCGGTTCATCACCAGCATGGAGAACTCGCCCAGCAACGGCGTGCGCCACACCCGCGCCCAGAAGTGCCAGCGGTACAGCGGCGTGAAGGCGGTGTTCATGATCAGCACCCGCGCGATGCGCTGCGGGTACTGGCTGGCCCAGGCCAGGCCGATCAGGCCGCCCCAGTCGTGCACCACCAGGGTCACCGGCTCGGTGATGCCGAGCGCCTGCACCAGCGCCTCCACCCAGTCGGCGTAGCCGTCGAAGGAGTAGTCGAAGCCCGGGTTCTCCTGCGAGCGGCCGATGCCCATCAGGTCCGGCGCATAGCAGGTATAGCGCTGCTGCGCCCCGGCGATGACGTCCTTCCAGATGTCGCCGGTGTCCGGCACTCCGTGCAGGAACAGCGCCGGCGGACCCTTGCCGCTGCGTTCGAAGTGGACCTGGTGACCCTGTACCTGGACCTCCATCAGGCGAACCGGTAGTCGCTGAGCGGGAAGTGCGCGGAGCGCCAATGCATCGTCGCCACCGGCATCGGCCGCACGATGCTGACCTCGCCGTTGCGGTCGAAGTAATAGCTGTTGGCGGAAGCGCAGTTGCCGTTGAGGAACACGGTCTGCGCCAGCCGCGCCTTCATGCGGCGCACGTAGGCGTCGTTGGCCTCGCGCGTCACCTCGAAAGTGCGCGCCTGCCGCCGCCGCATCTCGCCCAGGCAGCGCTTGATGTGCTTCATCTGGCCCTCCACGGTGAAGAAGAACGACAGCCCGGTGTACGAGTACGGGCTCGGCAGCAGGAACAGGTTGGGGAAGCCCGGCATGGTGATGCCCTCGTAGGACTGGTAGCGCTCGCGCTCCCACCAGTCGCCCAGCTCCATGCCGTTGCGGCCCACCACCTCGAAGGCGGGGAAGTTGCCGCGTTCGCAGACCTTGAAGCCGGTGGCGAGGATCAGCGTGTCGATGGCGCGCTTGCGGCCGTCGCGGGTGACGATGCCGTCCGCCTCGATGCGCTCGATGGGGTCGGTCACCAGCTCGACATTGGAGCGGTTGAAGGTGGGATAGTAGTTGTTGGCGAAGGTCGGGCGCTTGCAGCCGAAGCTGTACTGCGGCGTGAGCTTGCGGCGCAGCTCCGGATCCTTGATCTGCCGCGCCAGGTGCGCCTTGCAGGTCTGCTCCACCGAGCGCGTCATGAAGGCGAAGCTGCGGTTGTGCAGCACGCCGCCGTAGGTGATCGCCTCCAGGAAGCTCGAGGTGGCGAAGCGCGCCAGCCGCTGCGTGAACGGCAGCGCGGCGAACAGCCTGCGCACCCAGGCGGTGATCTTCGGGTCGTACTTCGGCGACACCCAGATCGGCGTGCGCTGGTACACGTCGAGCTGTGTCAGCAGCGGTGCGATCCGCGGCAGCAGCTGCACCGCGGTGGCGCCGGTGCCGATCACCGCGGCGCGCTTGCCGGCGAGGTCGTAGCCATGGTCCCAGCGGGCGGTGTGGATTACCTTGCCGGCGAAGCTGTCCAGGCCGGGGATGTCCGGCCGCTTCGGGTGCGACAGGTAGCCGGTGGCGATGACGAGCACCTTCGCCCGCACCGGCGGCTGGCCGGCCACGTGCACGGTCCAGTGCTGCCGGCCCTCGTCGAACTCCGCCTTCTCCACCGTGGCGTTGAAGCGCATGAAGCGACGCAGGCGGTACTTGTCGGCCACGTGCTGCGTGTAGGACTTCAGCTCGGCGCCGGGCGCATACAGGCGCGACCAGTTGGGGTTGGGCTCGAAGGAATACGAGTAGGTCACGGACGGGATGTCCACCGCCAGCCCGGGATAGGTGTTCTGGTGCCAGGTGCCGCCGAGATCGTCGGACTGGTCCAGCATCAGGATGTCGTCGATGCCCATGCGGCCGAGCTGGATCGCCACGCCCATGCCGCCGAAGCCGCAGCCGACGATGACGGCCTCGTACAGGGCCTTGGCGGCGGGCTGTGCCGGAGCCTCGGCCTGGGGGTCCGCCAGCAGGGGTTTGACGGCAGCGTTCATGGTGCTCTCCTCGGTTTCGTGTTGCGGCCCACGGCGGCGGGCTCCTTCTGGTTCGACAACAGCAGCGCCAGCATCTTCTCAAGCCAGGCCATGCGCCGGCGCTCGCCTTCCGGATCCTCGCGCAGGAAGCGGTCCACCGCCTCGCCGTGGAACAGCGTGACGAGCACGTCCACCAGCACCGGGAACTCCGGCAGTGTGCGCGACGCGTCGGGTAGCAGGGCGAGGGCCAGCTGCTGGGTGGCCTCGTCGCGCCGTTTCCAGATCGGTACCAGGGCGTCGTGCAGGGTGCGGTCGGTGCGCGCCGCCATCAGGAGCTCGAACCAGGCCTGGTGCAGGCGCGAGCTGGTGTTGGTGCGCAGCAGCTGCAGCGCCAGGATCAACTCGTTCGGGGCCGACTTGCGCAGCCGCTCGAAATCGCGCCGGTACAACTGGAGCAGGCCCTCGCCGACATGATCGGCGACGCGGATCAGCAGCTCGATGCGCGAGCTGAAGTGGCGGAACAGCCCGCCGTGCGAGATGCCGGCGCGGCCGCAGATCTCCTGCACGCTGGTGTTGGCGTAGCCCACCTCGATCAGCGCGTCGGTGGCTGCTTCCAGCAGCTTGCGCACGGTGGCGGCGCTGCGCTCCCGCTGGGTGCGGCGGGCTGGGGCGGTGGCGGCGGTCTTCATCGCAACCCGCCCGGTCCCCTCTCCCTCTGGGAGAGGGCTGGGTGAGGGCGGCGGCGGAATGGACGAGGTGCGTGCCCCGTTGACTGCGCGCCCTCACCCGCACCTGGCGGCACGGCCTCTCCCAGCGGGAGAGGCGAAAGGAAGGTTGCTGCCGTATATCGCATGAGCCTTACGCCGCTTTCTCCAGCGCCGTCTCCAGCACTTCGCGCGCCGGGTGCTCGCCGGCGCGCAGGAAGCGGCCGTAACCCCGCACCAGGCCGTAGTCCGGCGCGAAGGCGCCGTCGCGCCAGGCGATGCGGCCGTTGATCACGGTGGCGCTCACCGCCGCATCGTTGCGGTTGACCATGCGCATCAGGCCGTCGAATTCGGCGATGGGCGCCTCGGCGTAGGCGCCGAGCGCATCGTCCAGGCCGCGCGGGTCGACGATCACCAGGTCGGCGCGGTCGCCCAGGCGCAGGCGGCCGGCGTCGACGTCGAACCAGTCGGCGAGTTCGCCGGTCAGGCGCCACACCGCCTTTTCCAGCGGCATGAACGGCCGGCCTTCGCGCTCGGCGTCGTGCACCAGCTTGAGCATGCGCAGCGGGAAGTTGTAGAAAGCCATGTTGCGGATGTGCGCGCCGGCGTCGGAAAAGCTGAGGATGGCGCCCTTGTCCTGCACGATCTTCTTCAGGCGATGTGGGCGGTAGTTGCCGATGGTAGTGTGCCAGCGCAGCTTGCGGCCGTGCTCCACCACCAGGTCCAGGAAGGCGTCCACCGGGTGGATGCCGCGCTCGTCCGCCACCTGGCCGAAGGACTTCCCGACCAGCGAGGCGTCAGGGCAGGCGGCGATGCGCGCGTCGTGGAAGTCGCGGTGCCACACGCGCGGCCCGAAGCGATTCTCGTAGTTCCTGCGGAACCAGCGGCGGTAGCTCTCGTCCTGCATCAGGCGGTTGCGCTCCATTTCGTTCTGCAGGTGCAGCGCCGCCTGGCCGGCGCCGAACTCCTCGAAGATCACCAGGTCGATGCCGTCGGCGTAGACCTCGAAGGGGCAGGGCAGCGCCTGCCAGCGGAAGTCGGCGTTGAGGAAGCGGTTGCAGAAATGCGCCAGCTTGCCCACCACGCGGTGCATCAGCCCATCGGACTTCACGTCCATCAGCGTGATCAGCGTGGTCTTCAGCTTCTTGCGGAAGATGCCCAGGCTCGCCCCCAGGAACAGGAAGGTGTTCACCTTGGTGACGATATTCGGCGCGCCCTGGTGGATCTTGCCGCGGCGGCGCAGGATCTTGTTGAGCCGCGCGTACTCGCTCCAGCGCGCGTAGGTGGTGGGCAGCGAGGCGGAGCGGTAGCGGTCGCCGTCGAGCTTGTCCCACTTGGTGGTCATGGTCGACAGGCCCAGCAGGCCGGCGTCGAGCCCGTCTTCCAGCACCTGCTCCATCCGCTGCAGCTCCGGCTCGGTCGGCCGCTGGTCGCGGTCCACCGCGCGGCCCAGGCCCATCACCGACACGCGCAGGTCGGAGTGGCCCAGGAACGCGGTGGCGTTCGGCCCCAGCGGCATGCTCTCCAGGTGCGCCACGTAGCCGGCCGGCGTGTCCCAGCGCTTGGCCTTGCGCAGCAGCGGCAGTACGTGCTCGCGCGGGATCGACTCCACCCGCGTGAACATGTCGGAGCAGTCCTCCGCCTCGGAGCAGACCATGCCGATCGAGCAGGAGCCGAAGGTCACGGTGGTCACGCCGTGGCGCACGCTTTCCTTCAGGCCGGGACTCGCCAGCAGCTCGGCGTCGTAATGCGTGTGGGTGTCGAGAAAGCCGGGCATCACCCACTTGCCGGCGGCGTCGAGCACCTCGCGGCAGCCGCTTTCGTCCAGCGCGGTGTTCGATACGGCTACGACCTTGCCGCCTCGGATGCCGAGGTGACGGACCGCGGACGGCCCGCCGGTGCCGTCGAAATAACGCCCGTTCTTGACGATCAGCTCGTAGGGCTGGCTGCTGGCCATGGTCGGGCTCTCCTCCTGGATTCTCGTGGCTGCCGTCACTCTACAAAAGAAAGAGAGTGGGCGCAATCTAAGTTGGCCGGCGGGGACGACTCTTGATCGCCTTAAGGAAAGAGTTTGACGTAGGACAAACTCCGGGTGAAATTTTCACGATCAATTCATGTCGCAAACCTGTTTGGTCTAATCGTTAGGTGGCGAGAGCGTGAGCACAAGATCAGTTCGTATTTCGAAGACGGTTGGAGGCGGAATAGGCTTCGCCCTGACCCTTGCCGTCAGTGCTGCAATCGGTTCATATGCGTTTGAGCCAACTGGTCCGGCCCGTTGCGAGGAGGCTCAAATTGTCGGGCGAAGCGTCAAGTACAAGAGCGACACCTTCCTAGTGCAATCAAGTCGTGATCCGTCGCTGACCTGGCGCGTGGGGAGATTCAAAACACCCTTCGCAGCAGACTATCTAGGGCCGGCCGGCTTGCTTGTCACTCGCGGTCGCTGGACAGGGCAAGATCACGTTACGCTAATCGTCTTGTGCCCGAGTGCTGTCGAGAGGCAGATTCAGGGTGGATCGTGATGCCCACGAGTTTCTCAATCCGACAATCCCGCCTCCGCTTTGCCTGCGGCGGGACTGCGGCTTAGCGCGGGCGGGTCGAGACCCTGGATCACGATTCGCCCTACACAACCGGCCATAATCAGCGGGACTGCATGGCATGAATCGGAACGGGCTGCAGCGCGGTAGGGCGGGTCGCGACCCGCCGTTTACCGTGCCCCGCGGAAGGCGGATCACGATCCGCCCTACTTGAACTGCATGGCATGAATCGGAACAGGCTGCAGCTCACCCCAGCCGCGCCTGCAAAAAATCGATGAACACCCGCAGCTTCAGCGGCATCTGCGCCCGGCTGGGATAATACAGGTAAAAGCCGGGAAAGGGCGGACACCAGTCCTCCAGCACGCGCACCAGTGTGCCGCTCGCCAGTTCCTCGCGGATGAAGTCCTCCATGATGTGGACCAGGCCCAGGCCTTCCAGCGCGGCGGTGATGGCGAGGGCGTTGTCGTTGGCGATGAGCGGGCCGTCCACGTCGATCTCGAACTCCTCGCCGTCGCGGCCGAACTCCCAGCGGTAGATGCTGCCGCTGGTGGCGAGGCGGAAGCGGATGCAGGGATGTTCGTGCAGGTCGGCGGGTTCACGCGGCACCGGGTTGCGGCGGAAGTAGTCGGGCGAGCCCGCCACCGCCAGGCGCTGCGCCCGGCTGGCGCGCACCGCGATCATATTCTGCGCCAGCCGTTCGCCGAGACGGATGCCGGCGTCGTAGCCGCCGGCGACGAGGTCGATGAGGGCGTCGTCGGCGGTGATGTCCAGCCGCACCTCGGGATAGGCGCGGCAGAAGTCGCCGAGGATCGGCGCCACGATGGTCTTGAGGGCGAAGCGGGACAGGTTCAGGCGCAGCGTGCCGGTGGGTTTGTCGCGCAGTTCATCGAGTTCGCTCACCGCGGCGCCGAGCTGTTCCAGCGCCGGCAGCACCCGCTGCAGGAACTGCGCGCCGGCCTCGGTCACGCCCACCCGGCGGGTGGTGCGGTTGAGCAGGCGCACACCCAGGCGGGTCTCCAGGCTGCGCACCGTCTGCGACAGCGCCGACGGGCTCACCCCCAGTTCCGCGGCGGCCTTGGTGAAGCTGGCGCGCTGCGCCACCCGCGCGAAGGCCGCCAGCGCCGGGAGTTGGTCGGGGCCGATTGTGAAGTGTGGCTTCATAACGCTTTTAGATAGTCCGGGTTTTTCGCGGAATCCGCAAGGTGCAGGATGCTTCCCGTGAAGGCAGCGAACGGTTCGCCGCCGCGAACAGCGAGGAAGCCCACAATGTCCGTCGACCACTACTACACCCTGGGCCGCAGTGGCCTGCGCGTTTCCCGCCTGGCGCTGGGCACCATGACCTTCGGCACCGAGTGGGGCTGGGGCTCGGAGGAGAAAGCGGCCCGCGCCATCTTCGACCGCTACCTCGATGCCGGCGGCAATTTTCTCGACACCGCCGACGCCTACACCGGCGGCACCAGCGAAACCCTGCTGGGCAAGTTCGTCCGGGAGGCCGGCGTGCGCGACCGCGTGGTGCTCACCACCAAGTTCACCTTCAACGGCGGCCAGGGCACGCGGCCTGATCCCAACGCCGGCGGCAACCACCGCAAGAACATCATGCGCGCGGTGGAAGGTTCGCTGAAGCGCCTCGGTACCGACTACATCGACCTCTACCTGATGCATGCCTGGGACCGCATCACGCCGCCGGAGGAGGTGATGCGCAGCTTCGACGACCTGGTACGCGCCGGCAAGGTGCGCTACGTCGGTTTCTCCGACGTGCCGGCCTGGTACGCGGCGCGGGCGCAGACCCTGGCCGAGCTGCGTGGCTGGGAGCCGCTGGCGGCGCTGCAGCTCGAGTACTCGCTGGTGGAGCGCAACATCGAGCGCGAGTTCACCACCCTGGCGCAGCAGCTCGGTATGGGCATCATGGTGTGGAGCCCGCTGGCGAGCGGCCTGCTGTCCGGCAAGTATCGGCCTGGCAAGGGCGGCGTCGGCGGCGAAGGACGCCTGCAGCAGCTCAAGGACAACGCCAACCCGGCCTTCCAGAAGTTCACCGAGGCCAACTGGCGCATCGTCGGCGCGCTGCAGGAGGTGTCGGCCCAGGTTGGCCGCAGCATGGCGCAGGTGGCGCTCAACTGGGCGGCCCATCGTCCCGGTATCGCCTCGCTGATCGTCGGCGCCAGCAAGCTGGAGCAGCTCGAGGACAACCTCAAGGCCCTGGACTTCAGGCTGCCGGCCGAACTGGCGGCGCGGCTGGAGGAAGCCAGCCGGCCGCAGCGGCAGTTCCCCTATTTCTTCTTCGAGCCGGAGTTGCAGGGAATGATCTCCGGCGGCGCCACCATCGGCGACAAGCCGGATGGCTACTACACGCCGGTACGTGTCAGCGGCGCCGGCGCGGGCGTGCAGTGAATCGGCCTTTACCGAAAACAGGAGCAACACAATGCAACAGCGACAACTCGGCAAACACGGACCACGGGTATCCGCGCTCGGACTCGGCTGCATGGGCCTGTCCGATTTCTATTCCAGCAGCGGCGCCAGCGAAGCGCAGGCGATCGCGCTGATCCACCGCGCGCTCGACCTCGGCGTCACCTTCCTCGATACCGCCGACGTCTACGGCCCCCACACCAACGAGCGCACCGTCGGCAAGGCCCTGCAGGGCCGGCGCGACCGGGTGGTGCTGGCCACCAAGTTCGGCATCGTGCGCCAGACCGGCAGCAATTATCGCGGCGTCAACGGCAGCCCGGAGTACGTGCGTGCCGCCTGCGACGCCTCCTTGCAGCGGTTGGGTGTGGACCATATCGACCTCTACTACCAGCACCGCGTCGATCCGGCGGTGCCGATCGAGGACACCGTCGGCGCCATGGCCGCGCTGGTGAAGGCGGGCAAGGTGCGCCATCTCGGCCTGTCCGAGGCGGCGCCCTCCACCATCCGCCGCGCCCACCAGGTGCACCCGATCACGGCGGTGCAGACCGAATACTCGCTATGGAGCCGTGACCCGGAGGACCAGATCCTGCCGACCCTGCGCGAGCTTGGCATCGGCTTCGTGCCGTACAGCCCGCTGGGGCGTGGCTTCCTCGCCGGGCGCTTCAAGAAGATCGAGGACCTGGCGCCGGACGACTGGCGGCGCGAGTCGCCGCGCTTCCAGGGCGAGAACTTCTCCAGGAACCTGGCGCTGGTGGACAAGATCAAGTCCATCGCCGCGAGCAAGGGCTGCACGCCCTCGCAGCTCGCGCTGGCCTGGCTGCTGGCGCAGGGGCCGGACGTCGTGCCGATCCCTGGCACCACCAGCCTCGCCCGCCTGGAGGAAAACCTGGCGTCGCCGGGCATTGCGCTGAGCGGGGAGGAGCTGGGGCAGATCGAGGCGGTGGCGCCGCTGGGGGTCGCCGTGGGGGAGCGCTACCATCCGGCGATGGCGCATTTGATCAATGGGTGAGGCCTTGCCGGAGCGACTCAATGTCGCTCCGGCAAGGCCGAACGCCCGGCCATGGATGGCCGGGCCGGGGGTTCCGAAAGAGCGCACGGCCTCGCCATGGATGGCTGCGCCGGCGGGCCGCAGGGGACTCAATGTCGCTCCGGCAAGGCCGAACGCAGCCACTCTTCGAGCGGCATCGGCGAGTCGGAGTTTTCCCGCCGATGCTTGTCGAGGATAGAGCGGAGATCGTCCACCAGCTGGCAGTTCCCGGGGCGAGAGATCAGGCACAGGTCGTCGGGACGCTCGCCGAAGCAGGCGTCGATGCCGAACGGCGCGGTGTAGCGTGGCAGCGACTTGCGGTCGAGCAGGACGAAGTTGTACGCCGACTCCGCATCGGGCGGATCGTTTTTGTCCAGCAGGCGGCTGTAGATCGGCACGTTGCGGTGCAGGTAGGCATACCCGCCGGTGTCGTACCAATTGCGGTCGTACAACATCAGCCCGCACAGGCCCGGCTGCGCATTGAGCCAGTACGAGACCTGCAACAGGTCGCGAGCGCGGAACCAGTTGGCGCCGAAACCGGGCGCGAACGCCAGCGATGCCGAGGTGGCGAGCCAGAACACGGCGGCGCCGGCGAGGCAGGGCGCATAGGCGCGTTCGCCCAGGAGCGTTCGCGCACGCTCCACCAGGTCGGCGGAGCCCATTGCCGCCACCACCACCAGGCACACGATCGCGGGCAGCACGTAACGCGCTTCCTTGTGCTGGATCAGCGAATGGCTGGCGAGGATCGCCGCGGCGACCAACAGCCACAGGGCGGAGGAGCGCAAGCGCAAGGCCAGCAAGGCCAGCAGCAGCGGCAAGGCACCCGCCCACGCGGCCGCGATGGATTGCGGGTACCAGTAGAACGGCTCGGTGCCGAACTTGGCGGCCACGTCCAGGAGTATGTTGGCCCGGTAGGACGTGACGTAGGAATGGAACGCCTGGCCCCAGGTGACGCGGTCGTACAGGCCGAATACACAGACCGGCAGCAGCGCGCCCAGGATCATGGGCAGCCAGCGCGTGCGGATCCGCAGCCGCCCGATCCACAGCATCGCCAGGCCCAGTCCCGGTAGTAGTTGCAGCCGCAGCATCAGGCACAGGCCCAGGCAAAATCCGATGGCCAGCAGGCGCCGCCGCGTATATTCCGTCGCGGGGGCTGAGCCGAGCGCCAGCGCGACCAGCAGGAAATCGCAGGCGATGGCCTCGTTCAGCGGCCGGAACGAGAAATAAACCAGCTCGAACCAGGTTGCGCTGACCAGTCCTGCCAACAGGGCGTGCGCGGGTCCGCTGCGCAAGCCCATGCGGTAGACCGCCGCCACGCCGATCAGGGACGTCGCGCCCAGCAGCAGGTGCGCGATCAGGATATAGCCTTCGGGACCCACGCCGGCCTGGTCCGCCAGCCATAGCAGCTTGGCGAACAGGGTCGGCAACAGCAGCGAGCGCAACCCTTCGACGAACTCCCAGGTCTTGATGCCGTAGCCGAAGGCAATACGATGGGCCGCCTCGAGGAACTGGAAGTTTTCGTCCGGACCGTACAGGCTCGGAAAGACCACCATCGCCGTCACGCGTGCGGCTGCCGCCAGCAGCAGGACGAGCAGCAGTCCGTGGCGCGGCTCGCCGATCCACTCGGCCAGGCGCGCGCGACGGTCGGACGCGGAGCGCGGCGCGGTGTGCATGTCCAAGATCGGTTCCCCCGGGCCCGGCGCGCGGACGGCCGCAGGGCGAATTATGATGAGCTTCGGTCGGGCTCAGATCGTACTTGGAAATGCCGGCCGTTCCCAGCCGGCCGCGCGGCTGCTCAGTCCGCAGCCGCCACCACGCTGCCGCCGGCCGCCGGCTTGCGCGTCAGCCACACCAGTCCCACCAGTGCCAGGCTGATCCAGGCGGACAGCCAGAAATAGTCGATCGAGGCCAGCAGGTAGGCCTGGTTCACCAGGCCCCGCGTCAGCGCGCCGGCCGACTGCGCGGTGTCCAGGCCCAGGTGGCCGAGCTGCGTCATCGAATCCTGCAGGCCGATGTCGAGCTGGCTGGAGTGCTCGGCCAGCCGGCTCTGGTGCAGCGCTTCGCGCCGGTCCCACAGGGTGGTGGTGAGCGAGGTGGCGAAGCTGCCGGCGGTGATGCGCAGGAAGTTGGACATGCCGGTGCCCGCCGGCATGCGTTCCGGCGGCAGGTCGGCCAGCGTGATCGACACCAGCGAGATGAAGAAGCTGCCCATGCCCACGCCGAACATCAGCAGCGGCATCACGAAGTTCCAGAAGCTGGCGTCGGCGGTGTAGCCGGCGCGCATGAAGTACGAGGCGCCGAAGGCGACGAAGGCCAGCGTGGCGAACCAGCGCGCGTCGACCCGCTGCAGGAAACGGCCGACGAACACGGTCACGATCACCGCCACCGCGCCGCTGGGCGCCGACACCAGTCCGGCCCAGGTGGCGGTGTAGCCCACCTGCGTCTGCAGCCACAGCGGCAGCAGCACCACGTTGCCGAAGAACACGGCGTAGCCGAAGCACAGCGCCAGCGTGCCTAGGGTGAAGTTGCGCGACTTGAACAGCGACAGGTCGACGATCGGGTGCTTCTCGCCCAGCTCCCAGATGATCCAGGCGGCCAGGCTCACCACCGCGATCACGGTCAGCACCACGATGGTGTTGGAGGCGAACCAGTCGAGGTCCTTGCCCTTGTCCAGCATCACCTGCAGGGTGCCCACCCACAGGAACAGCAGCGCCAGGCCGATGCGGTCGATCGGCAGCTTGCGCGTCGGCGTTTCGCGCCGGTGGAGGCTCTGCCAGCAGACGAAGCAGGCGAACAGGCACACCGGCAGGTTGATGTAGAAGATCCAGGGCCAGTTGTAGTTGTCGGAGATGTAGCCGCCCAGGATCGGGCCGCAGATCGGCGCCACCAGCGTGGTCATCGACCAGATGGCCAGCGCGGTGCCCTTCTTCTCCGGCGGGAACAGCGACAGCAGCAGCGCCTGCGAGCCGGGGATCATCGGCCCCGACACCCCGCCCTGCAGCACCCGGAAGAACACCAGCGAAGGCAGGCTCCAGGCGGCGCCGCAGAGAAACGAGGCGATGGTGAACAGCAGCATCGAAAAGACGAAGGTGCGCACCACGCCGTAGCGCTGCATCAGCCAGCCGGTAAGCGGCACCGAGGCGCCGTTGCTCACCGCGAACGAGGTGATGACCCAGGTGCCCTGGTCCGCCGACACCCCGAGATCACCCGAAATGGTCGGGATGGAAACGTTGGCGATGGAGCTGTCCAGCACCTGCATGAAGGTGCCGAGGGCGAGGGCGAAAGCAGTGAGCGCCTTCGCTCCCGGGGACATCCGTGCCTGGTCGATCACGGCGCGCCTCAGTTACTCATGCTGTGCGCCGCGGCGGCAACCAGCGAACCACCGGCGTTCGCCGCCACGATCTGGGCGATGCGCGCCTCCACCGCGGGATCGTCGGCCAGGCTGGCCTGCGCCGGCAGCGGCTGGCTGCGCACCTGCCCGGCGATCAGCGCGCCGGAGGTGTCGTGCACGTCGACGCGTGCGGTCATCGACAGGCCTACGCGCAGCGGGTGGCTCTGCAGCTCCTGCGGGTCGAGCGCGATGCGCACCGGCACCCGCTGCACGATCTTGATCCAGTTGCCGGAAGCGTTCTGCGCCGGCAGCAGGGCGAAGGCGGTGCCGCTGCCGGCGGCCAGCCCGGCCAGCCGGCCGTGGTATTGCATGCCGCCGCCGTAGAGGTCGGCGCGCAGCGTGACCGGCTGGCCGACACGCATGTTCTGCAGCTGCACTTCCTTGAAATTGGCGTCGACCCAGGCGTCCTCCAGCGGCACCACCGCCAGCAGCGGCGTGCCCGGCGCGACGCGCTGTCCCAGCTGAACCGAGCGGCGCGCCACCACCCCGGCCAGCGGCGCGGTGATGTGGGTGCGGCGCAGCGCCAGCGCGGCGTCGCGCACCGCGGTTTCGGCGGCCAGCACCTGCGGATGGGTCGGCACCGTGGTGCCGTCGATCTGCGCGGTGGTGGCGTTGAGCTCCTCGCGTGCCGCGGTAAGGGAGGCACGTAGCTGCGCGATGTTGTCCTTGGCGTGCGACAGCTCCTCGCTCGACACCGCGCCGTCGCTGACCAGCCCGGCGCGGCGGCGGTAGTCGTCGTCGGCGCGCTTCAGCTCGGTCTCGCGCTCGGCGATCTGGGCGCGCAGCTGGTCGGTCTGCGCGAACAGGGTGCGCACCTGGCGTACCGCGCGGGCCAGGTTGGCTTCGGCGCCGCTCATCGCCACCCTGGCGTCGGCGGGGTCGAGCTCGAGCAGGGCCTGGTCCCGCCCCACGTTCTGGGTGTCGTCCACGTGCAGTGCGATCACCGTGCCCGGCACCTCGCTGGTGATCTGCACGATGTCGCTGCTGACGTAGGCGTCGTCGGTGCTCTGGTAGTGGCGGGCGTAGGTGTACCAGTAGGCGCCGTAGCCGCCGCCGGCGAGCAGCACCAGCAGCGCCAGCAGCAGCAGGTTGCGGCGGCGGCCGTTGCCGTTGGGGCGGGGCGCGGCGGCAGGGGTTTCGGTCGTGCTCATGAAGGTTCTCCCGATTCGCTTGGATTCACTCGGCCGCCAGCTGCACCGGCAGCGGCGCCTGCGGATCGAAGCTGCCGCCCAGGGCCAGCAGCAGCGAAACGCGGGCGATGGCCTGGGCGGAGACCAGCTGCACGCGCTGGCGCCGCGCGTCCAGCACCTGGGTCTCGGCGGTGAGGACGGACAGGTAGCCGGACAGCCCGGCTTGGTAGCGTTCCCCGGCGAGCTTGTAGGCCTCCTCGGCGGAGTCGAGCGACTTCTGCTGTTCGCCCAGCTCGTAGTTGAGCGAGTCGATCAGGGTGAGCTGGTCGGACACTTGGCGCACCGCCTGCAGCACCGCGTCGTTGTAGCCTGCCACGGCGTCGTCGATCTCCGCGGTGGCGCCGCGGTAGCCGGCTTTCAAGCGGCCGGCGTCGAACAGCGGCAGGTGGATGGCCGGGCCGAAGCCATAGGCGGCGGAGGAGGCGCGGAACAGCGTGTCGAACCCGATCGCGCTGCTGCCGGCGAAGGCCGACAGGCTCACGTCCGGATAGAACGCCGCCTTCGCCGCTGCGCGGCCGGCGCTGGCCGCCTCCACGCGCAGGCGCGCGGCCAGCACGTCCGGGCGGCGGCCGAGCAGGTCGGCCGGCAGCGCATGGGGCAGCGGCAGCGCCGCGTCCAGGTTCAGGTGCGGGCGGCCGATCTCGTCGTACGCATCGGCCCCGCGGCCGGTCAGCGCGGCGAGCTGGTGCACCGACAGCGACTGCGCCGCCTGCGCCTGGGTCAGGTCGACATGCGCCTGCGGCACTGCGCCCTCGGCTTCGCGCAGCTCGACGTTGGTGTCCAGCCCGGCATGTACGCGGCTGCGCGTGATGTCGAGGATGTGCAGGCGCTGCTCCTCGGTGCGCTTGGCCACGTCGGCCAGCGCATAGTTGCGGTGGAGATCGACGTACGCCTGCGCCACCGCACCGGCCAGGGCCAGGCGTGCGCTGGCCGTGTCGAGCGCGGCCGCCGCGGTCTGCGAGCGCGCCTGTCGCAGCAGCGCGGCCTGCTTGCCCCAGAAGTCGATGTCCCAGGACAGGTTGGCACCCTGCTGGCCTTCCCAGTACACCTTGCCGTTGAAGGGCGGCGGGATGATGTCGTTGGCGGAGAAGCGCTGCCGCGTGTCCTTGGCGTCGTAGGCCGCCGACGGCAGCAGCCCGGCGCGGGCGATCGCGGCCTGCGCCTGCGCCTCGCGCACGCGCGCCATGGCCTGGTCCAGCGTCGGGTTGTGCGCCAGCGTCTGCTCGACGATGTGGTTGAGCTGCGGGTCGCCGTAGGCTTCCCACCAAGCCGGGCCGGGCTGGGCCGCCGCGACGGTGCTGAGGCCGAGTCCGTCGCCGTCGATCGCCGCGGTGCGCGGCTCGTCCTTTGGCGGCAGCACGCAGCCGGCCAGCAGCGACAGCCCCAGCGCCGCGGCAGCAAATCGCATCCGTTTCATGATCCGTCCCTGGCGTTGGCCGTGACCTGCTCCTGCACGCCCAAGACCAGCTTGTTGAGCAGGCGCAGCAGTCCCTCGATCTCGGCGTGGCTGAAATCGCGTAGCGAGCCGTTGAGGTTGTCGACCACCACCGGGATCGCCGACTTCAGCGCTTCGCGGCCGCCGTCGGTGAGATGCAGCTCGATGGCCCGGCGGTCCGACGAACTGCGCTTGCGCTCCACCCACCCCCGTTCCTCCAACTGGTCGATGACCCGGGTCAGCGCGCCGCTGTCGTGGCGCAGCGCGGTGCAGATGTCCTTGGGGTTGATGGCCAGGTTGTCGCGCAGCGACATCAGCACAGCGAACTGGGTGAAGCTGAGCCCGTGCTCGGCCATCGCCGGCTCCATGGCGTCGAGGATCAGGCCGTGGGCGCGCTTTACGAGGTAGCCGACGCTGTTGCGGGCAGCGTAGCCATCGGTATGGTAATACTGCTTGGACATCTTCTGCCTCGGCATTGACTGCTTAGGCAGCTAATTATGTACATGACGCGGGGCCGGTCAAGCCGCTACAGTGACAACGTAGCGTGAGCGATTGAATCGCAAGGAAAAATTTCCGCCGTTCGGGAGCAGGCCGCATGTCCAACGAGAACGCCATCCGCCGCGAGGTGGGCGCCGTGGCCCTGATGTTCACAGGGCTGGGCTCGATCATCGGCTCCGGCTGGCTGTTCGGTGCCTGGCGCGCGGCGCAGCTGGCCGGCCCGGGCGCGGTGTATGCCTGGATCATCGGCGCTGCCATCATCCTGTGCGTGGCGTTCTCCTACGCCGAGCTGGGCGCCATGTTCCCGGAGTCCGGCGGCGCGGTGCGCTACGGCCACTACTCGCACGGCTCGCTGGTCGGTTTCTTCGCCGGCTGGGCGGCCTGGATTGCCATCGTCTCGGTGATCCCGGTGGAGGCGGAGGCTTCCGTCCAGTACATGAGCTCCTGGCCTTGGGCCTGGGCCCAGGGGCTGTACCAGCACGCCGCCAACGGCCAGGGCGAGCTGACGCCGCCGGGACTGGTCATTGCCGGCGCCCTGGTGATCGTCTACTTCCTGGTCAACTTCTGGAGCGTGAAGGTGTTCGCCGAGACCAACGGCGCCATCACCTTCTTCAAGCTGGTGGTGCCCACGCTCACCGCGGCCGCGCTGATCGCCAGCGGTTTCCATCGGGAGAACTTCAGCGTCGGCATCCACGGCGGCGCCCATGTGGCGGACGCCGCGGCGGTGCTCACCGCGGTGGCCACCAGCGGCATCGTGTTCAGCTACAACGGCTTCCAGAGCCCGGTGAACATGGCCGGCGAGGCGCGCAACCCCGGCCGCAGCGTGCCGTTCGGCATCTTCGGCTCGTTGGCGCTGAGCACGGTGGTGTACCTGCTGCTGCAGGTGGCCTTCCTCGGCGCCGTGGCGCCGGAACACCTGCAACAGGGCTGGGCCGCGCTGGAGTACAGCTCGCCCTTCGCGCCGCTCGCACTGGCGCTCAATCTCAACTGGCTCGCCATCCTGCTGTACTCGGACGCCTTCGCCAGCCCCAGCGGCACCGGCATGACCTATACCGCCACCACCGCGCGCATGGTCTATGCGATGGAGCGCAGCGGCACCCTGCCGGCCATCCTCGGCAAGGTGCATCCCCGCTTCGGCATTCCCCGCCCGGCGATGTGGTTCAACCTGCTGGTGTCCTTTCTCTTCCTGTTCTTCTACCACGGCTGGGGCAAGCTGGCGGCGGTGATCTCGGTGGCGACCATCGTCACCTACCTGGTCGGCCCGGTCAGCGTGGTGGCCCTGCGCCGCACCGCGCCCGCGCTGCACCGCCCGCTGCGCGTGCCGGGCCTGCAACTGCTGGCGCCGCTGGCCTTCGTCCTCGCCACGCTGATGCTCTACTGGGCGCGCTGGCCGCAAACCGGCCAGATCATCCTGCTGATGGCTGCGGCGCTGCCGCTGTACTTCTACTACGAGGCCAGGAAAGGCTGGCAGGACTTCCGCCGCCAGCTCCACGGCGCCTGGTGGCTGATCACCTACCTGCCCTGCGTCGCCATGCTTTCATGGGCCGGCAGCGCGCAGTTCGAGGGGCGCGGCTACATCGGCTACGGCTGGGACCAGTTGCTGGTGGCGCTGGCGGCGCTGGGGTTCTATGCCTGGGGCGTGCGGAGCGCGTGGCGCACGCCGGCCGTGGTGATGGTTGAGGACGTGGGTCTCCGACGTTGAACATCGGCTGGCCATGGACTGACTTGGCTGACCACATGTGTTAATTTGTACACATTGTGCGTAGAGGTGCTCGATGTCCACCACCATGACCGTCCGGCTGGAAGACGAAACGCGGGAACGTCTGGACCAGTTGGCCGAAGCGATGCAGCGCAGCCGCTCCTTCCTCGCCGCCGAGGCGATTCGCGAATACCTGGAGCTCAACGAGTGGCAGATCGGCGAGATCCGCAAGGCAGTCGCGGAGGCGGACCGTGGCGAGTTCGCGTCCGAGGCCGAGGTGAAGGCGTTCTTCCGTCGCGCGCGCAGCCGTGGAGCTTAGATGGCTGGCGGCTGCGCTGCGAAATCTCAACGAGGAGTTCGACTACATCGCCCGTGACGATCCCCGGGCTGCGGCACGGGTCGTGGCGAAAATCGAAGCCGCGGTTGCGTTGTTGGCGGAACACCCTGCTCTCGGGCGCGCAGGCCGGGTGCCGGGCACGCGTGAACTGGTGATTGCGGAGACGCCGTACATCATTCCTTACAGGGTGCGAGGCCAGCGTGTGGAAATCCTACGTGTATTCCACGCGCGCAGACGCTGGCCGTCCGGACTCTAGTCAGTAAGCCATCGCCCGTTCGCTGCGACTCCGCCTCGTTCAAATCACCCCCGGAATAACCGCCTTCCGCTCCGGCGGATACTCCTTCCCGAACGTCTGCAGATACCAGCGATGCGCCAGCAGCGCCTGCGCGAACAGCGGCAGATCCACCCACAGCGCGTAGACCAGGCCGGGCAGCGACCAGCTCATCACGGCAAAGCCCGCCCACTCCAGCATTTCGCCGAAGTAGTTGGGGCAGGAGATGTACCTGAACATGCCGCCGGTGGGGATCTTGTAACCGCTCTCGCCCGGTTTGCGCAGCCCGATCAGGATGTTGTCGGAGCGGACGTTGACGGCGAAGCCGGCGACGAACATGAGCATGCCGGCGATGAAGCGCGGATCGTACAGCCAGCTTGCCGGGTAAGCGCGCAGCGCGCCGAAGTAGTAGCCGATCAGGTAACCGTTGACGATGTAGAACAGCATCGACGACAGCATGGTGCCGATGGGCATCTTCTTGCCGCGCACCTTCACGCGCCAGGGATAGATCAAGGCCCGGTTGATGTAGTGGAAGACGAAGGCGGCGACCATGATGATCGAATAATTGATCGACTTTGCCGAAGCCCAGTAACACCAGATCACCGTGGCCAGTACCGGGACTTCCATCAGCACCCAGCCGAGCCGCTTGTCGATCACGCCGCGGCTGCCGCGCTGCGGGCCCTCCATGCGGTTGCTGAGCGGCAGCATGCGCAGGAAGTAGATTGAGGCCGCCGACACGAGGCCCAGCGCGCCCCAGCAATATAGGAACAGGGTATAGCGGTCCGGGTCTAGAGTGAGCAGGAAGTGCATAGGAGAAGGTTTGATCAATCGTCACCCCGGCGAAAGCCGGGGTCCAGGGCCCACAGCGCCGCGCTGAATTCCCCGGATCGCGAATTGATCAGAATCTCCCAGGCGTACCGGTCAGACGAGAGGCGACTTGCGTGGAGGGGGAGCAAGCTCGTCCCCTCACGGCGAGCGCAGCGAGCGACCTCCCCCCTCGCTCCTCACCGTCAGTGCCCGCCGCGCGCCGCCGCATCCGGCGTGAACAGTGACGGTGTGATGGTGGCGCGGTTGAGCTTCCACCATTTTTCACCAGGCTCCTCGTTCACCAGGTAGGTCGCCTCGTAGCTGCTTGCGGTCAGGTCGTGGTACACCGACAGGCCGCGGTGCCACGATGACGATTCCTGCGAGTAGTGGTAGTTGATCAGCGTCACCCGCCAGAGCTGGCCGCGGCCGTCGAAGTTGTCGGCCCACATGGTCAGCCAGGAATCCTCGTCGACGTAGAGCAGGCGCCGGCTGTAGATGTGGCGCATGCCCTGCTTGAGGGTCCCCTCGATCACCCATACGCGGTGCAGCTCGTAGCGGACGTAGTCGGGGTTGATGGTGCCGGGCTTGATCAGGTCGCTGTACTTGATCGAGGTGTCGTTGACCTTGAAGTTGGCGTAGGGGACGTAGAGTTCCTTCTTGCCGATCAGCTTCCAGGTGTAGCGCTCGGGCGAGCCGTTGAACCCGTAGTCGTCGTCCACCGTGCGCTGGCCGGCCGGCGGCACCGGGTAGTCGAAGCCCACCTCCGGCGCCTCGCGCACGCGGCGGATGCCGGGGATGTACTGCCAGGACTGGGTGGCGTCGTGGTCGAAGTCGTTGGGCTGGTAGCCCACCGCGGTGAAGCCCTTCTCGCGCTCCGGCAGCATGTAGCCGGTGTAGAAGTAGGCGTTGATCTTGTCCTGGTAGGAGCCGCGCTTGTTGGGGTCGTTGGACAGCGACAGCGTGAAGAAATGCTGTTTGCCCCAGGCGATGTTGCCGCCGGCGTAGACGTCGGCGATGTCGACGATGGCATCCTCGTTCCACGGCCGGAACGGGTCGACCGTATTCCATACCGCTTCGATGCCGCTCTGCGGGAACGGGAACGGGATGCTGCCGCCGATGCCGGTGACGCCCTTGCCGTCGTGCACCACCTCGGAGGTGGCGGCGTTCTTCTTGGTCACGTCGCAGACCCAGGAGGGATAGCCGAAGTCGCGGTGGCTGGTGTAGACGTTCATGCGGAACGCCTGCGGGTACTTGGCGAGCAGCGCTTTTTCGCCGTCGTTCAGCTTGTCCTGGTACTGCGCCACGTTCTGCGCGGTGATGGTGAACAGGGGCTTTTCGTCCGCGTAGGGCCCGGGTTCATACCCGGACTTGCCGCGGATGCCGGGCCAGGTGCCCACGTACTTGCCGGTGTAGGCGGCCACGCCGGCGGCGCTGCCGGCGCGCTCGGCGCCCATGCAGGTGTACTTGGGGCCGTCCAGCTCGGCCACCTGCTCCGGTGGCGCCTTGGCCAGCGCGGTCTGCATCGGCATGCCGGTGCAGACGACGAGCACGAACGTTGCTGCGGTCAGCCTTGTTTTCATCGTCGACTTCTCCTCCTCGCCAGGTCAGCCGGTCACGATCCGTGCCGGACCGGCCGGGGCATTGTTTTTTACCTCACACGCCGCACCCCATACCAAAATCTAGCGCGCCTGCGCACGCTTGGCCAATCGGGCGTCAGCCGGCGAGGCCGTACAGGCCGGTGACCGCCTCGGTCTTCTCCCATAGCCGCCGGGCAAGTCCGGGGTCCCTGGCCGTGGGACTGGGCTGGACCACCCGTACCGGGCCGGATGCCTCCAGGAAGCCGGTGGGGCCGAGGAATGCGCCCGGGGCGATGTCCGGGTCGGTCGCGGCGAGCACCACCGGCTCGGCGCCCTGCTCCGGCGACTGGCCCAGGCGCGCCTGGGTGTAGGCGAAAAACGCGGACGAGAAGCGTTGGTACCAGCGGTCGTCCGCCGCGATGCGGCGGTTCCTGCCGATCGAGGTGCGCGTCACGCCGGGGTGGGCAGCCAGGCTCAGGATGCCGACGCCGTGCAGCCGCCGCTGCAGCTCCAGGGCGAACAACAGGTTGGCGAGCTTGGCCCGCGCGTAGGCCCGGATCGGCATGTAGCCGTGCTGCAGGCCGAGGTCGTCCAGGTCGAGGTGGGCGCGCCGATGGGTCAGGCTGGTCACGGTGACGACGCGCGCGTTCCGGGCCGCCCGCAGGAGCGGCAACAGTGCGTGGGTCAGGCGGAAATGGCCGAAGTGGGCGATGGCAAGGGTCAGCTCGATGCCCTCGGCGTTCAGCGTGCGCTGTGAAGGCGGGTAGATGCCGGCGTTGTTCACCAGCACATCCAGCGGCCGGCCACGCGCCAGCACTTCGCCGGCCGCGCGCCGCACGTCCGCCGCGTCGGAAAGGTCGACGCGGTGGAATTCGTGCCGCCCGCCGCCCCTCGCGGCATCGAGCTGCTGCAACGCCGCGGCCGCGGTGCCTTCGTTGCGGTCGGCCAGGACGAGGTTGGCGCCCATGCCGGCGAAACGCAGGGCGCAGCCGAGGCCAAGGCCGGCGACGCCACCGGTGACGAGGATGGTTTTGCCGCGAAGCGGGGTGGTGGTGGCTTGCATTTGGACTTTGTGGGTGCGGACGACCGGATATGACAGCAGTGGATGCGATGCCCGCCGGCGGAGGAATCGGATCCCAGGTCCTGTCCCGGCGGGCTCGGGTGGGCGGCTCCGGATATAATGAGACCAAGTATTATTTGATACTAAGTATCATTTTATGGCGATTGCCCTGTCAACCGGGCCCTCCTTGCGCGAGCGCAACAAGCGGCAGGTGCGCGAGCGCATCGTCGAGGCGGCGATGGCGCTGATGCGCGAGCGGGGGGCGAAGGCGATCTCCGCCGACGACATCGCCGCGCGGGCCGGGGTGGGCCGGGCCACCTTCTTTCGCTATTTCGAATCCAGGGAAGCGGCGCTCAGCGTCGGCTTCTACGAGAAGCGCCTGACCGCGCTGGTGGAGGCGCTTGCCCACGCGCCGCCGGGGCTGGGACCGATCGATACGCTGATCTGGACCTTCCGCAAGCTCGAACCCGCGGCCACCGCGGAGCGGGACCTGCTCCTGCTGCAGGGGCAGGCGCTGAACGCCTCGTCGTCGTTGCGCGCCAAGGCGGTCGAGCTGCAGACCGGCTACGAGGCCGCGCTGTCGAACGCGGTCGCCCCGCGCTTCAAGCGCCTGCGCAAGGACGATCCGCGCCCTGCCATCCTGGCGGCGGCGGTGCTGGCGGTGGTGCGCGCGGCGGTGGAGCGCTGGGTGGCGGCGGGCGGCGAGCCCGACCTGGCTCGCCTGGTGCGGCGCGGCCTGGCGGAGCTGAAGACCGGTTTCGCCGGCGCCTGAGCCGGCGCTAGTCCCTGAACCGCCGTGTCAGGTCGCCGTAGGCGTCGATGCGGCGGTCGCGCAGGAACGGCCACCAGCGGCGCACGTCCTCGGTGCGCTCGCGGTCGATATCGACCACCAGCACCTGGTCGCGGCCGGGTTCGGCCTGCGCCAGCAGCTCGCCCTGCGGGCCGGCGACGAAGCTGCTGCCCCAGAACTGCGCGCCCCTGGTCTGGCCGCTGGGATCGGCCTCGTAGCCGGTGCGATTGGCGATCAGCACCGGCACGCCGTTGGCGATGGCGTGGCCGCGCTGGATGGTGATCCAGGCTTCGCGCTGGCGCGCCTGCTCGGTGGTGTCGTCGTCCGGGTTCCAGCCGATCGCGGTGGGGTAGAGCAACAGCTCCGCCCCGGCCAGCGCCATCATCCGCGCGGCCTCCGGGTACCACTGGTCCCAGCACACCAGCACGCCCAGCCGGCCGAGGCTGGTGTCGATCGGGGTGAAGCCAAGGTCGCCCGGGGTGAAATAGAACTTCTCGTAGTAGCCCGGGTCGTCCGGGATGTGCATCTTGCGGTACTTGCCGGCGATGCTGCCGTCGCGTTCCAGCACCACCGCGGTGTTGTGGTAGAGGCCGGCCGCGCGCTCCTCGAACAGCGAGCAGACGATGACGATGCCGAGCTCCTTGGCCAGCGCGCCGAAGTGCTCGGTGGACGGGCCGGGAATGGCCTCGGCCAAGTCGAACAGCGCCACCGACTCGTGCTGGCAGAAGTACACGCTGGAGTGCAGCTCCTGCAGCAGCACCAGCTGGGCGCCCTGCGCCGCCGCCTCGCGGATGCCGGCGGCGGACACCAGCTGGTTTCTTTCGCGGTTGTCGTCGCAGCTCTGCTGGACCAGGCCGGCGCGCAGCAGGCGGCTCAAGTGAGCATCTCCCGCGCTGCCGCCGCCCGCCGTGCGAGGTGGGATGCCGCGAGCGAGAACGCCGCGCCGCCGGCAGCGCCCAGCGCGGTGAACAGCAGCACCTTGCCGGTGACGGCGCCCACCACCAGACCCTTGACGGCGCCAGCGGCGGCCCCCGTCAGGGCGGCCCGGCGCGGATCGGCGACCACATCCTTGACGATGTCGGAGAGCTTGGGCATCAGCGACCTCACTGCGGCGGAGCGGGAATCTGCATCGTCACGCAATGCAGGCTGCCATATTGTTGGATGAGGGCGCGGCATTCAATGGGCACCACCTCGCGGCCCGGGAAACAGGGGCGCAGGCGCTCCAGCGCCAGCGGGTCGTGGCGCGGGTCGCCGTACACCGGCACCAGCACCGCGCCGTTGACGATCAGGAAATTGGCGTAGCCGGCCGGCAGGCGGCGGCCGTCGTCCGGGTCGTGGACCGCTGCCGGCAGCGGCAGCGGCACCAGGCGGTAGGGCTTGCCCGCGGCGCTGCGGAAGGCGGCCAGTTCCTGCGCCATCGCGGCCAGCTCGGCGTAGTGCGGGTCGGCGCGGTCGTCGCAGGCCTGGTAGGCGATGGTGCCGGCGTCGCAATAGCGGGCGATGGTGTCGATGTGGCCGTCGGTGTCGTCGCCCAGCAGGTCGCCGTGGCGCAGCCACAGCACGCGGCTGACACCCAGGCGCTCTTTCAGCACCGCCTCCACCCCGGCCTTGTCGTAGCCCGGGTTGCGCGTCGGCGCCAGCAGGCAGCGCTCGGTGGTGAGCAGGGTGCCGGCCCCGTCCACCTCGATGCTGCCGCCCTCCAGCACGAAGTCCACCGTTTCCACCGGGGCGTCCCAGGCGCCGGCCGCGGCCAGCCGCCGGGTCAGCAGGTTGTCGCGCTCGGCCGGGAACTTGCCGCCCCAGCCGTTGAAGCCGAAGTCGAGGTGTACCAGGCGACCGCCGCGGATCACCGTGAGCGGGCCGTGGTCGCGTGCCCACACGTCGTCGTTGGGCAGCTCATAGATGCGCAGCCGCTCGCGCGGCACCCCGGCGGAGATCAGCCGCGCGGTCAGGCCCGGCACGTCCGTCGTTACGTTGACGTGCAGGTTTTCGTAACGGGCGATGGCCGCGGCGATGGCGAGGAAATTGTGCTCCACCGCCTCGAAGTGGCGGGCGAAGTCGCCGTCGCAGCGTGGCCAGGTGAGCATCACGCAGGACTGCGGTGCCCACTCGGGCGGCAGGAAGGAGGACATGCGTTCGGTCACGGACAGCTCCTGGCGCGGGCCGGCACCAGCGGAAGGGGCGGCGACTCTACTTTATTTGGTCGCCTGTTGCAGCTGTTCGGTGTGATAGATCTCCGGCGGGCGGCCGGGAACCACGGCGTCCACCACGTGAGAATGCTCGAAGAACACAGAGAACCCGGGGTAGTCCCAGCGTGTGATCGGCGGGTGCCTGGGCGAGTCACCGCCGGCCGGCGCGTGCTTCTGCTGCGGCTCGCCGTAACGCCGGACCACGGCCTTCATGTCCTCGCCCTTGGCGGGCAGGCTGACCGGAGTGGCCGCTTGCGCTGCTGCCTGCGGCATGGCGATGTCATCCCCTTGGGCCGCGAAACCCAGCGCCAAGGTGCAGCAGAAAAATAACTCTGTCTTGAGCAAAGTCGTTGATTCCGCAGGCAGACCGTAACTGAATATAGCATCCGCCGGGATGCCGTGCACCAGCTGTCCCGCATCCGTAATGCGGGGAGTAGAGTATTAGTCGCGGCATGCGCCGTAACACTCCAGTCCGCGGACGAGCGGACATGAAAGCCGAACGCCCGAATCTGGCGGTGTAACGGCGGCTGCGGGAGGATGATCGGGCGGAACGGGCGGGGCTGCTGCGGCCTGCTCGGGGCCGACGATCAATCAGCGGTACCACACCAATCAGGCCGATCCGGCCTCGGAGACTGTTATGAAAGTAGCGACCAAGATGAGCGGGATTGCCATGGCCACTGCGGCGGCTGCGCTGTTCCTGGCAGCACCGATGGCCTCGGCGGACGACACGGCGGGGGCGACCGGCAAGTGCGCCGGCGCCAATGCCTGCAAAGGCCAGGGCTCCTGCAAGAGCAAGAGCAACTCCTGCAAGGGCCAGAATTCCTGCAAGGGTCAGGGCTGGAGCAGCATGAGCAAGGCCGATTGCGACAAGGCCGGCGGCAAGTACCAAGCTCCGAAGTAACACGGTCGAACGCCGGCCGCCCGCGAGGGCGGCCGGTTATTCGTTCCGCACACGCATGAAGGCTGCACACCCCACGTTGCCCGCCCTCGGCTTCGGGCTTGGCCTGCGGACCGACCACTACGAGGCGATCCTGGCCGAGGGGCCGCGCGTCGACTGGTTCGAGGCCATCAGCGAGAACTACATGGTCGGCGGCGGCCGCCCGCTGCGGTGGCTGGAACGCATCCGCGAGCGTTACCCGCTGGTGCTGCACGGCGTGTCGCTGTCGATCGGCAGCACCGATCCCCTGGACCGCGCCTACCTGATCGGGCTCAAGGCCCTGGCCGAGCGCTTCGAGCCGGCCTGGATCTCCGACCACCTGTGCTGGACCGGCGTCGCCGGCCGCAACCTGCATGACCTGCTGCCGCTGCCGCATACCGAGGAGGCGGTCCGCCACGTCGCCGCCCGCGTGCGCGAGGTGCAGGACTTCCTGGGCCGCCGCATCCTGCTGGAAAACGTCTCCAGCTACGTTTCCTTCAACCATTCGGCGGTGCCCGAATGGGAATTCCTGGGCGCGGTGGCCGAGACCGCCGACTGCCTGCTGCTGCTCGACGTCAACAACATCTACGTCAACAGCCACAACCACGGCTTCGACCCGCTCGACTACCTGCGCGCGGTGCCGGCACGGCGGGTGCAGCAAATCCACCTGGCCGGCCACAGCCGCAGCGGCGAGCTGCTGATCGACACCCACGATCACCCGGTGCCGGAACCGGTGTGGGCGCTCTACGCCGAGGCGGTGCGCCTGTTCGGACCGGTGGCCGCCATGGTGGAGCGCGACGACCGCATCCCGCCGCTGGCGGAGCTGGTGGCCGAGCTGGACCGCGCCCGCGCCATCGCCGTCGGCACGCTGGCACAGGCCGCATGAGCGCGCCGGAGCTGGCCCGGCTGCAGGATCTGCTGCAGGGCTACATCCTGCGCGGCGCTGCAGGCGCGGAGGCGCTCGTCGCCGGCGACGCCCGCGCCGATGCCGCCACTCGCCTGGGGGTGTACGGCGACGCCTACCGGCTGCGCTTGCTGGAAGTGCTGGGCAGCGACTACCCGGTGCTGCGCGCCCTGGCGGGTGAGGAGCGCTTCGACGCGCTCGGCTTGGCCTACATCGAGGCGCACCCGTCCGATACCCCTTCTGCGCGCTGGTTCGGCCGGCACCTGCCGGACTTCCTGCGACGCGATCCGGATGCCGCTGGCGAGCCGATCCTGGCGGAACTGGCCCGCTTCGAATGGAGCCAGGGCGAGGTGTTCGACGCCCCCGGCGCCGAGGCGCTGGAGCTGCAGGCGGTGGCGGCGGTGCCGCCGGAGAACTGGCCTGCGATGCGCCTGTTGCTCAACCCCGCGTCGCGCCGGCTGGACCTGCGCTGGAACGCGCCTGACCTGTTCAAGGCCCACCAGGCCGGCAAGCCGCTGCCGGCACCGCGGCGGAAACGGCAGCTGCAGCACTGGCTGCTGTGGCGCGACGCCGGCCTGGACCTGCGTTGGCGACCGCTGTCCGGCGACGAGGCCGCCGCGCTGGACGCCGCGGCCGAGGGCCGCAGCTTCGGTGAGATCTGCGAATTGCTGTGCGAGTGGACGGAGCCGGAACAGGCGCCTACGCAGGCAGCCGGCCTGCTCAAGCGCTGGGTGGTGGACGGCGTCGTGGTGGAACTGGATCAGGGCTGATCCCGCAGGCGCCGCGCGCAGAAAGCGACTGGCCGCGCTCCGTGTGGCCAGCCGAACTTCTGCTACCCCCCAGTCCGATCCGCCGTCACCGCCTCGCGCAGCTTGTCCACCGTGGTCCCCAGCTTGTCCGGGTCGAACACCGGCCCGGAGCAGGCCTCACCGGTGCAGGCGAAGGCTGCCGGCCTGGACAGCGGCGGGTACTGCACGTCGGGGTTGGGCAACGGCCCTTCGGCGCGGTCCCACCAGTCCACCCGCAGGTAATCCGCCGCGTAGCGCAGCCCGGCGGCGTGCAGGGCCTGCGCGGTGGCGTCCTGTTTCGGGCCGACCACGGTGATGTGCACCGGCTCTTGCGCGAACTCGCGGTCGGCCAGCAGCACGCCGGGCAGGAAACGGCTGGAGTCCGCCAGCGCCGGGGCGGCGAGGTAGTGCATGCCCTGTTCGGCCAGCGCCCGCCAGCGCGGATCGCCGCTATAGCGGAAGGCGAGGTTGGCGAAGCGGGTGACCTGCACGTTCTCTTCGTACAGCCGCACCGGCCGGGAGAAAACGCCCTGGGCCTTGGGCGGCGCCGCGGCCGTGTCGAAGCCCCCGTCGCCGTCGCGGAAGTGGTGGTCGATGAATTCCAGCGCGGCGGTCGCATGACCGAGCCAGGCGCGGTCGCCGGTAGACCGGTACAGGTCGAGGAAGGCCTCGCCCATCGCCGCGGTGTCGCCGAGATAAGGCCCGCCGCGGTCCTGTGCGTCATGCCTAAAGCCGCCGCCCGGCAGGGCACGGTGCGCCAGCACCCACTGTGCGGCACGGGTGGCGGCCTGCACCGCGGCGGCATCGCCGCTGGCGTCGCCGTAGCGGCACAGCGCCGCGATGGCCCAGCCGTTCTCGCGGGCGTACTGGTGATGATCGATGCGCGGCAGGCCCAGGGCCCGGCGACGCGCATCCGGCAGGGCGTAATAGGTGTGCCCGGTGACGGCGGCGCTGAGGTCGGCGTCCTGGCTGACATAGAAGGCGTCGTCCGGGCCGCGCAGGAAGTTCAGCAGGTAATCGCGGATCGCCTGCGCCGCCTGCAGGTAGCGCGGATCCTGCCAGCGCTCGTAGGCGAGGGCGTAAAGGCGCAGGTCGTCGGCCTGGAATGACATGATCTTCTCGAAGTGCGGCGCGCTCCAGTCCGGCTCCTCCGAGTACTGGTAGACGCCGCCCCACACCGGGTCGATCAGCCTGAGGTTGCCGTCCAGCGTCTGCCGCGCCATCCCGGCGGCCCTGGCGTCGCCGCTCTGCGCGTTCTCCAGCGCCAGCTCCAGCGCGGCGGCGTCGACGAAGCGCAGGCCGTCGCCCCAGCCGCCGTGCTGCGCGTCGTAGGCTTCGCCGAACTGCCGCTCGAGCCGCTGCCGCTGCTGCGCCGTCAGCGCGCCGGCCGCCGCGACCACCGGCGTATCCGCCACCACCGAGGGCCCCGGGGTGGGATCGTCCACCACCGCCTGCAGCAGCGAGGCCATGTTCTGTGGCGGGATGAAGCCGCGGTGCTTGATCAGCTCGCTGCCGTCCGGCGCGAACACGATGGTGGCCGGCCAGCCCCAGTCGCCGTAACGGTTGGACAGTCCCGGGTCCGCGTCCTGGTCTACTTTAACCGCGAGGAAGTGGTCGCCGATCAGCGCGGCGACCTGGGGATCGGCATAGGTCTGCTGCTCCATCACATGGCACCAGTGGCACCACACCGCCTGCAGGTCGAGCAGCACCAGGCGGTGTTCGCGCTGCGCCTGCGCGAACACGGATTGGTCGAGAACCGTGTTCCAGTGGATGCCGCCCTCGGCGGCCCGGGCCGCCGTGGTCAGGAACAGCAGCAGGGCGCCGAAGCGGCACAGCAGGGTGCGGGTGTTCATGCGCCTGATACGGACGCATGCGGGAATTTGGATGCGCCTACTTCGGTTTCTTGGCCGGCGGAGGTTCCAGCCAGCCGCGGCTCAGCATGAAGCGATACAGCAGTTCGTCGGTGAGCCAGACCACCGCGAATGCCCCCACCACGTCGCTCAGGAAGTGGCCGCCCTGGGCGATGCGCGCCAGCCCGATCAGGCTGCCGGCGACGATGCCGACGGCATACCAGGTGCGGCGCCGGTGCGGCCAGACCCAGGCGCCGGTGATCAGGAAAAAGCCGACGGCGGCGTGGCCGCTGACGAAGGAGCAGTTGTGCCGGCACTGGCTGCTCGGCAGCAGCGGCGGCACGTAGTGGCTGTTACCGCCGAACTCGACGATCTGTTCCGGCCGCGGCCGGCCCCAGTGGTCCTTGAACAGCGCGTTGGCGATCAGGCCGGGCCCCAGCGCCAGCGCCACCAGGGAGACGGTGGCCACACCGTTGACGCCCCGCGCCTGCGGATGGCGCGACAGGTTGGCCCAGACCAGCGCGCCGATCAGCCCCAGCCCGATCGCGCCGACCAGCCAGGGCGTGCCGTAATACAGCACCCGTACCGGCCAGGCGCGCTCCAGGAAAAAGCCGGCGCCGGGCCAGTAGAACAGCCCGCTCAGCTGCAGGTCGAGCGTGGGCAGCAGGTCGAACACCAGCGCCGCCACGATCAGGCCGGGCAGCAGCTCCTGCAGCCAGTGCCAGGCCCAGGAGACGAGGGACCGGTCTTCCGCTTCGGCGCTCATCGCTGCTGCTCCCCCTTCACATATCCCTTGAAGCCCTGCAGGTACCAGGCCCGGTAGTCCAGCGCATAGTCGCGGTGCACGGTGACATGCAGCGGCGGCAGTGCCTCCACTCCATCGAAGCCGGCCAGCATCTCCGGCGGCAGCCGGTCCGCCTCGGTGATGTAGAGAAAATCGCGACCGAGCTTGTCGTCCATGCTGGTGCTCAGCGCGTAGTGATTGTCCATCACCCGGTGCGGGTTCCACAACACCGCGTCGAGCGGGTGTGGCTGCACGTAGTACATCAGCTCGGCCAGCACCTCGCGCGAGTCGCCCAGGAACAGCGCCTGCGGGTACTGCGTCCGCAGGAACTGCGCCTGCCGGCACAGCTGGGCCCAGCCGCGCACCCGCTTGTAGGGGTCGGTCCTGGCGCTGAGGTCGACGACGAAATAGCGGGTCAGGTCGTCGAAGTGGTAGGCGATCGGCATCAGCAGCGCGTTGAAGGCCAGGCCGGCCGCGAACAGCGAGGTGCGGCCGCGCTGCAGCAGCAGCGCCACCAGGAAGATGGTGGCGGTGGCGTAGGTCATCGCGCCCCAGTTGGCGTTGGCCCGGCCGAGCAGCGCCTGCAGGCTGATCAGCCCCAGGAACGGCAGCGAGAAGCAGGCCAGGAAGCGGTAGCGCGGATCGGCGTACCAGCCGCGCGGGCGCCACAGCGTCAGCGCCAGCCAGGTGCCGAAGAACAGCGGTCCCATCACCGCGAACTGCCCGCCGAGGAAATCGCCGAGGTGATTCCAGTGCAGGCCGGCGTCGCCGTTCAGGTGCGAAATGTCCTCGGTGTGGCGCAGGGTGGGCCAGCCGTGGCGGGCGTTCCACCACAGGTTCGGCGTGAGCACCAGCAGGGCGACGAGGCTCGCCGCGTAGGGCCGCGGGTCGCGCAGGTAGCGGCGCAAAGACGGCGTCAGCGCCAGGTGCAGCAGCACCGACAGGGCGAAGATCACCATCGTGTACTTGGTCAGCAGGCCGGCTCCGGCGGCCAGCCCGGCCAGCAGCCACCAGCCCCAGGCGCCGTTTTCGGTGCCCCGCCAATAGGCGTACAGCGCCAGCGTCCAGAACAGGAAGAACGGCACGTCGGTGGAGATGATCAGCGACGACAGCGACACGCCAGGCAGCAGCAGGAAGGCCAGCGCGCACCAGAATGCGGTGCGGCCGCCGAACAGGCGCCGCGCCAGCGCCCACAGCAGCAAGGTGCTGAGCGGGTACAGCAGCAAGGCGCCGCTCTTGACGCAGAATGGCCCGTCGCCGCACACCGAGGTCGTGAGGGCGATCACCGCGGCGATCACCGGCGGCTTGGAGTAATAGCCCCAGTCCAGCTTCTGCGCCCAGGTCCAGTACTGCGCCTCGTCGACGTACAGGTCGAGGCCGTCGTGGTAGAGGCAGTAGCCGCGGTAGGCGGTGATCAGCGCCAGCGCCAGCAGCAACAGCCAGGGCAGGAATCTTTCGCTGCGGGCGGTGTCGGAGGTGACGGCTGGGGTCAAGGCGGTTGTCGCGGTCCGGTGGTGGCGCATTGTACCCGGCCGCTGTGGTCTAATTGGCGCCACGACACCCTCACACCCATGCGCATTCCTTACGAGCTGTTCACCGGCCTGCGGTACACGCGCGCGAAGCGCAGCAACCGCGTCATCTCGTTCATCACCGCGGTGGCGATCATCTGCATCGCCATCGGCGTCACTGCGCTCATCACCGTGCTGTCGGTGATGAACGGCTTCGAGGGCGAGATGCGCAGCCGCATCCTCGGCATGGCCTCCCACGCCGTCATCTACAAGCCCGGCGAGGGCATCGAGAACTGGCAGGAACTGGCCCAGCTGGCGGCGCAGAACCCCAAGGTGGAGGCCACCGCGCCCTACGTCGAGGGCGAGGCCATGCTGCGCGAGGGCGGGGATCTGTCCGGCACCCTGCTGCGCGGCATCGACCCGGTGCTGGAGCAGAAGGTGTCCGAGATCGGCGCGCACATGAAGTCCGGCAAGCTCGAAGACCTGGTGCCCGGGCAGTTCAACATCGTGCTGGGGGTGGAGCTGGCGCAGCAGCTAGGCGTGGAGATCGGCGACAAGATCGACCTGATGATCCCGCTGGTCAGCGCCACCCCGGCCGGCCTGCTGCCGCGCTTCCGCCGCTTCAACGTGGTCGGCACCTTCCAGGTCGGCATGTACGAGTTCGACCGCGGCCTGGTGCTGCTCAACATCCAGGACGCCGCCACGCTGTACCGCATGGGCGACCGCGTCACCGGCGTGCGCCTCAAGCTGCACGACCTGTTCGAGGCGCCGATGGTGGCGCGGCAGATCGCGCAGCAGCTGCCGCAGCTCGTCTACATCAGCGACTGGACCCGCCAGCACGCCAATTTCTTCCGCGCGGTGGCGACCGAGAAGACCGTGATGTTCCTGATCCTGTCGCTGATCGTGCTGGTGGCGGTGATCAACATCGTCTCCACCCTGTCGATGGTGGTGCAGGAAAAGCAGGCCGACATCGCCATCCTGCGTACGCTCGGCTCCACCCCGCGTTCGATCATGACCATTTTCCTGGTGCAGGGCTCGGTGATCGGCTTCGTCGGCACCTTCGTCGGCGTGGTGCTGGGCGTGACGCTGGCGCTCAACGTCAAGACCCTGGTGCCGCTGCTGCAGGCGGCCACCGGGCACCAGTTCCTGGATCCCAGCATCTACTACATCAGCGACCTGCCGTCGGAGCTGAAGCTGTCGGACGTGGTGAAGATCAGCGTGCTGTCGTTGTCGCTGGGGTTGTTGTCGACGCTGTATCCGGCTTGGCGGGCTTCGCGGGTGCAGCCGGCGGAGGCGTTGCGGTATGAGTAGCTTGCCTATCGCTGGCGCGCTTTGCGATTTGAAGCCTGCTTGCATGCGCTTGCGCGCGTGTAGTGCTTTCCCGGAGTTGAAAGTGCGTATTCCGCCTGCGGCGGGTTACTCTTCTTTGCGTCGCCAAAGAAGAGTAACCAGAAGAAAGGCGACCCGGCGGCTGCGCCCTCTCATCGCAAGAAGCAGAAGCGCGATGAGAGGGTCCTCTGCGCTTCTCGCCCACGGCGGGGTCCACCGACAGGCCGTCCCTGGCCTGACGGTGGACGCTTCGGCATCCTGCCTCGCCTCGCGCCAAACAGGCGCGAGCCTGTATCGCCGCGGGCTGCGATGCTCGGCGCAGCCAACGGGGATGAACGTCAAAAGCAAAGCAACGGCAACGGCACACAATAACCACCCCGTCATTCCCGCGCAGGCGGGAATCCAGTTTTCGAGCGTTCACACCGCCGCACCCGGCAGGATCGTAGAGCGTTGCGCTTTTGATGTTGCTGTTCGCTGTTCGCTGTTGACGTGCCCCCCCGTTGCCTGCGCCGAGCATCGCAGCCCATGGCGATATAGGCCCGCGCGTGTGTTCGCGCGGGGCGAGGCAGGATACCGAAGCTTCCGCACGCAGGCCATGGATGGCCTGTGTGCGGAACCCGCCATGGGCGAGAAGCGCAGGGGACCCGTTCATCGCGCTTTTTGCGATGAACGGGCGCAGGCTCCGGGGTCGTTTCTTTTGGTTCCTTTTCTTGTCGATACAAGAAAAGGAACCCGCCGCAGGCGGAATACACGGCTTCAAACTGGGAAAAACCCGGCACGCGCGCAAGCGCACGCACCAAAGCTTCAAAGCGCCCCCCGGAGCACGGGAACCCGCCCATGACCACCCCCCTCGACGGCTACGTCCTGGCCTGCAAGAACCTGGGCAAGACCTTCGACGACGGCCGCCTGCGGCTGCAGGTCTTCTCCAGCATCGACTTCACCCTGTCCCGCGGCGAGCGCGTGGCGGTGGTGGGGGCCTCCGGCGCCGGCAAGAGCACCTTCCTACACCTCCTCGGCGGGCTCGACGCGCCGAGCACGGGCGAGGTGTGGGTGGCTGGCCGCAGCATGAGCGAGCTGTCCGACGCCGCGCGCGGCAGGTTGCGCAACCAGGCGCTCGGCTTCGTCTACCAGTTCCATCACCTGCTGCCGGAGTTCTCCGCGCTGGAGAACGTGGCGATGCCGCTGCTGATCCGGCGCACGCCGCGCGAGCAGGCGTTCGACACCGCCGCCGCATTGCTCAAGCGGGTGGGCCTGGGCGAGCGTCTGCAGCACAAGCCGGGCGAGCTGTCCGGCGGCGAGCGGCAGCGTGCGGCCGTCGCGCGCGCGCTGGTGACACGGCCGGCCTGCGTGCTCGCGGATGAACCGACCGGCAACCTCGATATGCGCACGGCGTCATCGGTGTTCGAGCTGATGCTGGAGCTCAACCGCGAGCTCGGCACCAGCCTGGTGGTGGTGACCCACGACCTGCGCCTGGCGGCGCGCATGGACCGCATCTGGCAGCTCGAAGGGGGCAGCCTGCGGCCCTACGACGCTGCCGCGAGTGCGCCGGCCGCCTGAGCCGGAGACTTCTGACGGCGGGCTGCTGCCCGTCGTCCTCCTGTTCACCGCCGGCGCCCTTGCCGTGCTGGCCTTGCCGGCCTTGCCCCCGCTGTCCTGGCTGGCGGCCCTGGCGGTTCCGGCGCTGCTGCCCTGGCGCTGGCGCAGGCTCTACGCCGTGGCCCTGCTCGGCGCGCTGCTCACGGTGCTGCGCGTGCAGCACCTGCTCGACACGCGCTGGCCGCTGGCGGACAGCGACCGCGAGTTGACGGTGCAGGGGCGCATCGCCTCGCTGCCGCAGAAACGCCTCTCGCCCGGCCAGCACGAGGAAGCCGAGCTGTCCGATGTGGCGGAGGCGGATGGTCCGAAGCGCGATCTGCACTTCCTGTTCGCGCCGGACGATGCTGGCCTGCCGCTGATTCGCGTGTCCTGGTACCGCAGCGACCAGGCCGTCCGCGGCGGCGATTGCTGGCGCCTCCGGCTGCGCCTGCGCGCGCCGCACGGCTCGCTCAACCCGAGCGGCTACGACTACGAGGCCTGGCTGTTCGAGCAGGGCATCGGCGCCACCGCCACCGTGCGCGCGGCCGAGCCCTGCGCGGCCGGCGGCGGTTACCTGCTCCTGCGCGCACGCCAGGCAGTGGCCGACCGGCTGGAGCACTGGCTGCCGGGCGATCCCGCGCTGGGACTGGTGGCGGGCCTGGCGGTGGGCGACCGCGCGCTGCTGCGGGAGCCGGACTGGGACACCTTCCGCGTCACCGGCACCAGTCATCTCATGGCTATCGCCGGCCTGCACATCGGCATGGTGGTGGCCGCCGTCTACTTCGTGCTGCGCTGGCTGTGGGTGCTGTTCCCCTCCCTCTGCCTGCGGCTGCCGGCGCAGAAGGCGGGTATGCTGGGCGCGGTGCTGGCGGCGGTGGTCTACGCGCTGATGTCCGGCTTCGAGCCGCCGGCGCAGCGCGCCCTGCTGATGCTGCTGTTCGGTTTCGCCGCGCTGTGGACCGACCGTGCCAGCCAGGTCGGCCGGGCCCTGGCGTTGGCCTGGCTGCTGATCGTCGCCGCCAGTCCCACCGCCCTGCTCAGTCCCGGCCTGTGGCTGTCGTTCACGGCGGTTGCCGCCATCCTCTACGTCCTGTCCGGCCGGCTGCAGGCGCGGCACGGCCTGCGCTCCCTGCTGTTGCTGCAGCTCACCCTGAGCCTGGTGCTGCTGCCGCTCACCTTCTACTTCTTCCAGGGCGGCGGCTGGCTCGGGCCATTGGCCAACCTGGCCGTGGTGCCGGCCTTCACCGTGCTGCTGCCGCTGCTGCTGGTGGCGCTGCTGCTGAGCTGGGCCTGGCCGGCGGCGGGCGTGCCGCTGCTGCACTTCGTCGCGCACGGCATCCTGTGGGTGCGCGAGGGCCTGGGCTGGGCGGCGGAGCACGCGCCGCAGGCCTGGATCGCCGCCAGCCCGGAGCCGGCCTTGCTGCTGCTGGCCATGCTCGGCATGGTTTTCCTGCTTGCGCCGCGCGGCGTGCCGTTGCGTGGTTTCGCCGCGCTTTGTTTCCTGCCCTTGTTCCTGCCGCTCGACCGCGCGCCGCGCGAGGGTTTCGACCTCACCGCGCTCGACGTCGGGCAGGGCCTGTCGGTGGTGGTCCGCACCGCGCACCACACGCTGCTGTTCGACACCGGGCCGGCCTTCGAGGACGTGGCCGACGCCGGCCGTTCCGAGGTGGTGCCGTTCCTGCTGGGCCAGGGCGTGAGCGAGCTGGACATGATGATCGTGTCACAAGCGGATCTCGACCACCGCGGCGGCGCCCCCTCGGTGCGGCGCTCGCTGCAGGTGCTGCGCGAGATCGGCGCGCTGTCGCCGCTGCCCTGCGTGGAAGGCCAGCGCTGGGACTGGGATGGCGTGACCTTCCAGATCCTCAATCCGCCGGCGCAGAGCGATGCCGATCCGCCGCACTCGCAGCGTTGGTCGCGCAACAACGGCGGCTGTGTGCTGCGCGTGAGCAGCGGCGGGCACGCCGCGCTGTTGCCGGCGGACATCGAGGCGCCGGCCGAGAAGCGCCTGCTGGCCGGCGATCCCGGCCTGCTAAGGGCGGACGTGGTGCTGGCGCCGCATCACGGCAGCAAGACCTCGTCCACCCAGGGCCTGGTCGACGCCGCCCAGCCGCTGCTGGTGATTTTCCCTTCCGGCTGGCACAACCGCTTCCGTTTCCCGCGCGCGCCGGTGGTGGCCCGCTATCTCCTGGCCGGCGCCGAACCGCATATGACGGGCAATGGCGGCGCCGTCAGCGTGCACGTGGGTGCCGACGGCGTCGGCGCCGCCCACGACTGGAGCGAGGAGCACCCGCGGCTGTGGCGTGCCGCGGCGGAAGCGGTGCCGACCGACCTGGATTGAACCTAGAAACGGCCGGCGCCCTCCGGAACCTTTCGTCGGGTAGGCAGTCCCATTTTCCGGTTGGGCGGCACACACTGGGTGCGTGACGTGCGGCAGGGTTGACGGCCGCGGCGACAGCAGGCGAGGCCAGGAGGGCGGCCATGGAAATCCGGCGGACGGCGTTGGTGCGCGGTTGGGTACGGGTTTGTGCCGCTGTAGTACTAGTCTGCGCGGATGCGCATGCGGCAGGCCCGCCGGCGGTCTGGCCCTTCTGGGGCAACACCACCGACAACATGCGCAGCAGCAGCGTGGAAACCGCGCTCGGCCTGCAGACGGTACCCGGGCTCAGGAAGGACTGGGTCTATACCACCGGCGGCAACGTGCCCGACACGCCCACGGTGGACGCCGACGCGGTCTACGTCACCGACTGGGGCGGCCTGGTCTCCAAGCTCGACCGTGCCAGCGGCAAGGTGTTGTGGAAGCACCACGTGTCCGAGTACATGGGAAGCAGCACCGCCTTTTCACGCAACAGTCCCGCGCTGGGCGACACCGTCGCGGTGATCGGCAGCATGGGCACCGGTACCACCGCCACCGTGATGGCGGTGAACAAGGCCACCGGCGCGTTGGTGTGGAAGACGCCGGTGGATACCAGGCGCTCCTCGGTCATCACCACCTCGCCGATCATCTTCGGCAACCGCGTCTACGTCGGCGTGTCCTCGTACCAGGAGCTCACCGCCCTGGCCCACCCCAACCTGACGCTCGACTTCCGCGGCAGCGTGGTGGCGCTGGACCTCGCCAGCGGCGCCATCGTCTGGCAGTTCTACACTGTGCCGGACGGCTACACCGGCGGCGCGGTGTGGGGCAGCACCCTGGTGCCGGACGCGCAGCGCGGCTCGCTCTACGTCACCACCGGCAACAACTACACGCTGCCCGCGGCGGTCAGCACCTGCATCAAGAATACGCCGAACCCCACGCTGCAGCAGCTTAACTGCCTGGCCCCGGACGACTACATCGACGCCGTGCTGGCGCTGGACCTGCAGACCGGCACGGTCAAGTGGAGCCAGCGCTTCGGCCGCGGGTCGGACGCCTGGAACTTCACCTGCGAGCTGGGCCAGGCGGACCCGGAATGCCCCGATCCCTATGGGCCGGACGCGGACTTCGGCTCCGGCGTGAACGTCATCAATACCAGCATCGGCGGCAAGCCGACCGAACTGCTCGGCGCCGGCGAGAAGAGCGGCGACTACTGGGCGGTGAATCCCGACGACGGCAGCGTGGTCTGGCACACGCAGGTGGGGCCGGGCGGCACCGACGGCGGCATCCTGTGGGGCTCCGCCACCGACGGCACACGCGTCTACTGCGCCATCACCGACCTGGAATTGAAATCCTACAAACTCGGGCCCGACTTCAAGGTGTCGCACCGCGGCGGTTCCTGGGCGGCGCTGGACGCCGCCACCGGCGCGATGATCTGGCAGGTGCCGGAACAGGGCATGAACCCGCTGCTGGGGCTGCTGCCGGCGGCTTCCTCCGCCGCGCTGACGGTGGCGAACGGCGTGCTCTACGCCGGCTCGCAGTCCGGCGACATGGTGGCGCTCGACGCCGCCACCGGAAAATCCCTGTGGACCTTCGCCAGCGGTGGCACCGTGATGGGCGGCCCCTCGGTGGTGGACGGCTGGGTCTACTGGGGCTCGGGCTACAACAACTTCATCGTCACCGGCAAGGGCAACGACAAGCTGTACGCCTTCAAGCTGCCCTGAGCGGTTGCTGCCGTGATATCCGGCAAGCTCCGCCGGCCCGGATCGTTACGATCGCCCGAACCGGCGCGCGGCGGAGTGTGATGCGGTTATCAGACCCCGCGGCCGAATTGGCCGATGCTGCGTACGGTCTTGTGATAACGGGGGGTATCACATGCACGAGATCGACTGGACCGTCTTCGCCCTGGTGCTCAGCGTCGCGCTGCCACTGGTGCCCGCGGTCATCATCTACAAGCTGTTTCCCGACACGCAGGTGGCGGCCAAGGGGCCGCTCTCCGGCCTGACCCTGAAGACCTCGGGGGCCTTCGCCGCCTATCTCATCGTGTTCCTGGGCGCCATCCCGTTCGACAACCGGGTGTTCGACCTGATCGCCGAGCAGACCTCGCCGAGCTGGACCATCGACGGCCGCATCCAGCTGGTCGACGCCAGCGGCAAGGACATCACCGGTGCGCGCCTGGGCGACCAGATGGTGGGCGTGGTGACCACGCCGCAGTACTTCCAGTCGGTCCGCGACCGCGTGACGGTGACGGTGGTGGCGCAGAACAACCGCATCCCGATCATCACCTACAGCGTGCCCCAGCTCGGTTCGACAGTGGTGGACCTGAGCCACCCGGACGGGCTCAAGCTCACCCGCGACGAGCAGCGCCGGACCATCTCCATCGACAGCCCGATCCCGATCCTGGTCGCCGCCCAGACCCCCTACCAGGCGGGCGGCCTGCTGCCGGCCGCGGACCCGGTCAGCGCCCAGGCGGCGCCAGTGGTGAAACCCGCGTACGGCGCGATCACGCCCGCCGCGACCGGGGGTGCGCCATGAACCGGCCGGCGCACCTGGGCCGGCTGCTGGCGGCCGGCCTGCTGGCGGTCCTGGCGCCGGCCGCGGTCGCCACCGAACTGCGCGGCCGGGTGGACATGCCTGCCGCTTACGGTAACGGTGGCGTGCCTGTGGCGGGCGCCGAGGTAGTGCTGCGCTGGTTCCAGAACGGCTGGGTGCCGCTGACCGGCACTTACACGGATTCCTTCGGCTTCTACTATTTCCACAACCTGGCGCCGGGGCCGTACCAACTCGGCATCGGCGGCCGTATCTACACGATCCAGGTCATGCCGCAGCCGCAGCAGGACATCACGCCGATCCTGCTGGGCCGCTAGAAAGCGGCCAGAGGAGGTTGCTCTCAGAGCTTCGTCGGATTCGGCGCGTCGCCGTAAACCTTCTTCGGGTCGAAGGTCTTCTCGTCTTCCTCGAACTTCAGGGCGCGTTGGAAGTCGCCCGGGCCCAGCGGCACCGAGCGGTAGAAGCAGGAGCGGTAGCCGACGTGGCAACTGGCGTCGCCGGGGATCTGTACGCGCAGCCACACCGCGTCCTGGTCGTCGTCGATGCGCAGCTCCACCACTTTTTGCACCAGGCCGCTGGTGGCGCCCTTGTGCCACAGCACCTGGCGCGAGCGCGACCAGTAGTGTGCCTCGCCGGTGGCGATGGTGCGCTTGAGGGCCTCCTGGTTCATGTAGCCCAGCATCAGCACCTCGCCGGTGGCGGCGGAGGTGGTGACACAGGCGATCAGGCCGTGCTCGTCGAATTTCGGCGCCAGTTCGGTCCCTTCCTCCACCTGCTCGATGGAGACGCGGGGGGAGAAGCGGACATCGGGTTCGGCCTTGGTGTTCATGACGTGCAGGTTGTCGCGGGGGGTCTTGCGGGGCCGCTTTTATAGCACAAAAGGGGTGCTCCCCCGGTCTCAGCGGCGATGCATATGGGCCATCAGCCGGCTGCGCATGCGCGGCGACAGGTGCAGGCTGGGCCGGGCGACGGCCGGCGCGGCGCCCGTGCCGGGCGCGCCTTGGCCGGGCGGGGGGGTGAAAGGCGGCTTGG
>JARLJS010000234.1 GCA_031291075.1 Nevskia sp. | reverse complement strand
GCACTCGATGTCGGAAGGGACGGACGACCAGCTGGACCTGCCGCCCAGAAGCTCGTCCACGCAGCTCTAGCCAAGGGCACTCGCACCAACTACCTCGGCATCCAGCGTCGCTACCGCGAGTGGTGCGAGAGCGAGCAGCGCACACCGCTCCCACTCCAGTCGATCGACGTGCTGGACTGGTTGGCGCACGAGGCAACGCGCCTCGACAAACAACTCGCCGCGCGCACCCTCGGCGTCTACCGCAGCGCCATCAGCACCTGGCATGAGGAGAGCGACTGGGCGCACCTCCCCAACCCGGTCACCTCGGATCCTCGGGTCGGTCGCCTGTTGGAGGGCGTGAAGAAGACGCGACGCGCGGTGCACTTCGACGAGGTGCGTTCGGCCACCGCGCAGCCGACGCTCGACCTCACACCGCAGATGCTCCGCGAGATGGCACTGCACGCCGCTCGGGCGGACAGCTCGCGCCTCGCCATGTTGTGGGCCGCCGTCTGCCTCGGCACCTTTGGCTTGCTGCGGATGAACGAACTTCTCGGTTCGCCGCAGCACCCCGAGCGCGCCCTGAGGGTCGCACAGGTGCGCTTCTGCCGCACTCCCGCCGGCCTCCCCGCTCCATTCCCGCCGGAGGGCAGCGCCTCCACGCCGGATCACTTCGTCGTCGACCTGCTTGCCACCAAAGGCTTAGCGGATCAGCACGGCGCCAACGCGCCGCTCAGCGTCGCCGCCCCGCTGGCTGTCACTGCCATGTGGCGCTGGTCGATCGCTCGGCGGTCGCTCGCCAAGTCCACGCCCGGCGCGGGCACGGCGCCCGAGTACCTCTTCGCCCTCCCGGGCGAGAAGTCGGTCACACTCAGGCAGATCACCGACTACCTGAAGGACACGCCCTGGTGCCAGCGCCCTGGTCGCTGCCAACATCCCGGTCGCCGCGGCCGCTGCCGCCGGCCGGTGGAAGTCGCACGCCATGCCGTTGGTCTACGCCAACCAGGCCGCGAAGCAATCGCAATCCCTCGAGATCAGCCGTGCGATGGGTCGCTAGGGCGCATGCGTTCCTC
>JARLJS010000233.1 GCA_031291075.1 Nevskia sp. | reverse complement strand
TGGCCCTGGAAACGGCGATTCGCCACTACCTGGAGACCTACAACAAAAATCCGCGACCGTTCGCTTGGACAAAGTCCGCCGACGACATCCTGGCTTCAATCAAACGCTTTTGTCAACGAACTTCTAACTCAGGACACTAGGGCATCTTTAGTTTGGATGCATACATGTTGTTCCCCTCTCCCGCGTGCGGAAGAGGGGAAAGAATGTGTGCACGTAAAGAGAAAATGCTCTAGCCCGCTCCGCCGCACGCCCGCATCCGCGGATGAGTTGCGGATGCGGGCGTGCGGCCGTCACGCCTGCGTGCTGACGAACTGCCCCTGCAACGAGGTGGTCGGACCGGCGGCGATGTTCTGCGCCAGGTCGGTGAGGAAGGTCTGCAGCGTCACGCCGCTGCCGGAACTTCCGCCGAGTGCGCCGACCAGCTTGGAGAATGCGGTTTGCAGGTTGCTGCTGCTACTGCTACTGCTGGCGCTGCTATCGGCGGTGGATGCCGTCGAGCCGGACGACGTCGACTGCGCCAGGCTGTCCAGGGCGCTTGCGAGCGTGGCATAGGGCGAGCCGCCGGAGGATCCGGACGCGGCAGCGGTGGAGCTGGCGGCAGTGCCGCTCGACGAGGTCGAGCCGTCGCTCTGCGACTGCTGCTGCACGGCCTGCATCAGCGCCTGCAGGAACTGCATGATGTCCTGGCCGATGGCGGACGGGTCCGACGCGGAGCTGGAGCTCGAATCGGTCGACGACGCAGTTGTGGACGACGCAGCGGTGGACGAAGTGGACGTGCTGGCGTCGGTGCTGCTGGCCGAACTCCCGCCCAGCCCGAGCTGGGCCAGCGTCTGCATCAGGCTGCCCAGCAGTCCGCCACCCGGCGGAGGCGGCGGACCGCCGCCGGCCTGCGCAGCGCCGTCCGCGCCGGTCGAGGAGGAGGAACCGGCATTGGCGGTCAGGGCGCTGAGCCAGGACATGCTGAACTGTGAAGATACCGCGGAAATGGACATGAAACGTACTCCCTTGCTTGGAACGAACGATTGGCAAGCAGGGTTTCGGCGCGCACAGGGCTCGGATTGAGAAGTTTTACAAGCCCTTTACAAACACGGCAGCGCGAGCGTGCGCTCTGGCGTATCTGCCATCATAGGTTCGTCCCGCTTCACGCCTGGAGGCGAACATGTCCGAATCGTTCCTGTTGCCGGAACCGCTCGCTGCGTATTACGCCCGCGTCGCCGTGCGTGAGCCGCCCCTGCTGGCGCGGCTGCGCCACGAGACTGCGCAGATGCCCGGAGCGCAGATGCAGATCGCGGCGGAAGAAGGCCAGTTCATCGACCTCCTGCTGCGCCTGATCGGCGCGCGCCGCTGCGTCGAGGTTGGCGTGTTCACCGGCTACAGCAGCCTGGTGACGGCGCTGGCCTTGCCGGCCGGCGGTCAGCTCCTGGCCTGCGACATCAATCCCGACACCACGGCCATCGCGCGCCGTTATTGGGCCGAAGCCGGAGTGGCCGACCGCGTTCGCCTGGTCCTCGCCCCGGCACAGCAGACGCTCGACGCGGAGCTGGCCGGCGGCGCGGCCGGCAGTTACGACTTTGCCTTCATCGACGCCGACAAGACCGGTTACGTCCAGTACTACGAACGCTGCCTGCAACTGCTGCGCCCGGGCGGGCTGATCGCGGTGGACAACACGCTGTGGTCGGGCAGCGTGGCCGATCCGGCCGACCGTAGCGCGGACACCGCGGCGATCCGCGCCTTCAACGAGCACGTCGCAGCCGACCGCCGGGTGGACTTCTGCCTGGTGCCGATCGCGGACGGTGTGACGTTGGCGCGCAAGCACTGAATGGCATGCCGCCGCCCGCACCAGCTGACGGACTCGTCCGGAGGGGATCGGGCTTCACGCCACCGGCCGGACTTTCCCTTCTGCTTTCAGCACCCAGCCCAGGCTGAGCACGTAGCGTGTTCCTGCCTCGACCGGTGTGACCGAGTGTTCCGATCGGTCCGGACGGAAGAGCTTGACGCGGCGGGTCGCAAGCAGCGGATCGGCGCAGCGAAATTCGCCGCCGCGCCGCGCCGGCTTGAGAATGATGTTGAGCCGGTAGTGCTGGCCGGATTCCACGCGGTCCGTGTGCACACCGACACCGCTGCCGACCGGGAAGCGCAGCAGATACATGTCGAACGGCAGCGGCACCCGGCTTTGCAGGAGCAGCATCTTTTCGTAGCCGGAGCGCTGCCGGCCGCCACGCCAGCGGAACGCGTCGTTGAGGTACTGACGCAGTCCACCCGGCATGGCCTTCGACAGTCTGGACAGGCTGCGACTCAGGCAGCCACCAGGGCGTCCACCTTGGCTGCGCAGATGAAATCGTTCTCCGACAATCCGCCGATAGCGTGGGTCCAGTAGGTGATCCTGGCAGTCTTGTAGCCGAAGTCGATGTCGGGATGGTGGTCCTCGTTGATGGCGACATAGGCCGCCGCGTTGACGAAGGCGAGCGTGCGGAAGTAGTTCTTGAACTCGAACACCGCCTCCAGCATCTTGGCGCCGTCGAGCAGCTTCCAGCGCGGATCCAGCTCGCGCTGCAGGGCTTCGGCCTGTTCGCGGGTCAGCGGCTTGACGCCGCCTTCGCAGGGGATGCAGCGTTTCTGGGTCAGGGTGGTCATGGCAACACCGTTCGAGTAGGGGCCCGGGTTCATTGTAGCGGCGGTGGGTGCGGGCCCGCAGCCACCGGCCGCTGCCACAAGCCGCCGGCGGTGAACTGGAGCCAGGCCCAGCGCAGCCAGCCGAGCAGGGCGTTGGCCAGCCACAGCGCCCACAGCAGCATCAGCAGGCGGTAGACCCACAGCGGTGTCGACAGGACCCAGGCCTGCGGCAGGCTGTTGCCGCAGCGGTCCTGGTACCAGTGCAGGCTGTGGCCGTAGGAGCCGTTGCCGGCGATCTGCATCTCGGGCTGCCCCAGCAGTCCGGCGGCGATCGCATCGAACAGCAGGGCCAGCACCAGCGCCGTCAGCAGCACCAGCCCGGCCTGGGTCAGCTTGAAGCGCCGTGCCGTGAGCGTGTTGCCGTTGCGGCCACGCCAGGCCAGGGCTGCGAACCAGCCCACCACCACTGCGGCGGCCCATACCGGGATCTGTGACAGCCCGACGAACAACAGCGCCCATTGCCAGGCGCGCAAGGGAAGCTCGCGCCAGCGGCCGAGCATAGCGGCGATGGCGAACAGCACCGCCAGCACGCCCCAGAACAGCACCGCCGGGCCCAGGCGGGGACCGCCCAGCAGCAGGATCCAGCGGTCCTGCGGCAGCTCCAGGTCGAGCCGCGCGTTGGTGCCGTCCAGGCCGAGCGCCTGGGCCGGCGTGCGCAGCCAGGCGGAGATGCCGCGATCGCTGCGCAGCTGCACGCGGATCTGTTGCACTCCCGGCGATAGTGACAGCACCAGCCTGCCGCCGTCGAGTTGCACCGGCTGCGAGGCACCGTTGACGGTGAGCGCGGTGACCGTCGTGCCGGGCTCGAGCGGCAGCGCGTAGTGTCCGCCCTGGGTCGAGCGCAGGCGCAGGTCCAGCAGCTCGTCGCTGGCGTGCCGTCCCGGGGTGAGCGTGAGCTGCGCCGTGTCGAGTGTCAGGGTGGCGCCATTCAGTCCCTGCGGGCGGCTCAGCGCCAGCTGCAGCGATTCGCCCGGCCAGGGCTGGAAGGAGGGCAGCCACCAGCTGTTGTCCTGGTGCTGCACCGGCGCGATGCCGGCGAACTCCGCGTGCCAGATCGGAGCGATGTCGAACTGCCACACCTCCACCACGTCGTCGCGCGGCGCCGCGCGCAGGCTCAGCGTGGCGGCAGGGGCCAGGCGCGAAGTCCAGCTTGCCGAGGTTTCGCCCGGTACCAGGCTGAGCTGCACCGCAGCGTCGCGCACCCGCATGTCTTCGCTCGTCACCGTCTCGCCGGGCAGGAGTGGAATGGCGGTGTTGACGGCGGTGTAAGCAACGCCCAGGCGCTGCACCGCGGTGTCGACCTGCCAGTCCAGGCCGAGGTGCAGGCTGCGTGTGACCCTGAGCAGGGGCGGCAGAACCTGGCCGCCGCTTTCCGCCGCAGGCGCCGGCCCGCCGGAAGCGGACTGGCGCAACAGCTGCAGGGCATCGCCGGCCACCCCGTTGTCGTCGATTCCACTCAGCAGCCAGCCCTCCAGTTGCGCGCCGACGTGGTGCGGTTTGAGCGGCAGCGGCAATTGCACCTGGCCGAGCCCGGCGACATCACCCGCCAGCAGCACTTCGTGGCGGCCGACGCCCAGCCTGATCCACAGGTTCCCGTCCTCATCCCGGCGCAGGGCGGCGTCGCTGCCGTCGACGAGGATGCGCTGGGGCTGCCAGACGCCGCCCTGTTCGCCGCCGGCCAATGCGGGCACCGGCAGGGGAACCGCGACCGGCGCCTGCACATCGACGCTGAGGCGCAGGTTGAGCACCTGGTCGGTGCCCAGGCCGATCCACAGGCGCGCCGCCTCGGCGCAGTCCGGTGCGCATTCCGGCGGGGCCAGCAGTTTCTCGCGCAACTGATCGAGCAGGCTTTGCGTCGGCAGCGCGTCCGCCGACTGTGCCCGTGCCGGGTGTGGCAGCGCGCCGGCGAGCAGCACGGCCAGCGCCGCGGCGGCGACACCGCCGCT
>JARLJS010000232.1 GCA_031291075.1 Nevskia sp. | reverse complement strand
GAGGGGGGAGGGGTGAGGAGACAAGCAGAACAGCAAACCTACATGGCGTCCGAATGCGCTGAACTGTTGGGCCGGGATCAAACGGCCTGAAATAGCGCGGCTTGTCTCCTCACCCCTCACCCCTCACTCCTCACCCCTCACAACTCGGGCCAAGCCCGAGCGACCTCACCGCTTCACCGCATCATCCCTGGAGGCATCCGCCCGGCCAGGCTGCGCATGAGCTTGGCCATGCCGCCGCCGCTGAGCTTTTTCATCATGTCGCGGGTCTGCTCGAACTGGCGCAGCAGCTTGTTGATCTCCTGCACCTCCAGGCCGGCGCCCTGCGCGATGCGGCGCTTGCGCGAGGCCTTGATCAGGTCGGGGAAGCGGCGTTCCTGTGGCGTCATCGAGTTGATGATGGCCAGGGCGCGCTTGATCTCGCGCTCCGGCTGGACCTTCTGGATCTGCGCCTGCAGCTTGGCCCCGCCGGGCAGCTTTTCCAGCAGCGACTCCACCCCGCCCATGTTCTGCATCTGCTGCATCTGCTCGCGGAAGTCCTGCAGGTCGAAGGTTTTCTTCGCCTTCAGCTTGCCGGCCAGCTTGGCGGCGGCTTCGGCGTCGACCTTGCGGGCGGTTTCCTCGATCAGGCCGAGCACGTCACCCTGGCCCAGGATGCGCGCCGCGATGCGGTCCGGGTGGAACACCTCCAGCGCCGGCGATTTCTCGCCCACGCCGATGAACTTGACCGGCTTGCCGGTGACATGGCGCACCGACAGCGCGGCGCCGCCGCGCGCGTCGCCGTCCGCCTTGGTCAGGATCACGCCGGTCAGCGGCACCGCCTCGGAGAACGCCTTGGCGGTCTTGGCCGCGTCCTGGCCGGTCATCGAGTCCACCACGAACAGGGTCTCGATCGGGTCGAGCGCGGCGTGCAGCGCGGCGATCTCGCGCATCATCGCCTCGTCGATGGAGGTACGGCCGGCGGTGTCGACGATCAGCACATCGAGGTACTGCTTGCGGGCGTAGTCCAGCGCCGCCCTGGCGATGGCCACCGGGTCCTGGCCGGCCTCGCTCGGAAAGAATTCGACGCCGACATTGCCGGCGACGATGCGCAGTTGCTCGATGGCGGCCGGCCGGTAGATGTCGCAGGACACCACCAGCACCTTTTTCTTGTCGACCTCACGCAGGCGCAGCGCCAGCTTGCCGGTGGTGGTGGTCTTGCCGGAGCCCTGCAGACCGCACATCAGCAGGATGGCGGGCGGCTGCGTGCGCAGGTTGAGCGGCTCGGCCTGGCCGCCCAGCACCTCGGTCAGCTCCTGCTGCACGATACGCAGCAGCGCCTGGCCCGGCGTAAGGCTCTGCGTCACCTCGGCGCCCACCGCGCGGGTCTTGACCCGCTCGACGAAGTCGCGCACCACCGGGAGGGCCACGTCGGCCTCCAGCAGGGCCATGCGCAGTTCGCGCGCCGCGGTGTTGACCTGCTCCTCGGTCAGGCGCCCCTGGCCGCGCAGGGCGTCGAGTGTGCGGGTGAGGCGGCTGCTGAGGTTTTCGAACATTTTACGTGAGACGTGAGACGTGAGAAGTGAGACGCAAGCGGCTGCAGTTTAAGCGGTTTACCTCAGCCGCGCACCGCTGCCGCGACCAGCGTTGAAAACACAGAATTTCGCCCTCACGTCTCACGTCTCACGAAAGAATGATGTCCCCCCGCTTCAAGTGGCTGTAGTCCCACCCCGCCAGAGCCCCCAGGCACTGCTGCTCGATGGCGCGTTCGGTGCCCGGCTTGTGGTGGGTCAGGAACAGCTTGGGGCGGTGCCGCAGCTTGGTCAGCTCGCGGCCGAGCAGGCCGGGCGTAAAGTGCTTGGAGAGGCGGCCCAGTTCCGCGTCCTCGTCGGGGAAGGCGATCTCGATCATCAGACGGTCGATGCGGGGCTGCTGGTTGAGAAAGGTCCACAGCCGGTCGTCGGCGTAGGTGTCGCCGCTGAAGGCGAACACGCCCTCGCCGCTGTCCACCACGTAACCGACCGCCGGCACGGTATGCAGCACCTCGAACGGTGTCACCTTGATGTCGCCCAGCCGCTTGGTCACGCCCGGCTCGAGGGTGTGGAACACCAGCAGCGGATGCTCCGGGTCGGGCAGCCGGCTGAAATCCGGCCACAGCCGCCAGTTGAACAGATGCTCCTGCAGCGTCTTGAGGGTTTCACGGGTGGCATGCACATGCAGCGGCCGCTCGATCAGGCCGAACAGGTTGTCGGCCATGAAGGCCAGTCCGCAGACGTGGTCGAGGTGCGAGTGGGTCAGCAGCACGTCGGTGATGCGGCCCATCTGGGCCAGGCTCAGGTCGCCAACCCCGGTGCCGGCATCGATGAGGATCTCCTCATCGACCAGCAGGCCGGTAGTCCTCAGGCCGGGCCCTACCCCTCCGCTGCACCCTAAAACTTTAATCCGCATCGGTACTTGCCGTGGAATTTTGGCCGATACTAGCACACGCATCCGCCGCCTTGACGTGCTCGGGTTCGATGTAAATCCGCGCCGCGGATGTTATCTTGCGCAGTCATTGAGACCGCCTTTCCCATGCCCCTCATCCTCAGCCTGATCGCCGCTGCGCTCTACGCCGCGGCCGCCTGGAGAGCCTTGCGCAAGCCCCAGGGCGACACCCTGTCGCAGCGCGGCCTGGTCCCGCTGGCGCTGGTGCTGCACGCGACCGCACTGCTGCAGCAGACGACCACCCATGGCGCGCTGCTGATCGGGGTGGGCGTGGTCGCTTCGCTGCTGGCCTGGCTGTCGGCCCTGATGCTGTGGGTGTTCTGCCTGCGCGAGCCGCTGCAGGCGCTGGGGGTGGTGCACTACCCGTTCACCGCGCTGTGCGCGCTGTGGCCGGCCGTGTTCGGCAACGTCGGCAGCCCGATCCCGCTGAACGACTGGCGCCTGGGCGTGCACATCGTGCTGTCGCTGTTCAGCGCCGGGTTGCTGACCCTGGCCGCGATCCACGCCCTGGCCATCGCCATCCTCGACCGCATCCTGCACAGCCCGGACAACATCGCCCTGGCGCGGCGCCTGCCCCCACTCCAGACCATGGAAAAGCTGCTGTTCCAGTTGATTTTCGTGGGCTTTTTCCTGCTCAGCCTGACCCTCTGCAGCGGCCTGCTGATCATCCCCGATTTACACGGCGAACATCTGGCCCAGCTGCTGCTGACCGCCAGCGCCTGGGTGATCTTCGGCGTGCTGCTGTGGGGCCGGCTGCGCTACGGCTGGCGCGGCCGCACCGCCATCCGCTGGGCTTTGTCCGGCTATGTCATGCTGGTGGCCGCGTATTTCGGCAGCAAGCTGGTGCTTGAGCAGATCTTCAACGTCCGCTGGAGCTAGCTGCTCCGCCCCGCAAATCGGTACTGGCGCACATCGGGGCGCGCCGCGGCGCTTGACAGGCGGCGGTCGGTTTACGTAACTATGGTGGTCCGCGCTGCCACGCAGACGAGCGTTTTTTGGACGACATCCCGTTACCCGCGCTGTTCGGGCTGCTGCTTGCCCTGATCGGTCTTGCCGCATTCTTCGCCGGTTCCGAAACCGGCCTGATGATGCTCAACCGTTATCGGCTCAAGCACGCGGCCAAGCAGGGCAAGCGCAGCGCCCAGCTGGCGCAGTCGCTGCTCAAGCGTCCCGATCGCCTGATCGGTCTGATCCTGCTCGGCAACGTGCTGAGCAATACCCTCGCGGCTTCGGTGGCCCTGGTGATCGGGTACCGCCTGGGCGGTGAGGCGGGCGCAGCCATCGCGCCGCTGGCGCTGACCTTCGTGCTGCTGATCTTCGGCGAAGCCGCGCCCAAGACCCTGGCTGCGCTCTATCCGGAACGGGTCGGGCTGCCTTCCGCGTACGTGTTCTGGCCGCTGCAGCGCCTGCTCTACCCGGTGCTGGTGCTGGTCAACCTGCTCAGCAACGGCCTGCTGCGCCTGTTCGGCGTCGGGCCGGAGGACGCGGCCCAGCACTCGCTGTCGGCGGAGGAGCTCCGCTCGGTGGTGGCCGAGGCCGGCGCCATGATCCCGCAGCGGCACCAGCGCATGCTGCTGTCGATCCTCGACCTGGAACGGGCCACGGTCGAGGACATCATGATTCCTCGCAACGAGATCGTCGGCATCGATCTGTCGGAGCCCTGGGAGAAGACACTGGAGGCGATCACCGCCAGCAGCCACACGCGCCTGCCGGTTTTCGACGGCTCCATCGACGAACTGAAAGGCGTGGTGCACCTGCGCAAGCTGGTGCGACTGGCGGTGGCCAACGAGCTGCGCATGGAGACCCTGCTGCAGCTGGTGCGCGACCCCTACTACATCCCTGAGGGCACGCCGCTGAACCAGCAGTTGCTGAACTTCCAGGACCAGAAGCGCCGCATCGGCTTCGTGGTGGATGAATATGGCGACATCCAGGGCCTGGTGACGCTGGAGGACATCCTCGAGGAGGTGGTTGGCGAGTTCACCTCCGACCCCGCCACGCGGATCAAGAACGTCTATCTCGACCCGGATGGCAGCGTACTGGTGCACGGCTCGGTGACGGTACGTTCGCTCAACCGCTCGCTGGGCTGGAAGCTGCCCACCGGCGGCCCCAAGACACTCAACGGCCTGGTGCTGGAAAAGCTGCAGGAACTGCCCAAGCCGGGCCGGCGGCTGGAGATCAACAATTACCAGATCGAGATCACCGACACGCGCGCCAACGCGGTGAAGACCGCGCGCATCCGGCCGCTGTCCGCGATGGCGGCGACCACCGCGCTGCCGAGCCGCGGCTAGGTTTCCCCAGGCTCACAGGTAGCCCAAAGCCTGGTCCAACCGCCCCACCGCGTACACCTCGATCTCCAGCTTCGCGGCCCGCCGCGGCCGGTTGGCTTCCGGCACCACGGCGCGCTTGAAGCCGTGCTTGGCAGCCTCCAGCAGGCGCTCCTCGCCGCCCTGCACCGGACGGATCTCGCCGGCCAGGCCAACCTCGCCGAACACCACCAGGTCCTGCGCCACCGGGCGGCCACGGAACGAGGACAAGGCGGCGAACAGCAGCGGCAGGTCGGCCGCGGTGTCCTGGATGCGCATGCCGCCGACCACGTTGGCGAACACGTCCTGGTCGGCCAGGGCGACGCCGGCATGGCGGTGCAGCACCGCCAGCAGCATGGCCAGGCGGTTGCCCTCCAGGCCCAGGGTCACGCGGCGAGGGTTGCCGGCCTGGGCCGCGTCGACCAGGGCCTGCACTTCCACCAGCAGCGGCCGGCTGCCCTGCCGGGTGACGGTGATGACGCTGCCGGGCACCGGCTGCTCGTGCCGCGACAGGAACAGCGCCGAGGGGTTGCTCACCTCTCGCAGGCCGCCGTCGGTCATGGCGAACACGCCAAGCTCGTTGACCGCGCCGAAGCGGTTCTTCACCGCCCGCACGATGCGGTAGCGGCTGCCGGCGTCGTGCTCGAAGTAGAGCACGGTGTCGACCATGTGCTCGAGCACGCGCGGCCCGGCAATGGCGCCCTCCTTGGTGACATGACCGACCAGCACGATGGCGCAGTCCTTCGCCTTGGCGTAGCGGACGAGCTGCGCCGCGCATTCGCGCAGCTGCGAGACGGAGCCGGGCGCCGCCTCCAGGGCCTCGGTGTAGAGGGTCTGGATCGAGTCCAGCACCACCAGCCCCGGGCGCGTGCGCGCCAGGGTTTCAAGCACGGCCTCCAGGGAAGTCTCGGCGAGCACCGGCAGGTCCAGGCGCGGCAGGCCCAGGCGTCGCGCGCGCAAGCCAACCTGGCTGAGCGATTCCTCGCCGGTGACGTAAAGTGTGCTCAGGCGCCCCTGCACCGCGGCCAGGGCCTGCAGCAGCAGGGTGGACTTGCCGATGCCGGGGTCACCGCCGATCAGGATCACCGCGCCGGGGACGATGCCGCCGCCCAGCACCCGATCGATCTCGGCCAGGCCGGTGGGGATGCGCGCCGTGTCCTCTTCGGCCACCTGATCCAGCCGCTGCACCGGGCTGGCGGCAGCTGCCGGTTTGCCCCGGCCGTGCGGCCGCGACGCCGCCACGCCTTCCACCAGCGTATTCCAGGCGCCGCATTCGCCGCACTGGCCCGACCACTTGGCGAACTCGGCGCCGCAGTTCTGGCAGCAGTAAGCGGTCTTGCGGGAACTCGCGGATTTCGCCATGTAAGAACGTTCTTTACTCAAATGAGGGGCGTGGGCGCCGCCGAAAAACGGTAGTATGCGGGGAAAAGAATGAAGTCCGAAGGGAGTGTGCATGAAACAAGGGTTCTTTCGGTCAGACTGGTTCGCCGCACTGGCCTTCGCCGTGCTGTTCGCCGTGCTGGCCTACGGCTTCCTCGGCAACGCCTTCCAGGGGCTGGAGCGCTCCGCCTACGACATGGGCGTGCGCGGACGCAGTCGCGCCCCATCCGACAAGCTGGCGGTAATCGCCATCGACGACCAGAGCATCCAGAACCTCGGCCGCTGGCCCTGGCCGCGCACCCTGCACGCCCAGCTGGTGGACAAGCTGCGGGCCGGCGGCGCCAAGCTGATCGGCAGCACGGTGTTCTATTCCGAGGCGGAGCAGGACACCGGTTCCGCGGTGATCGACGACCTGGCCAAGACGCTGCAGACCTCGCCGCTGACCCAGCAGATCCCGGCCGAGATCGACAGCTTCAACGCCATGCTGCAGGACACCGCCCAGCACGACCGCGAGGTGGCCGGCATCGCCAAGGCCTACGCCGAGTCCTCCCTGGTCACCCAGTACGGCAAGGAGATCCAGGCGCTCAGCGCCAAGCTGGACGCGGCGCGCAAACACCTGGCCTCGGACAACGCGCTGGCGCAGGCGTTCGGCAGTGCCGCCAATGTGCTGCTGCCGATGAGCTTCGAGATCGGCCATCCGCAGGGCAAGCCGGACCTCCCCCTGCCCGACTACGTCAAGCGTTTCGCCCTCAACGTCAACGTCGACGCCGAGGCCAAGGAGCACGGCGCCCTGCCGCTGCCCACCGTCAGCGTGCAGATCCCGGTGCCGGAGCTGGGCGCCGCGGCCGCCGGCATCGGCGCCCTCACCTCGACCCTGGACCTGGACGGCGGTATCCGCCAGGAGCCGCTGGTGCTGCAGTACTACGACGAGTTCTATCCCTCGCTGTCGCTGCTGCTGGCGGCGCAGGCGCTGAACCTCAAGCCGGCCGACATCGAGGTGCACGCCGGCAAGGGCGTGACGCTGGGCGGCCTCAACATCGGCACCGACTCCCACCTGCGCATGTATACGCACTTCTACGGCGCCCGCGACGACGGCCAGCCGCCGTTTCCGGTGGATTCCTTCTACGACGTCTACGCCGGCAAGATCCCGGTGGAGAAGTACAAGGACAAGATCGTGCTGATCGGCGCCACCGCGCGTGGCGTCGGCACCAGCTTCCCGACCCCGGTGTCGCCGGCGATGGCGCCGGTGCTGACGCTGGCGCATACGGTATCCAGCCTCCTGCAGCAGGACTTCTACAGCCGGCCGAGCTGGGCGGGCTGGCTGGAGCTGGCGCTGTTCCTGGCGCTGGCGGCCTACCTGGCGTTCGGCCTGCCGGCGCTGCCGGCGGTGACCGCCGCCCTCGTCACCGGCGCGCTCGCCATCGCCCTGCTGCTGGCCGAGTACCTGCTGATGAAGACGCAGGCGATGTGGCTCAAGCTCGCCACGCCGGTGCTGCTGCTGGTGTTCGGCCACCTGTTCATGACGGTGAAGAAGTTCCGCATCACCGAAAAGCTGAAACAGACTTCGGAGAAGGAGGGCGCGGAAAGCAACAAGATGCTGGGCCTGGCGTTCCAGGGCCAGGGCCAGCTCGACATGGCCTTCGACAAGTTCAAGCGGGTGGAGCCGGTGGACGACCGCCTGCTCGACCTGATGTACAACCTGGCGCTGGACTTCGAGCGCAAGCGCCAGTTCAACAAATCCGGCGCGGTGTACGAGTACATCGCCAAGCACAATCCCAAGTTCAAGGACGTGCAGGACAAGCTGAACCGCGCCAGGAAGATGGAGAGCACCATCATCCTCGGCGGCGGCGGCCGCGGCGCCAGCACCGCCGGCGGCACGCTGGTGATGGGCGACGCCTCGGTGGAGAAGCCCATGCTCGGCCGCTACCAGGTGGAGCGCGAGCTGGGCAAGGGCGCAATGGGCGTGGTGTACCTGGGCAAGGACCCCAAGATCGGCCGCATGGTGGCGATCAAGACCATGGCCCTGTCGCAGGAATTCGAGGCCGACGAGCTGGCCGAGGTCAAGGCGCGCTTCTTCCGCGAAGCCGAGACGGCCGGCCGCCTGTCGCACCCGAACATCGTTTCCATCTTCGACGCCGGCGAGGAGCATGACCTCGCCTTCATCGCGATGGAGTTCATCAAGGGCTACGACCTGGTGCGCCACACCAAGCCGAACGCGCTGCTGGAAGTGCCGGAGGTCCTCAAGATCATGGCGGACGCCGCCGACGCGCTGGCCTACGCCCACGAACACGGCGTGGTGCACCGCGACGTCAAGCCCGCCAACATGATGTGGCTGCCGGATACGAAGGTCATCAAGCTCACCGACTTCGGCATTGCCCGTATCACCGACAGCAGCAAGACCAAGACCGGCATGGTGCTGGGCACGCCCAGCTACATGTCGCCGGAACAGCTTTCCGGCAAGAAGGTGGACGGCCGCTCGGACCTGTTCTCGCTCGGCGTCACGCTGTACCAGCTGCTCACCGGAGCGCTGCCGTTCCAGGCGGATTCGATGGCGACGCTGATGTTCAAGATCGCCAACGAGCCGCAGGCGCCGATCCTGACCTTGCGGCCGGACCTGCCGCCCGAGATCGAGGAGATCATCACCCGCGCCCTGCAGAAGCAGCTCGAGACGCGTTACGCCACCGGGCGCGAGTTCGCCAGCGCCCTGCGCCGTCTGCTCGCCTGAACCGGCGCCCGCGCATGGCGCTGAAAGGCAGGGTGGCGACCGCGCACTTGACCGACGTCGGCCGGGCCCGCGACAACAACGAGGACTCGGTCGCGGAGGACGGCGACATCGGCCTGCTGGTGCTGGCGGACGGCATGGGCGGCTACAGCGCCGGCGAGATCGCCAGCGGCATCGCCACCGCCACCGTGCTCGACGTGGTGCGGCGCGACTGGCCCAAGCTCAAGCATGGCCAGATCGACCCGGACAGCGGCTACAGCCTGGAATCGCTGCTGCTGCGCCACGCCCTGGAAACCGCGCACACCACCATCTACCAGGTTTCGCAGAGCCAGCCGCAGTGCGCGGGAATGGGCACCACCGCCGTGGTGTGCCTGCTGCACGACGACCGCATGTCGATCGCCTACGTCGGCGACTCGCGCCTGTACCGCATGCGCGGGCCGGTGCTGGAGCAGATCACCCGCGATCACTCGCTGGTGGAGGAACTGGTAGCCCGCGGCCATTATTCACGCGAGGATGCCCTGCAGCTGGTGCGGCGCAACATCGTGACGCGGGCGCTGGGAGTGGAGACGACAGTGGAGGTGGACCTGATCGAGGAGGGGCTGGAACCCCGCGACGTCGTCCTGCTCTGCTCCGATGGCCTCACCGACATGCTGGACGACGAGACCATCCGCTTAACCCTCGCCGAGTTTACTGATAATCTCAACACTGCGGCGGAAATGCTTGTCCAGAAAGCGAATGAACGCGGCGGGCGGGACAACGTTTCGGTGGTGCTGGCACGGGTTGACACGCGGTTTCCGCATAAGCGGCCTTGGTACGAACGCCTGATCGAATGGTTTTGAGGGGGTAGAGACAAATGGGGGTTGTTTGACATGGCCAAGCTCGTCATCACCGACGCCGAGGGCGCGACGCGGGAATTTCCGCTGACCAAGGAGCGGGTGAGCATCGGCCGCCATCCTGACAATGACATCAGCCTCAACGACAAGGCCGTGTCCGGCCGTCACGCCGTGGTCATCACCATCCTGCGGGACTCGTTCCTGGAAGACCTCAACAGCACCAACGGCACCCAGGTCAACGGCAAGCAGATCGCCAAACACCCCCTCTCCAACGGCGACCTCATCAGCATCGGCCGCAACACCATCAAGTACCACTCGGAAGCCGCCGCCGGCGAGGACGACGACTTCGAAAAGACCATGATCCTGCGCCCCGGCCAGATGGGTGCCGCGTTCGAGTCTCAGGTCAACCGGGCCGCAGCCTCGGCGCCGGGCGCGGAAGCCGCGCCAGCCAGCAAGCCGGTGCTCGGCAAGCTGCGGGTCGCTTCCGGGCCGAACTCGGGCAAGGAACTGGAGTTGACCAAGCCGCTCACCACCATCGGCCGCCCCGGTGTGCAGGTGGCGGCGATCACCCGCAGGCCCGACGGCTACTACATCGTGCATGTGGGCGGCAGCAGCAGCGGCAAGCACCCCCTGGTCAACGGCAAGGAAATCGACGCCCAGGCACGGCGCCTGCACAACGGCGACGTGATCGACCTGGTCGGCACCAAGATGACTTTCCTGATCGGCTAGCTGCACCTCCCAGGCGTCTGGGCCGCCGGACGATCGGCTACAAACCCCGAACGGCGCGCAATAGCCCGCGCGAAGCCGGCGGCGTAACTTGTGCACCCGTGGCCAGCGGATTGCCGGCCCCCATCGCCCCAGGAGTCCGACAATGCGCACCCTCATCGACTGGCTGATCGGCTGGCCGGAACGTACCGCCCGCTACTTCCTCCCGCTGGGCCCGTTGCTGGCGCGCATCACGGTTGGCTGGGTGTTCCTGTGGAGCGGCTGGGGCAAGCTCAACAACCTGCCGCAGATCGTGGAAAACTTCGTCAGCTGGGGCATCCCCTTTCCCCACATCCTCACCCCCTTCGTGTCGGGGGTGGAATTCTTCGGCGGCCTGTTCCTGCTGGCAGGGCTGCTCACGCGCATCTCGGCGGGCGCGCTGGCGGTGACCATGATGGTGGCGATCCGTTCCGCCAAGTGGGGCGACGTGGATTCACTGGAGACCCTGCTCGGCTTCGACGAAAGCGCCTACTTCGCCATCTTCACCTGGCTGGCGATCGCGGGTCCCGGGAGCTGGTCGCTGGACCACTGGCTGTTGCGCCACCTGCGGGCAGAGAGCAGTGCTGTACCGGCGGCAGCCTAAGGATTCTTGTGCACGAAATGCACTCGATTGGTGAGGCCGCAGAACAGCTCGTACGCCAGCGTTCCGGCCCAGCCGGCGATTTCCTCCGCCGGCAGGCCGGCGCCCCATAGCACGACCGGATCGCCCACCTCCGCCATCGGCACGCCGCGCAGGTCGACGCTGATCATATCCATCGAGACCCGGCCGACGATGGTGGCGCGCCGGCCATGGATCAGCACCGGCGCGCCGGTGGGGAGGATGCGGTGCACACCGTCGGCGTAGCCCACCGCCACCACCCCCACCCGCATGCGCTCGGGACAGCGGAAGGTGGCGCCGTAGCCCACGGCTTCGCCCGCTTCGAGCTCGTGTATCGCGATCAGGCGGCTCTCCACCTGCATCGCCGGCTGCAGCCCGCATTCGGCGCCGGTCTTGCCGGCCAGGGGGCTGGCGCCGTAGAGCATCAGCCCAGGCCGGACCCAGTCCAGGCGCGCCCGCGGCCACGCCATCAGCCCGGCCGAGTTGGCGGCCGAGCGCGGCCCGGGCAAGCCCTGCAGGGCCTGTTCGAAACGCACGAGCTGCTGCGCGGTCAGCGGGCTGTCCAGTTCGTCGGCGCAGGCCAGATGGGTGATCCAGCCGACCAGGCTCCAGGCCGGCCGCTCCTGCACCACCGCCGCCAGCCCCGGCGCCGCCGCGGGCGGGAAGCCGAGCCGGTGCATGCCGGTATCGAGCTTGAACCACAACGACAGGGGCTGCTCGTGCGGCAACTGCCGCAGCAGATCGAGCTGCCAGAAATCGTGCACCACGATCTGCAGCCGGCTGCGCGCCGCCTCCGCCGCCTCCTGCAGCGACAACACCCCTTCGAGCAGGACCACCGGCGTATCCAGGCCGGCTTCGCGCAGGATCAGCGCTTCCTCCAGGCAGGCTACCGCGAAGGCGTCCGTGCCGGCCTGCTGCAGCGCGCGTGCGACCGGCACTGCGCCGTGACCGTAGGCGTCGGCCTTGATCGCCGCCATCACCCTGGAGCGCGGCGCGTAGGCGCGCACCCGCGCCAGGTTGTGGCGGATCGCGGCGAGGTCGACGGTGGCAGTGACGCGGGGGGTGAAGGGGCTCATTTACAGCGGTATTGTAGGCTGGCTTGAACGTGGCGAAACATGCCCTGAATCAGCGATGCCGCTGGGATTCGCTACGCTTCATCCCAGCCTACAACCTGCTTTCAGGTGTAGTGGTATTCCGGCGCCAGGTTGTCGAAGCGCGTGTACGGACCGAGGAAGGCCGTCTTGACCGTGCCGGTGGGACCGTTTCTCTGCTTGGCGATGATGATTTCGGCGGTGCCGCGGTCCGCCGACTCCTTGTTGTAGTACTCGTCGCGGTAGACGAAGACGATCACGTCGGCGTCCTGCTCGATGCCGCCCGATTCGCGCAGGTCGGACATGCGCGGCCGCTTGTTGTCGCGCTGCTCGACGCCGCGCGAAAGCTGCGACAGGGCGATCACCGGCACCCCCAGCTCCTTGCCCAGCGCCTTCAGGCTGCGCGAAATCTCGGAGATCTCGTTGGTGCGGTTGTCGCGCGACGACGGCACCTGCATGAGCTGGATGTAGTCGATCACGATCAGCTTGATGCCGTGGCGCGCCGCCATGCGCCGCGCCCGCGCACGCAGGTCCAGCGGCGACAGCGCGCCGGTCTCGTCGATGTACAGCGGCGCCTCGCGCAGCAGGCCGCCGGCCGACACCAGCCGGCTCCAGTCGTGGTCTTCCAGCTCGCCGCTGCGCAGACGCTGCTGGTCGATACGGCCGAACGAGGACAGCACGCGCAGAGCCAGCTGCTCGGCGGACATTTCCATGCTGAACACCGCGGTCGGCGTGCGCCGCTCCACCGCGACATGCTCGGCGATGTTCATGGCGAAGCTGGTCTTGCCCATGCCCGGGCGGCCGGCGACGATCACCAGGTCGCCGGCGTGCAGGCCGGTGGTGAGCTTGTCGAACTCGGTGAAGCCGGTGGACAGGCCGCTGAAGCTGTCGGGGTTGGTGCGCAACTGCTCCAGCCGCCGCTCCACGCTCTCGATCAGCGAGGGCATGGCGAAGTACTGGCTGCGCGACTTGTCGCCGCGCTCGCGAATGCGGAACACCGACTGCTCTGCCGAGTCGATCAGCTCGCCGGGCTCTCGCCCGGCCGGCTGGTAGCCGAGTTCGGCGATGTCCTGGCCGGCGGCGATCAGGCTGCGCAGCACCGAGCGCTCGCGCACGATGTCGGCGTAGGCCCGGATGTTGGCGGCACTGGGCGTATCCGCCGCCAGCGTGCCGAGATAGGCCAGCCCGCCGGCCTCGTCCAGCCTGTTCTGCAGGCGCAGATGCTCGGACAGCGTGACGAAGTCGCAGGGCTTGTTCTGCGCCATCAGCTCGCCGATGGCGCGGAAGATGACGCGGTGGTCCTGGGTGTAGAAGTCCTCTTCCGACAGCTGGTCCGCCAGCTCGTACCAGGCGCGGTTGTTCAGCAGCAGGCCGCCCAGCACCGACTGCTCCGCCTCGATCGAGTGCGGCGGATGCTTGGGGCTCGGCGCCAGTTTGTTCGATCCGCCGCCTAGCGCGGAAGGCTGCAATGAGGTGGCCATGAGACTAGGGCCTGTTGACCATTACTTTGGCGCTGCGTTGGCCCCGGGGGTGCGGCGGAGACACGGTGCCGCGAAGCGTGGGGTGCGGCAGCCGCCGCATACGGCCCCTCCCGCTCCACCGAGCGTCGCGCGCTCCGAGTCGGGGCCGTTTTTCGCGCCGTGCAAGGAACGAGCGACGCGGTGTACTGGAAGTACATAAGGAGCGAGAGACGTGGCAATGCGCGAAAATAGCCCCCGTCCCGAAGGGTTGGCCCCGG
>JARLJS010000231.1 GCA_031291075.1 Nevskia sp. | reverse complement strand
TTATGCCGGCGCGTCCATTCCAGTAGTTGATCGCTTTCCGTCGCCGTCAGTTTCAACTCCGGCATCGGCCGCCCCAGTCCCATATGCCCCCCTGCGTGCTGGTGAGAGAGCATAAGACAACGGAGAGTCAAATTAATTCAATGAATTTCTAACTCAGGATACTAGGGCGTTTTTCTCTTTACGGGCACATGCTTTCCCCTCTCCCGCTTGCGGGAGAGGGTGGCCCGCAGGGCCGGGAGAGGGGCTGTTCGTCAATCAAAAGCCCCTCTCCCCTACCCCTCTCCCGCAAGCGGGAGAGGGGATGTCATGTATGTTGTATTGTCGGCTGGCTACGCCACCACCGTCCCCTGGTGGTAGACCGCCTTCCAGCCGTCGGCGCAGCGGCGCCACAGCGTGGCCCGGCGCGTGACGCGGCCCGGCTGTTCGAGCGTGTAGGTCAGCAGGAAGGTGTCAGCCGCGATCGCGGCGACGTGGAAATCCCTCGTTACCCACTCCTCCTCCGCCGGCGTGCGCTGCCGGTCGCGCAGCACGCCCAGGCAGAACTCCCGGCTGTAGCGGCGCCCGGATGCGCCGACCTCCCAGAACTCCGGCGCCACCAGCTGCTCGAAACGGTCCGTGGCGGCGCCCGGATACGCCGCGTGGAACAGCGGCTCCAGCCGGCGCAGCTCCTCCAGGACGGGCTGCAGGGAGGCGGGGACGGCCAGCTTGGGTTCCATGATCGCTTGCATGCTCCGATCGGACTGTTCAATGCATGTTATGCCGGCACGGACCACCGAAGTGAACATGATGGCGGCGGGGACTTCATTGACCTGGATCAAGAGGCGGCAGGCTGCCGTTGGCCATCCTTCACTAACGGTGGGAAGGCCGCGAGCGCAGCCGCCGCAAGAAGCGCGAGGTCCCCGCGGCGGTGCATCGCGCCGCGGCATTCGTAGTGCGTGATCGAGAGGATCTTCCATGACAGATATCGTGCCCCCGCAGCGTGACCGGACAACGGTGCCGCCCGACGACGTTGCGCCCGCACCGGCGCGCAAGGACCGGTTCGAGCGCGAGGACCTGCTGGCCTGCGCCCACGGCGAGCTGTTCGGTCCCGGCAACGCCCGCCTGCCTCTGCCGGACATGCTGATGTTCGACCGCATCACCAGGATTTGCGCCGACGGCGGTGAATTCGGCAAGGGCGAAATCATGGCGGAACTGGACATCCGTCCCGACCTCTGGTTTTTCGCCTGCCACTTCGAATCCGACCCGGTGATGCCGGGATGCCTGGGCCTGGACGCCCTATGGCAGCTGCTCGGCTTCTTCCTGGGCTGGAAGGGCAATCCCGGCCGCGGCCGCGCGCTGGGCTGCGGCGAAGTGAAGTTCACCGGCCAGGTGCTGCCCACCGCGCAGAAGGTCGGCTACCGGCTGCAGGTCAAGCGCCTGATCGAACGCAAGCTGGTGATGGGCATTGCCGACGGCGTGGTGACGGTCGACGGCCGCGAAATCTATACTGCCGCGGACCTCAAGGTCGGCCTGTTCACCCGCACTGACTTTTAAGGGAGCTGCCATGCGTCGCGTCGCCGTCACCGGAATCGGAATCGTGTCATGCCTGGGCAACTCCACCGAAGAGGTGGCGGCCAGCCTGCGGCAGGGCCGCAGCGGCCTGCAGTTCAATCCGGTGTACGCGCAGTTGGGGCTGCGCTCCCAGGTGTCGGGCCGGCCCGACATCGATCTCGAAGCCGTCATCGACCGCCGCGTCCGGCGTTTCATGGGCGACGCGGCCGGCTATGCCTACGTGGCGATGCAGCAGGCCATCGCCGACGCCGGCCTGAACCCCGGCGAGATCTCGCACCCGCGCACCGGCCTGGTCGCCGGCTCCGGCGGCGCCTCCAGCGCCAACCAGGTCGAGGCCGCCGACATCCTGCGGCAGAAGGGCATCCGCCGCGTCGGTCCGTTCATGGTGCCGCGCGTCATGGGCAGCACCGTCTCGGCCTGCCTGGCCACGCCGTTCGCCATCAAGGGCGTCAACTACTCGATCACCTCGGCCTGTGCCACCAGCGCGCATTGCATCGGCCACGCCGCCCAGCTGATCGGCTCCGGCCAGCAGGACATCGTGTTCGCCGGCGGCGGCGAGGAGGAGAGCTGGCAGCTGTCGATGCTGTTCGACGCGATGGGGGCAATGTCGTCCAAGTACAACGCCACCCCGCAGCAGGCGTCGCGGCCGTTCGACGCAACGCGCGACGGTTTCGTCATCGCCGGCGGCGGCGGCATGCTGGTGCTCGAGGAGCTGGAGCGGGCCCGGCAGCGCGGCGCCCGCATCTACGCCGAGCTGACCGGCTATGGCGCCACCTCGGACGGCCACGACATGGTCGCGCCCTCGGGCGAAGGCGCCGTACGCTGCATACGCCAGGCGCTGTCGACGGTGACGGGCCCGGTCGATTACATCAACGCCCACGGCACCTCCACGCCGGTCGGCGATACGGCCGAGCTGGGCGCCCTCCGCGAAGTGTTCGGCGACGCGGTACCGCGGATCAGCTCCACCAAGTCCCTGTCGGGACACTCCCTCGGCGCCGCCGGGGTACAGGAAGCGATCTACTCGCTGCTGATGCTGGAGCGGGGATTCGTGGCGGCTTCCGCCAACATCGAGAACCTCGATCCCGCAGCCGAGGGCATGCCGATCGTGCGCCAGCTCGAGGAGCGGCGGCTCGACACGGTCATGTCGAACAGCTTCGGCTTCGGCGGCACCAACGCCAGTTTGGTGTTTTCCAGGGTTCCCTAGACTGGGGAAGGTCGATCGTCACCCCGGCGAAAGCCGGGGTCCAGGACCCACTGCGCCACGCTGAATTTCCCTGGATTCCGCCCGCGACACGGTGCCGCACCAGCGTGGGTGCGGGAGCGGCCGAATGGCCCCGAAATGAGCCTGGTGAGCGCAGGCGCGCCGGAATGACGATCGCGAATTTGATCAGAATTTCCCTAGACCAATTCCAGCGTGCCTGCTCGGTCAGTTTTTGCCGGTGGACGAGGATCGGCGCGGAAGACGAACATGGACAGTCGCCCGATCGGCGAGCTCTCAACCCATCTTAACGGGCGAGCCATCTATTGTACGGTGGCCGGTGCCTCGGCATTGAGACATGGCAGACATCGACACGGGAGGATGCATGCGGGTTCGCGGCGGGTTGCGCATAAGTACGGCGGTATCGCTGGCGCTGGTGCTGGCCCTGTCGGGCTGCACTTCGATCGCGGTGTTCCTGGGCCTGCGGACGCGACTGTCCGACGTGCCGGTGACGGCGGTATCCGCGTCCCTGCCTGGGTCGCCGGCGCTCGCACCCGGCCAGTCGTCGCGATTGGCGATCGTGGCCGCCACGGCGGATGGTCGGCGCCTCGCCACGGTCGGGCCGGCTCACGGCGACGTGGTGTTCGACAGCTTCACCTTCGATGCGCACATCGTGCAGGTGAAGGAAAACGGCGTGGTCACCCTGCCGCCCGATCCGCGCCTGAGCGAAGGGCAGATGCCCCATCTGAAGGTGCACGTGGTGGGGCATCCTGAGGTGACGGCCGACCTGGATATCCCCGTGCGTTACAACGTGGCATTCACCGCGAACTTCTCAGGCCGGGAGGGGATCGACGGCCTGGACGGTACCGACGGATTCCCAGGCATGTCAGGCATGCCGGGTTCGCTCGATGAGTCCAACCCAACGCCCGGCGGGGATGGTTTCAACGGCGGCGACGGCGGCGACGGCTTCAACGGCGGCGACGGAGAGGCCGGCAAACAAGTCCATATCTGGCTCAGGCTCAAGCCCGGCCCCCAGCCACTGCTGCAGGCGCGCGTTGCCGGTGGCGGCGACGAGCAGCTGTTCCTGATCGATCCGAACGGCGGAACGCTGGCCGTGAGCGCGAACGGTGGACCCGGCGGGCGGGGTGGACACGGCGGCAAGGGCGGCCCGGGCGGAGCCGGGGGCAGCGGCAGCCCTCAGGGCTCCCGTGGAGCAAACGGGCACGATGGAGCGGACGGCTTTCCCGGCCAGGATGGCGCGGCCGGCACCATCCTGGTCTCGGTGGATCCCGAAGCGATGCAGTACCTGGACCGGTTGCGGCTCGTCAACAAGGACGGCATTGGCCGGACCGGGCCGGCACCGCGGATCAATACCGAAACCGTTGCTCCGATCTGGTGAGCGGGCGCGACGGCACCGCCGCCCGTACGCTTCGGCCCGCACGCCTAAGCCCGCGCCGCCGCCGCATCGTCATCCCCCGCCCTGCGGCGGCGTGACGGTGCGCAGGGCCTGGAAGCGGTCGTTGAGGCCGCGCATGATGAGCTGGTACAGCGGTGCGCAGAGGCACTGCAGCCAGTGGCCCAGGCGGATGTCCGGCGAGGTGAATACCAGGTAGCGCTTGCGCTCGATGCCGCGCAGGATGGCCTGCGCCGCGCGGTCCGGGCTGACGGCGTGGCGGCGGAAGCGCTGCTTCAGCGCCACCACGCGCGGGTTGCGTGGGTCGATGCCCTGGATCTCGACAGTGTCGACCAGGCCGGTATCGACCCCGCCGGGGCAGACCAGGCTGACGCCGATGCGGTGGCGCCTGAGATCGAAGCGCAGCACTTCCGACACGCCGCGCAGGCCGAACTTGCTGGCGCTGTAAGCGGCGTGCCACGGGAGCCCGAACAGGCCGGCGGCGGACGACACGTTGACCAGGTGCCCGCCGCGCCCGGCGCGGATCATGGCCGGCAGGAAGCACTCCATGACGTGGATCGGGCCCATCAGGTTGATCTCCACGGCGCGGCGCCACTGGTCGTGCCGCAGGTCCTCCACCGTGCCCCACACGGAGATGCCGGCGATGTTCATCAGCACGTCCAGGCTGCCGTGCCCGGCGTGGATGGCCTGGGCGAAGTCGCGCACCGCCTCGTAGCTGGAGATATCCAAGGCGCGGTGCATCGCGACCTGGCCGCCGCCGACGCGGATCTCGCGCACGGCGGCCTCCAGTCCGGCGCCGTTGACGTCGGTGAGGAACAGCAGCGCGCCTTCGCGCGCGGCCGCCCGCGCGGCCGCCCGCGCGGTGGCCCTGCCGATGCCGCTGGCGGCCCCGGTGATCAGACATTTCCTGCTGTGCAGGTTACGCATCGGCACGTTCATCTCCGTCTCCATCGGTTTCGGATCGAGTCTAGGAGCGGCGCCGGGTGGCGCCCAGGTTCCGGCGCGGCCAATCATGTCATCCAAAACGGCCAGCGGGCGTAAGCTTTGCCTGAGTTGTGACAAGCTGGAACCATCGGATCATCCGGAACGGCCATGCAGCGATGCCGAAGATCGTGAACAACCCGGTGCTGGGCTGGGTGGCGGCGCGCCACCTGCAGCACGCGGCCGCGCACGCCGGGGCGTTGGGTGTGCGGGTGGAGGAGCTGCTGGCCGAAGGCGGACTGGAACAGGCCAGCCTGGCCGACGCCGACGGCCGGATCCCCCTGCAGGCACTGGAGGACATGCTGGAGGCAACCACCGCCCGCTATGCCGATCCACTGCTGGGCCTGCACCTGGCGAGCGACATCCAGCCCGCCACCTACGGCGTCATCGGCCACCTGGCGCAGGCCTGCACCACCTTGTCGGACACGCTGGAAGTGGTGACGCGCTACAACGGCCTGCTGAGCAACATCGGCAAGACCAGCCTGGTCCACGGTCCCGGCAGCGTGCAGGTGCGCTGGGACTGCCTGGCCGGCAGCGCGGCGCTGCGGCGCCAGCTCACCGAGTACGTGCTCGGTTCTTTCGCGGTGATGGTGCGCATCCTGCTGCCGGAGCAGAGGGAGCTGATGCAGGCGGTGCACTTCGCCCACGCCCGCCCGGCCAAGGCGGAGCTGGCGCGCCAGTACTTCGAGCATTTTCGTTGCCCGGTGTACTTCGACAAGCCGGCGGCCTGCTTCTTCGTCGGCGCCGATGCCGCGAAGATCCGCCTCCATCACGGCGACGTGGTGCTGAAGGAGGTGCTGGAGCGCCATGCCCAGAACCTGCTGCGGCAGCGGCAGCGGGAGTCCTCCCTGGCCGAGGCGGTGCGGCAGCTGGTCGCCGCCATGATGGTGGACGGCGCTCCCACCCGCGAGATGGTCTCGATGCAACTCGGCCTGAGCGGCCGCAGCCTGCACCGCAAGCTGGAGGAGCTGGGCAGCAGCTACCGCGAGATCCTTGACGGCGTGCGGCTGGAGATCGCGCAAGCGCAGCTCCAGCACGAGGGCGAACCGCTGGGCCGCATCGCCGAGCGGCTGGGCTTCCGCTCGCGCCAGGCGCTGCTGCGCTGGTACAAGCACAGCACCGGCATGACACCAGGCGAGCACCGCCGGCGGATGGCGGCCGGCCCGGCATGAATCCATCGGATATGCCGTCACCGGGGGAGCTGCAGCCGCAGGGCGGCTGGCGCACGACGGAGGCGCAGCGCCTGCCGGTGCCGTCGCCGCGCCGGCGCGGCCCGCTGTTCCGCGCGGTGTCGCTGCTGGCCAGGGCCTTCGGTCGCGAGCAGGTGCCCGACCTGTTCGCGGTGCTGCATGTTCACCGCCGCCTGTTCTGGCCGTGGCTGCTGTTCGCCTCGCGGCTGATGCCGCGTGGGCGCCTGCCGGCGCGGGACCGCGAACGGATCATCCTGCGCATGGCGTGGAACTGCCGCAGCCGCTACGAATGGGGCCAGCACGTCGAGATCGCGCTGTCCATCGGCATGAGCGACGCCGACATCCTGCGCGTGGCGCAGGGCCCGGCGGCGTGCGCCGATCCCGCCGGGCGCGCGCTGCTGCAGGCCTGCGACGAGCTGCACCGCGAGCAGTGCGTGACGCCCGCCACCTGGGCCGCGCTGGCGGCCCGCTACGAGCAGAAGCTGCTGATCGAGTTCCTTATGCTGGCCGGGCATTACGTCATGCTGGCCGGCTTTCTCAACAGCGCCGGCCTGCGGCTGGAGCCGCCGGTGGAGGAGGTGCTGGAGGCGTTTCAGCGCAGGACGGCGCTCACAGCATCCGCCCCGCGATCGCCTTGAGCACCGCGTGCGTGCGGTCGCGCGCGTCGAGCTTGCTCAGGATCTCGGTGATGTTGTTCTTCACCGTGCCCTCGGAGATCTGCAGCAGGCGGCCGATCTCCTTGTTGGAGTAGCCGCCCGCCACCAGGCGCAGGATCGACAGCTCGCGTGGGCTCAGGCGGGGACTGCCGTGAGCCTTGGCCTCCGCCGGTGGCGACGGCAGCGACATCGGCGCCAGCAGGGTCTCGCCGTCTGCCACGCGCTGCAGCGCCTGCTGCAGCGCCTTGGGCGTGGCGTCCTTGAGCATGTAGCCCTGCGCGCCGGCGGCCGCGGCGGCGCGCAGCATGCCGGGGTCGTCGAAGGTGGTGAGCAGCAGCAGCGGGGTGAAGTCGCCCCGCTCGCGCAGCAGGCGAGCCACCTCGATGCCCGAGCGGCGCGGCATGCGGATGTCGCTCAGGATCACGTCGACGCGGGTGCGCTGCAGCTCCGCCAGCAGCGCGTCGCCGTCCTCGGCGTCGATCATGATCTCGAAGCCGCCCAGGCTCTCCAGCACCATGCGCAGCCCATGGCGGACCAGCGCCTGATCGTCGGCCAGGGCGATCCTCACGACAGCGCCGGGTGGACCAGGGAGCGGGCGGTGCGCACGCAGTCGCGCAGCGTGCACTTGATCTTCGCGTCGTGCCCCTCGCGCGCGACCACGGCCTCCAACTGCACCAGGTCGGGTTGCGGCAGCAGGGCCGTGAGGACCACGCCGGATGGCGCGCGGTTGCGCAGTTCCAGCCGCCCGCCGATGCCCTCCAGGCGCTCCTGCAGGCCGCGCAGGCCGTTGCCGGCCACCAGCCGCTCGACCCGGCCGGTGCCGTCGTCCTCCACCGTCACTGCGACACCTTCCCCGGCGCACGCCAGGCTCAGGCGCACGTTGGCGGCAGCGCTGTGGCGGAGGGCATTGGTCAGGCCCTCCTGCGCGCTGCGCAACAGCGTCTCGGCCTGGCGCATGTCGGCGATGCGGATGGCCGGATCGAGGCTGAAGTGGATGGTCGGCCGCGGCAGGCCCGGATCGAGCGCGCGCAAAGCCTGTTGCAGGTCCACGCCGTCGTGCTGGCGCAGGGCGCCGACCACCGCGCGGATATCGGTGAGCACTTCGTCGGTGAGGTGTTCCCAGTCGGCGATGGCGGGATGGGCGCCCGGACGCAGGCCGTGCGCCGCCAGCTGCATCTTGAGCGCGGTGAGCTTGTGGCCGGCGACGTCGTGCAGCTCGCGCGACAGGTGCAGGCGCTCCTCGGCGCGCGCGCTCTCGTCGAGCAGGTGGCGGGTGGACAGCAGCTCGGCGTTCATGCGCAGCATGGTCTCCTGCGTCTGCAGCAGGCGCCAGGCGTAGCTGGCACCCACCGCGGCAAACGCCTGGAAACAGCCGTAGGCGATGAACTCCGTGAGGGAATCGTCGTGCAGCATGTCGCCGGAAAACGCCAGCGCCGCGAACACGGCATTGGTCGCCAGCAGCACCGGCAGCACGGTGCGGCGGGGAAAGCGCGAACCCACCTGCGGCGCGCAGATCACCAGCAGGCCGGGCGCCATGTCGCTGCGCAGGGCCCAGCACGACAGCAGGGCCAGGGCGAGCTGGCCGACGACGGTGGCGCAGCGCGGCACCAGCGGAAAATCGCGCGCATCCAGCTCGGCGCGCAGCACGAACAGCGCCAGCATGCCCAGCAGGCCGAATGCCGCGTAGGGCATCAGCGGGGAGTGCTCCGTGCCGTGGAGCCAGCGCCACAGCGGCGGACAGGCGATCGAAGCCCAGCCGGCATAGCCCGGGAGATTGAAGCGGTTCCAGGCGCCTGCGCCAGGCAGCCGATGCGGAGGGGCGCCCATGTAAGCCATGGCGGCAGTATAGGCCCGCGCTGGCGGACCGGCCGGGGGCGTGACTTTTGTCACCCCCGCAGCGGGCGTTTAAGCATCTGGTGAGCGCGGGCGGGCGCACCGAGAATTGCAGCGCATTCGAAAGCTGAGAGCGTCATGCGCATCACCGTGATACCACGCATCGCCGCGCTGCTGGCCTTGAGCCTGGCCGGATTCGCCCACGCCGGCACGCTCGAGGTGCAGCTCTCCAACCTGCGCCCGACCGGCCAGGTGCGCGTTTCCATCTTCGCCGACGCGCAGTCCTGGGAACACAACAAGCCGCTGGCGTCGCAGCTTGTTCCCGCCCGCGACACGCGCTTCCTGGTGCGCTTTTCCGGGCTGGCACCCGGCCACTATGCCGTGCGCGCCGAACAGGAGCAGGGCGGCGGCCACGAACTGGTGCAACGGCTTCTGCTGGCGCGGTACGGCACCAGCGGCAACCGCTCCGAGCGGCGCACGCCCTTCGCCGCCGCGGCGGTGGAGGTGATCGACGACCCGCTGGTCGACGTGCACATGTTCACCGAGGGGCGTTACTAGGGAAGCTCTGATCAATCGTCACCCCGGCGAAAGCCGGGGTCCAGGAGCCCACAGCGCCACGCTGAATTCCCTGGATTCGGGTTGGGTCGGAATGACGATCGCGAATTGATCGGAACTCCCCTAGAGCATTTTCTGGCGCGCTATATAGGGTACCCCCCTATGATATATACTGCGCCGATGTCACACACGATCCGCGAAAAACAGAAGCTGCTCGCCCGTGTGCGCCGCATTCGCGGCCAGGTGGAGGCGATCGAGCGCGCACTGGAGCAAGAGACCGGCTGCGACCGCGTGATGCACCTGATCGCCGCGGTCCGGGGCGCCACCTCGGGCTTGATGGCGGAGGTACTGGAGGACCACGTGCGCGGCCACCTGGTCGATGCCGGGCGGAAGTCCGGCGCCAGCGACGCCGCGGAAGAGCTGATCGAGGTGCTCCGCACCTACCTGAAATGAGATCCAGGACATGAGCGAATCGACCGCTGCGGCGGCATTCCACCAGCATCGCCACGTCTTTCTGGCCGCCGACCACGAGCGCAGCGAGCGCCGCACCTGGGCGGTGATCGTCCTATGCGGCGCCATGATGGCGGCGGAGATCGTGGGCGGGTTCCTGTTCGGCTCGATCGCCCTGGTGGCCGACGGCCTGCACATGAGCACCCACGCCGGGGCCCTGCTGCTCGCCGCCCTCGCCTATAGCTATGCGCGCCGGCACGCCGACGACGCTCGCTTCAGCTTCGGCACCGGCAAGCTCGGCGACCTGGCCGGCTTCACCAGCGCCGTGGTGCTGGCGATGATCGCCCTGCTGATCGGCTACGAATCGGTGGCGCGGCTGCTGCAGCCGGTGCCGATCCACTTCGCCGAGGCCATTCCTATCGCCTGCCTTGGCCTGGCGGTCAACATCGCCAGCGCCTGGCTGCTGAGCGGCGGCCATGCGCACCACCATCACGGCCATCATCATGATGGCCACGCGCCGGACCACGCAGCGGAAGCCCATGCGATCGCCGTGGCTGGCTCGACCCTGCTGCTGGAAATCCACGAGGATGGGGTGCCGCCACGCTTTCGCCTGCGCTCAACTGGTGCGGCGCTGCCGGCCGCGGCCACCACCACCATCGAGACGGTCCGCGCCGACGGCTCGCGCCAGCTGTTCCCGCTGGTCGACCGTGGTACTTGCCTGGAGTCGGCCGACGAGATTCCGGAACCGCACGCCTTTACCGCGCGCGTGCGCAGCGGCGGCGGCGAATACGCCGTGGTGTTCGAGGAGCACGAGCACGGCCACGCCGGGGCGCACCGCGACAACAACATGCGCGCGGCCATCATCCACGTCGCGGCGGATGCCGCCGTGTCGGTGCTGGTGATCGTGGGCCTGGTGCTGGCGCGCAGCTTCGGCTGGCTGTGGATGGACCCGGTCGCCGGCATCGTCGGCGCCTGCGTCATCGCCAGCTGGTCCTACGGCCTGGTGCGCGACACCGGCGCGATCCTGCTGGACATGACACCCGACCGGCAGCTCGCCGAGGAATTGCGACGCACCATCGAAAGCGAAGGTGACCGCCTCGCCGACCTGCACCTCTGGCGGGTTGGCCCTGGCCACCTCGCCGCCATCGTCGCCGTCGCCAGCGGCCAGCCGCGGCAACCGGAATACTACCGGGCCAAGCTGGCGCGCTTCAGGATCCTGTCCCACCTGACGGTGGAAGTAGTTCCGCACGGGGGTGGCGCAACTGCCGCGTGATGATGCAAGGTTAGGGCATCCGCTTTGCGGCCGGAACACCGGAGACCCTGATGAACTTCCTCAGATCCCTGCTGTTGATCCTGCTCCTCGCCCTGCTCGGCGGCGCCGGCTACGTCTACTCCGGCGTCTACGACGTGGGCGCGGACGCCCCGCACTCCGTGCCGGTGTACTGGCTGCTCGACATCGCGCTGGACCGTTCCGTGGAACGGCACACCGCCGGCCTGCAGGCGCCGCCGCTGGACGATCCGCAGCGGATCGCCAAGGGCGCCAGCGAGTACCACGAGATGTGCGACGGCTGCCACCTCGCACCCGGGATGGAGAACAACGAGTTCCGCCGCGGCCTCTACCCGCAGCCGCCCGACCTGTCCAAGCCGGTCGACGCCACCGCCGCGGAGGAGTTCTGGATGATCAAGCACGGCATCAAGATGACCGCCATGCCGGCGTGGGGCATCAGCCACGACGATGCCACCTTGTGGGCCATCGTCGCCTTCCTGCAGAAGTTGCCGCAACTCACCCCCGCGCAGTACCAGGCGATGACCGCGCATACCGCGGAGGCGCACGCGGAGGAACACGACAGCGTTGGGCATTAGAGCATTTTCTCTTTACGTGCACACATTCTTTCCCCACTCCCGCTTGCGGGAGAGGGTGGCCCGCAGGGCCGGGAGAGGGGCTTTGCGTCCGGCCAAAAGCCCCTCTCCCCTACCCCTCTCCCGCACGCGGGAGAGGGGAAGATGCGTGTATGCATCCAAACTAAATGCTCTAACCGGCCGGGAAAGGGCCGCCGCCCGATGCGTCGCCGCCGCTGCCGGCTTACCCGACCGCGGCGACCACTTTCGCCGCCACGTCGACCACCTGGGCGGCGGCGTCCAGTACCTTCTTGATCTGCGCCAGGTCCGCCATCGCCGCTTCGATGTAGTGGTTGACCAGCTCCAGCGCGGCGGTGAACGCCTTCCAGTCGTTCGAAGTCGAGATGAGCTGGTCCTTCTTGCGGTAGAGCTGGAACTGCTGCACGCGGACGGCCAGCGCCTGGTCCGACAGCGCCTGCGCATCCGCGCTCCTGCCGGCCTTGGTGGCCAGCGTGGACAGCGTCTCCAGGTTGGTGGCCGTGCTGTCCATCTTGTCGAGCTGGCGCTCGATCACCGCAATGTCGCCGTTGGCACCGGGCATGACATCCCTCCCTTACTTGGTCAGTTTGCTGATCGCGTCATAGGCATCCTTGGCCTGCTTGGCGAAGGCTTGCAAAGCTTTTTCCGAGGTGTCGACGCCGGCGCCGGGCTGGTCCACCGCCAAGCGCAAGGCGTGATGCGCCTCGCCCAGCTTGAGCACGGCGTTGTGCGCGTCCGTGCCCGCCAGTGCCCGCAACGCCGCAGCCGATGCGACCGCGGTGGCCAGCCCGGAGCGGCGGGACAGCTCCTGCAGGTCCGCGATGGCGCAGGGAGCGCTGTCGGGACGTCGCCCGCCGATGTTGCATTCCGGCGGCGGCCTGCGGCCGGGCGGCAACCCGGCCACCAGGTTCTGCGTGGCCGAGGCCTGCAGGAGAACGGCCGCCCGCTGCTGGTCGTTGACGATGGTGGCGAGGTCCCTGGACAGGCCCTGCACCGGGCCGTCGGCCTGGTCGACGGCCGAGCGCAGGATCTTGAAGCGCTTGTACTCCACGTAGTTGCCGGCCAGGAGTTCGAACAGCTTGGTAACAGGATCGACCCGCGCTTCGAAGCTGGCGCCGGCATTCATCTTCTTGGCCAGGGCGGAGATGGAATCGCCGAGCTTGTCGGCGCTCTTGTCCAGGTCTTCGCTGGTATCGGCGTCGACCACGCCGGCCAGGGCCCGGCTGTACGCCTTGAGCAGACGGGCGGCCTCCGCCGGAGCAGTCAACGGCGCAACCGCACCGACGCTGCCGCCGGTGCTCGCGTCCATCACGTAGCAGCCCGCAGCCGCACCGATGCGGCAGCGGCCCGGATCGAACACGAGCCGGTGCGGGCTCTGCACCAGCGGCAGCATCGCCGCATCCACCGCGCTCACCTGCGTCACGGCCTCGTATTTGCCGACCAGATCCTGCGTGGTGCCCACCGAGGTATCGAAGGACTTCACCGGGTCCTTGAACTGGTTGGTGGAACACGCCGCCGTTGCGACACCGGCGAGCAGCCACAAGGAACGCAAGCGCGGCTTATTCATGTGGTTCCCCCATCCTGACACGCGTTGCGTCAGGTCATCGTTGCAAGCGAGCCTACTCCAGTGCCGGTCCGGCTGACCGTGCACCGGTCACATATTCCGCGTATCTACTGGTCCGTCCGCGGCAGCAGCGGCGCGACGCGGTAGCGCAGTTGCACGCTCTTGGGCACGGCCGGATCGTGCCCCTGCTCGGCGATCCAGGGGCTCCACTCCTTGTCCGCCGCGGCGGGAGCTCCCGCCAGCGGCAGCACGAAGGTAAAGCCTTGCGATTGACCGTCCGCGAGCAGGAAGTCGCCCATCAGGCTGCGGCCGGTACTATGGGACAGCAGCGCAACCCGCCCCGCCACGACGAAGGAGCCGTCGGCCTGGTGCTGGGCGTGCGCATTGTCGAGCCGGGAGCCTTCGCTGGCGCCGGCCTCGCTCAGCCATGCGCGCAACTCACTCGGGTACTGCTGCTGGTCGGGCGGCTTGCTGGTGTCGGGCAGGCGCAGCTCGAAGTCCAGCACCAGCGGCTGTCCGTCCAGCCGCGGCGGATGGTCAGCCAGCACGTAGGCGACACCCGCGGCGCCGAGGGCAACGGCGAGCACCACCGCCAGCGCAATGCCCTGCAGCTTGAAGTAACCCATCGCGCTGACGCCGCCCAGCCGCCATACCGTCAGGGCGCTGACCACCACGCCCCCCAGCAGCCCCAGCGGCCCCAGCGCGAACACCACGAAAAAGCCGCGCCCTCCCTCCATGTTGGACATGCGGTACACGCCGGTGAGCCAGTCGCCCAGGAACCACGCAAGGCATACCCCGGCGATGCCGCAGACGAGGCAGATCAGCCAGGCCATGACGTTTCCCCCGTGGAGTTCCCCTGGGCCAGCTTAGCAGTTCATGCCCCGCCCTATACGTACTTTCCCGGATCACGTTGCGGCAATCTCGCATAGACGGGTGCGCCGGCAAGCCGCAGGATACGCACCAGGGGATAGCAACGCCGCGCGGTGCAGGTTTGTGCCGCATGGCGCCGATCCCGCCTACAGGCAGCGTGAGGCTGGAGCTTGATGAACACCTCGATGATTCACATCGTGGACGACGACGAAGCGGTACGCTCGGCGCTGCACCTGTTGCTGCGCTCGCTGGGGATGCGGGCCCAGGCTTTCGAATCGGCGCAGGAGTTCCTCGATGCCCTGCCCGGCGGTGCGCCCGACTGCCTGCTGCTGGACCTGAACATGCCCGAGATGAACGGCGCCGAGCTGCAGGAAACGCTGGCCGCCCGTGCCAGCCGCATCCCGGTCATCGTGATCAGCGCCCGGCCGGATTCGCCCCTGGCCGCAAGGGCGCTGGCCGCCGGTGCGAGAACCGTGCTCGAAAAGCCGCTGCGCGAGCAGGATTTGATCGATGCGGTGCAAGGGGCGCTGGCGGCTTGACCGGCGAGGCAGCGGTCGGATGACCGCTGGAAGTCGCCACGGGAATTCTTCAGCCAAGCCCGGAGGCCTCAGACCTCAGGCCTCTTTGAAATCAGCGGCCTGCGGCTTGCTCAGTCCTTGAGAATTTTCTTGAAGTCCGCGTAGCCGGCTTTGAGGATATCGACCAGATGCCGCGCCGCCGCTTCCAACTCCTGCCGGGGGGCATCAGCGGAGCGCTGCACGTTCTCCATTTTCGCCACCAACTGATCCCGCTTCTTTTCGAGATCGTCCCAGCGCTCCTTGGCCTCTGCCTTAAGCAGATTCGCATGAGCCTTCAACTGATCGCGCAGCTGCTCCAGCGCCTTGACATCGTTGTTGAGCGCATCTTCCAGTCGTGACATGGCTTCACTCCGGTTCCCTGACAATGTCCAAGTTTCGATGAATCCCATGCCCACCGCCTTGATCCAAATCAAGTCCGCGCGGGTACGCTTTTTGCCGCTGCCGCACCCGGTGACGGGCTCCGCCACAAGCTTCCGTACCCGGAAAACCGTCTTCGCCAGATCCAACCCAATCGTAGTAACCTGTTCATGAACCGTCTTCCTGCGTTGGGGCGAAAGCACACCTCCCGGTTTGGCCTCGGCTGCGCTACAGCACGGCCTGCGGCACCTGTTTCAATGTCCCGGCTGTCCGACGCCCCGACTCGATCATGATTGAATCCATACTTCTCACCGCCGCGCGCATCCTCACCTTCAACCAGCAGAAGGCGCTGACGAACGCCAGCAGCTTTTTCTTCGAACGCGACCAACGGCTGTTCCTGGTGACGAGCCGGCACGTTCTGATCGACGAGGCCAGCGGACATTTCCCGGATCGGATCGAAATCGAGCTGCACATCAACCCCCGCAACATCGCCGAGTCGACAGGTTTCTCCATACCGCTGTACCGCGATGGTCGCGCCGCCTGGCGTCAGGGGATGGACAAGGCGGGAGAGATCGATGTGGCGGCCATCGAGATCGACCGCGCGGCACTGCCCGCTACCACGGTCTACCGCGCCTTCACGCCCAGGCATCTGCCTAAAAAGGTCGACCGCGTGGAGGTCGGTACGCCGCTGCTGGTGGTGGGATTTCCCCTGGGATTCCACGATACCCTTCATCACATGCCGGTGGTGCGGCAGGCGATCGTGGCGTCGTCCTACGGACTGCGGTTTCAGGGCGTGGGCTATTTCCTCACCGATGCGCGCACGCACAGGGGCACCAGCGGAGCGCCTGTCGTCATGCGCGCCGTCGGGGCGGATTCCACGCAGGGCGATCTGCCGTGGATGTTGCTCGGCATTCACTCCGCCCGGCTTGATATCGGCACCCGGGATCTGAAGCTGGATGAAGCCCTCGGCCTGAATTGCGCCTGGTACGCTGACATCCTGCTGACCCTGACAGAACGATGATCACGCGTTCCACGCCAGCGGATGGGGGCAATAGCGCTACAACTGGTTACTTCCCTTCATAAGCGCGGCACCGCACCGACGCCGCGACTGCTCACCGCTATGGTGCGTACATCGCATGCATCCCGCCGGCTCGCATTTTCGCGGGTCGCGGAATTCAAAGGTCAGCCATGAAGAAACCCAGCACATACAACGCCACCACCGGCGCCGCAACGTTCGCCGGCCAGGCCAAGGCATCGGCGCTCAACAACATAGGGCGGGCTCCCGCTCGCACAGGGCCGTTCACCCGGATCCCGGCAAGAGATGCGGTGCCATCCCCGTGCCGCGCAGTCAGGGGCGACGACGACATCAACTGAGTCAGCGGCAGCGCCAGTCCATGCCCGGCGTGAATGCGATCAAGGCCAGTGAAATCAGAAGGTTGGCAAGGCCACAATCGCCTGGGCGCACTCAATCAGGCTGGCGCACAGGAACATAGGGGAGCAGGCGCTCGGTTTCCTTCTTGACCACGGCGTAGCACTCGCAACACAGCTTTTCGAGCTTCGGCCGGTCCAGCACCGTGATCTGGCCGCGGCTGTATTCGATCGCCCCCAGCTTCTGCAACTTGCCGGCGGCGGCGGTAACGCCTTCGCGGCGCACACCCAGCATGTTGGCG
>JARLJS010000230.1 GCA_031291075.1 Nevskia sp. | reverse complement strand
CAGCCACAAGAGCGAAGCCGCCCTTCAGGCCGACGAAGCCGCCAAGGCTGCCGACGCCAAGGTCGCCCAGCTCGAGCAGCAGCTCGCCGAGGCCAAATCGGGCAAGGCCACCGGCGATGATGCGGAGCACCTCACCAAGGGTCAGGTGAAGGCCCTGGAACGGCAGGTTGCGGACGCAAAGAAGCGCGCGGAGGCCAAGAAGCAGGAGGCCCTCGCCCTGGCCCAGGCCCCCGCCCCCAAGGAGGAGCCCAAGCCGGTGGTGGTGGAAGTCCCCACGGGCGCCAAGCTCGAGATCACCCTGGCCCGCGAACTGACCACGGAGAAGGATCAGGCAGGCGATGCCTGGGAGGGTTCCCTTGCCGCGGACGTGGTCCAGGACGGCAAGCTGGTGTGGAGCGCCGGCAGTCCCGTCCGCGGGGTCGTCACGGAAAGCGCGGCGGCGGGGCGCCTGAGCAGCGGCCAGGGCGCCCTCGGCATCCGGCTGACGGAGGTCGCCGGCGTCGGCATCGATGCGGACACCCACGTGGTGGTCGCGACGGCCAAGGGGGAGCGCAACGCCAAGTTCATCGGCGGGGGCGCGGCCCTCGGCGCCCTCATCGGCATCCTGGCCGACAGCAAGCACAAGAACGACCATGCCCTGGGGGGCGCGGCCATCGGCGCCGCCGCCGGCACCGCCGTCGCCGCCGGCACCGCTGACACCGTGATCCGCATCCCCGCCGGGAAGCCCATCGCCTTCAGCCTGACCGCACCGGAAAGGGTGACGCTGAGGAAGTAGGCTGTCGGCCATAGGCTGTAGGCCGCAGGAGAGAAGGTGCCGGCCTACTCGATCAGATCGGGTGGGCCATTGCTTTCCTACAGCCCACAGCCTATGGCCTGCAGCCCATCAGGCCTCCAACGCCTGCAACCGCTCAGCCTCGAAGGCGGCCCTCAGCGGCTCGATGATGGGTTCGATCTGGCCGGACATGAAGCTGTCGATCTGGTGGATGGTGACGCCCACCCGGTGGTCCGTGACGCGGCCCTGGGGGAAGTTGTAGGTGCGGATCTTCTCGCTGCGGTCGCCGCTGCCCACCTGAGACTTGCGGAGGGCCGAGTGGGCCGCGTCGACCTCGTCCTGGGCCTTCTGGAGCAGGCGGCTGCGCAGGACGGTCATGGCCTTGGCCATGTTCTTGATCTGGCTGCGCTCGTCCTGGCACTGCACGACGGTGTTGGTGGGCAGGTGGGTGAGCCGCACGGCGGAATAGGTCGTGTTCACGCTCTGGCCGCCCTTGCCTCCGGAGCAGAAGGTG
>JARLJS010000229.1 GCA_031291075.1 Nevskia sp. | reverse complement strand
TAGGTGCCGATCGCCAGGCCGCTGATCGACACGTCGATCTGGACGTCGCCCGTGCCGCCGAACTGGCTGAAGGTGACCGTGCCGGTGACGGACTCGGTGGCGGCCGTGCCGCCGCTGATCAGGGCGACGGCGGTCCAGTTCTTCGCGGGCGGCGGTGGTGTCACTGGCGGCGGCACGCGCGCCGACACTCCGATGACTCCGACCGCCATCTTGGTACCGGAGTTTCCCGTGGTCTGTGTGACTCCATCATCGGTACCGTTGTGCAGCACGACCGCGCGCCCGATGATGTTCGCGTTCACCGCCGTGAAGGTCAGCAGGTCGAACGTCTGGTCGCAGGTGCCGTGACCGGTGCTGTCGGTCTGGATCAGGTTGCCCATGTCGCCTGCAGGACGACGGACGACACACACACAGGGAGCGAACGCATGGCAGGCAGCCAGCCAGGCAGAAGGAAGGGGTGTCAGCTGGCCAGCCAGCCGCCCACCCGAGTCCCACCGGCGTGCGTGCTGCTGGTGCTGGTGCTGGTGCTGGTGGTGCGCGCGTGTACGTACCCATGTGGCGCGAGTCCGTCGTCGGCAGCGCGTGCGACTGGTTCAGAGGGTTGTAATGCCCGCCGGCGGTCGCCGCCAGCGCGTCCCAGACACCGTACTGCAGGACAGACGCGACACGACACGACGGTCAGAAGAGAGATGGACACAGCAGACTGAGGGGCGCCGCCCAGGCGAAGCGAGGCACATGTGCACACGGCCCGCACGCACTCCACGACGGTGTGTGGCGGATCGGAGTGGAGATGCTCGGCTCTACTCGGCTCGGCCCGGCCCTGCGCTGCGCTGCCATGCGCTTGCTCTGACCTGGTGCACGTGGAGCGGGTAGAGGTGATTGGGCGCCAAGCCAGTAATGTCGGCGACGACTCGGACACCGGCGGCTCCCAGGTCGATGAACTGCACCTGGCCGACGATGGACGAGGCGCCGGCGTTGGTCGTCGGCTTGAGTACGGCGACGAGCGACGTCACCGACGCACCGACGGCGATGTTCGCACTGGCCATCTGGATGGCTCCGCCGGTGGGCGGCGCAATGCCGATGACACCCTGGGCGATCTGGGTGCCGGCGCCCCCGTTCGGCAGGCCGCACGTGTCCGGCTGTTGGTGGATGATGACGGCACGCCCGATGATCGTCTCGGAGGCGCCGCCGCCGTTGAGCTCGAGGAGGTCGCGCGTCAGCTGGATCGTCTGGACGCCGGTGTCGCCCGTGATCGTCAGGTTGCCGATGTCGCCCATCGAGCGCGCAGCCGGCCAGCAGGCGTGGGCCACGTTGTTCGGGTTGAAGTGACCGCCGGTCACCGTCGAGTTGATCGGGAACGACGAGATGTCGCCCTAGGGAGGAGGAACAGGAACAGGAACAGGAACAGGAGGAGAGGAAGGCGGGAGGGAGAGACGAGGAGAGACGACCGCGCACAGAGCGACACACGAGGTGAGATCCGGCGCGCCTGCCAGGCGATCACGACCGCACACGCAGGCGCACGCAGGCCAGCCCACCCACCCCCACCCCACCCCACTCCCACGGCGTCGGTGGTGCTCTGTTGTTCCGCCTCGGCTGCGTGTGCCCTTGGCCTGCTCATCCTTGGGTGCCTCGGTCTGGGTGGGACTGACATATGTGTGCACGTGGAAGCCGTAGGTGCCGATCGCCAGGCCGCTGATCGACACGTCGATCTGGACGTCGCCCGTGCCGCCGAACTGGCTGAAGGTGACCGTGCCGGTGACGGACTCGGTGGCGGCCGTGCCGCCGCTGATCAGGGCGACGGCGGTCCAGTTC
>JARLJS010000228.1 GCA_031291075.1 Nevskia sp. | reverse complement strand
GGCAGCACGGCCGCGGCCGGCACCTCGCTGCTGGATGCCTCCGGCTACGTGGTGGCGCGGCGCAAGGCCACCGTCTCGGCCAAGATCACCGACAAGGTGGTGCAGGTGCTGATCGAGGAGGGCCAGCACGTCAAGGCCGGCCAGGTGGTCGGCCTGCTCGACGACACCAACATCCGCGCCGCCTACGACCAGGCGCAGGCCCAGCTGCACTACGCCGAGGCTTCCCTGGCCGAGGTCAAGGTCCAGCTCGCCAACGCCGAGCGCACCTATCACCGCGACGAGGGCCTGGTCGCCGACCACTTCATCAGCGACTTCGACCTCGACACCGCCCGCACCGGCTACGACAACCTCAAGGCGCAGCTCGAAACCGCGCAGCGCAGCGTCAAGGTCGCCAGCGAAGGACTGCAGGTGGCGCAGCGCAACCTCGACGACACCGTGGTACGGGCGCCGTTCGACGGCGTGGTCACCACCAAGGACGCCCAGCCCGGCGAGATCGTCTCGCCGATCTCCGCCGGCGGCGGCTTCACCCGCACCGGCATGGGCACCATCGTCGACATGGACTCGCTGGAAGTGGAAGTGGACGTCAACGAGAGCTTCATCAACCGCGTCCACCCCGACCAGCCGGCGTCGGTGCGGCTGAACGCCTACACCGACTGGGAGATCCCGGCCTACGTCATCGCCGTCATCCCCACCGCCGACCGCAGCAAGGCGACGGTGAAGGTGCGGGTAGGCTTCAAGGTCAAGGATCCCCGCATCCTGCCGGAAATGGGCGCGCGGGTGGCGTTCCTGAGCGAGGCCCCCGTCGCGGGAGCCTCGCCGTCCAGGCCGGGCGTGCTGGTCCCTGCCGACGCAGTGCAGGCCGGCGCCGACCGCGGCACCGGCGTGGTCTACGTGTTGCGCGGCGACGGCACGGTGGAGCGCCGAGCGGTCAAGCTGGGCAACAGCGGCACCGATGGGCAGACCGTGCTGTCCGGGTTATCCTCTGGCGAGCGCGTCGCCATCGGCGATTTCGCCAAACTGAATGATGGAATGAAGGTTAAGGTTGAACAGCCGTAACCGTGAGGTCGCGCCTGCGGCGCTGTGAGGTCGCTCGCTCCGCTCGCTGTGAGGGGACAAGCTTTCTCCTCACTCCTCACAGCCCGCGCAGCGGGCAACCTCACTCCTCACCTGCTTCATAGGAGAGCAATACGACATGTCGGCCATCGTTTCCCTGCGCAACGTCGTCAAGACCTACACCCGCGGCAAGCAGACCGTGGAGGTGCTGCACAACCTCAGCCTGGAGATCGCCCAGGGCGATTTCGTCGCACTGATGGGGCCCTCGGGCTCGGGCAAGACCACGCTGCTGAACCTGATCGGCGGGCTGGACCGGCCGACCTCGGGTGAGGTGAGCGTGGCCGGCGAGCGCATCGACAGCCTGTCCAGCGGCCAGCTGGCCAAGTGGCGCGCACGCAACGTCGGCTTCGTGTTCCAGTTCTACAACCTGATGCCGATGCTCACGGCCGAGCGCAACGTCGAGCTGCCGCTGCTGCTGACCAACCTCTCGGGCGCGCAGCGCCGCCAGAATGTACAGGCGGCGCTGACGGTGGTGGGCCTGGCCGACCGTGCCAAGCACAAGCCGGCCGAGCTGTCCGGCGGCCAGGCGCAGCGCGTGGCGATCGCCCGCGCCTTGGTGGCCGACCCCACCCTGCTGGTCTGCGACGAACCCACCGGCGACCTCGACCGCGCCACCGCCGACGACATCCTGCACCTGCTGCAGATGCTCAACCGCGACCACGGCAAGACCATCGTCATGGTGACGCACGACCCCAAGGCGGCCGAGTTCGCCAGCCACCAGCTCCATCTCGACAAAGGACAGCTGGTCGAGGGCGATGTGAAGGCGGCAGCGTGAAGGCTAAAAGCTTGTGAGATGTGAGACGTGTGACGTGTGTCGTAAAATCAGAATCGCGCGCGAGGAATCGGAAATGTATAGCTCCAGATTGCGTCTCACGTCTCACATCTCACGTCTCACTTCTTTTGGCTTGCGTCTCACGTCTCACGTCTCACTTCTTTTAGCTTGCGTCTCACGTCTCACGTCTCACTGTTTCCAAGGAACACGCCCGGTGAAGTACATGCCACTGCTGTGGGCCGCCCTCTGGCGCAAGAAGGCGCGCACCATCTTCACCCTGCTGTCGATCGTCGTCGCCTTCCTGCTGTTCGGCATGCTGCAAGGGGTGAACTCGGCCTTCGACCAGGCGGTGGAGCGGGCCAACGTCAACCGCCTGATCACCACCAGCAGCGTCTCCCTGACCGAGTCGCTGCCCTACGGCGACATGGCGCAGATCGAGGCGTTGCCCGGCGTGGCCGGGGTGGCCCACGCCAGCTGGTTCGGTCCCTACTACCAGGACCCGAAGAACATGGTGTTCGCCTTTCCGGTCGAGCCGGAGCGCTACTTTCCGATCTACCCGGAGCTGGTGCTGCCGAAGGAGCAGTTCGACGCCCTGGTGCATACCCGCACCGGCGCCGTCATCGGCGCCGACCTGGCGCGCAAGTACGGCTGGAAGATCGGCGACAAGGTGCCGCTGCGCTCCACCATCTGGACCAAGCCGGACGGCACTTCCGACTGGAATTTCGACATCGTCGGCATCTACCAGGTGCCTTCCGACCGCGCCCAGGAAAACGCCTTCCTGTTCAACTACAGCTATTTCGACGAGGGCCGCAGCTTCGCCAAGGGCACCGTGGGCTGGTACATCGTGCAGGTGAAGGACCCGACGCAGTCGGCCCAGGTGGCCGCCGCCGTGGACAAGCTGTTCGCCAACTCTCCGGACGAGACCAAGACCGAGACGGAGAAGGAGTTCCAGCAGGCCTTCATCAAGCAGATCGGCGACATCAACAAGATCGTCACCTACATCCTGTTCGCGGTGTTCTTCGCCCTGCTGTTCGCCACCGGCAGCACCATGATGCAGTCGGTGCGCGAACGTGTGCCGGAGCTGGCCGTGCTCAAGACCCTGGGCTACTCCGACACCGGCGTGCTGACCCTGGTGCTGTGCGAGTCGCTGCTGCTGTGCGTGCTGGCGGCGCTGCTGGGCCTGGGGATAGCCTGTGCCCTGTTCCCCCAACTGAAGGACACCATCGGCGTGGTGTCCATGCCGCTGCCGGTGATTGTCGAGGGCGTGGTCGGCGCCGCCCTGCTGGCGCTGGTGGTCGGCACCTTCCCGGCCTGGAAGGCGAAGCGGCTGGATATTGTCGAAGCACTCCGGAGCTGATGCATGCTCAAGCAAACCGTTGCCATCACCGCCATGAACCTGCGCAGCATCCCGCAGCGGGTCGGCACCTCCTGGGTAATCGTGATCGGCATCGCCGTGACGGTGGCGGTGCTGGTGTCGGTGCTGGCCATGGTGGCCGGCTTCAGCAAGACCCTGGCCAACACCGGCCGGCCCGACCGCGCCATCGTGCTGCGCGGCGGCTCCAACGCCGAGCTCAACAGCACCATCTCGCGCGAGAACACCGTCACCATCATGGACGCCCCCGGCGTGAAGAAGGACGCCGACGCCAAGCCGATCGCCTCGGCCGAGATGGTGGCGGTGGTGGCGCTGCCGCAGCGCCGGACCGGCACGGCCGCCAACGTCACCGTGCGCGGCGTCGGTACCAAGTCCCCTCTGCTGCGGCCGGAGATCCGCATCGTCGCCGGCCGCATGTTCCAGCCGGCGGTGCGCGAGCTGATCGTCGGCCGGTCGGCCCTGACCCAGTTCGCGGGCGTGGACATCGGCAGCCATATCACCTTCCGCAGCACCGACTGGACCGTGGTGGGCGAGTTCGAAAGCAACGGCGACGCCCACGAGTCGGAGCTGATGGGCGACATCGAGACGGTGCTGTCCGCCTTCCGCCGCAACCTGTTCCAGTCGGTGACCGTGCTGCTGGAATCGCCGGACGCTTTCGCCCATTACAAGGACGTGCTGACCACCGACCCGACCCTGACCGTCGACGTCAAGCGCGAGCCGGAGTACTACGCCGAACAGTCCAAGCAGCTCAGCAAGCTGCTCAACTTCCTGGCTTTCGGCGTCGGCGGCATCATGGCCGTCGGCGCCATCTTCGGCGCGCTCAACACCATGTATTCGGCGGTGTCGGCGCGCGCCCTGGAGATCGCCACCCTGCGCGCCATCGGCTTCGGCGCTGCCCCCGTGGTGGTGTCGGTATTCGTGGAGGCGCTGCTGCTGTCGCTGCTCGGCGGCCTGGTCGGCGCGCTGGCCGCCTGGCTGATGTTCAACGGCAACACGGTCAACACGCTCGGCGCCAATTTCACCCAGGTGGTGTTCCACCTGACGGTGACGCCGCACCTGCTGCTGTCCGGCATCGTCTGGGCCTGCGTGATCGGCGCGCTCGGCGGCCTGTTCCCCGCCATCCGCGCCGCCCGGCAACCGGTGGCGACGGCACTGCGTGCCGCGTAAGGAGTGAGGAGTGAGGTCGCTCGCTGTGCTGGCTGTGAGGGGACAGGCGTTTCTCCTCACTCCTCACAGGGCGCGTAGCGCCCGACCTCACAGCGCCGCGGGCGCGACCTCACGGTCTTTTGCGCCGTGAAATACGCGCCCCTGGTCTGGGCCGCCTTGTGGCGCAGCCGGGCGCGCACCATCTTCACCCTGCTGTCGCTGGCCGCGGCGTTCCTGCTGCTGGGCCTGCTGCAGGCGGCCAACTCGCTGTTCTCGCTCAACACCGTCAACCTCAGCGCGCCGCTGCTGATCACCCAGGCGCGGGTGTCGTTCACCAACCCGCTGCCGATGCGGCTGCTGGCGCAGATCGAGGCGGTGTCGGGGGTGACGGCGGTATCGCACTCGCAGTTCTTCGGCGGAGCCTACCAGGACCCCAAGAACTTCTTCGCCCAGTTCGCGGTAAACCCGGAGCGCTGGCGCAAGGTCTTCACCGAGTGCAGCCTGCCGGACGAGCAGTTCCGCGCCTGGCAGCAGTCGCGCACCGCGGCGATCGCCGGCCGCCAGCTGGCCGAGCGCTTCGGCTTCAAGATCGGCGACCGCATCCCGCTGACCAGCCAGATCTGGCAGCAGAAGGACGGCTCGCGCGCCTGGGCCTTCGACCTGGTCGGCATCTTCGACGACACCCGCAAGGACTCCTGCCCGCGCCAGAACAACATGTACATCCGCTACGACTACTTCGACGAGGCGCGCCTGCTGGGCCAGGGCGGCGCCGGCATCTTCGTGCTGCGGCTGTCCGATCCAGCCCTGGCGGAGCGGGTGAGCCGGCAGATCGACGCCATGTTCGAGAACTCGCCGGACGAGACCAAGACCCAGACCGAGAAGGATTTCAGCCTCAACTTCGTACGCCAGGTGGGCAACCTTGGCCTGATCCTCAACTCCATCGTCGGTGCCGTGTTCTTCACCATCCTGCTGCTCACCGGCAACACCATGAGCCAGGCGGTGCGCGACCGCATCCCCGAGCTGGCGGTGCTGAAGACGGTGGGCTACAGCGACGGCGGCGTGCTGGCGCTGGTGCTGGCGGAGGCGCTGCTGCTGTGCGCCCTGGGCGGCATGGCCGGCATGCTGCTGGCGGTGGCGGCGATGAAGGTGCTGTCGCGCCTGCCGACCCAGTTCCCGCCGTTCAACGCCGACCTGCGGGTGTGGATCTTCGGCGTGGCGAGCATGCTGTTGCTGGGGCTGGTGGTGGGGTTGCCCCCTGCCCTGCGTGCCCAACGCCTCGACATCGTCGAGGCGTTGCGATGAATCAGTACGCGACCTGCTTGTTTCAACAGTCCGGGCCAAGGATGGCCCGGTGCTTGGACAGGAGGTCTTAGTGCTGAAACAGATCGCTTCCGTCACCCTCATGAACCTGCGCAACCTCCCCTCGCGCATCGGCACCTCGCTGGTCATCGTGGTGGGCATTGCCGGCGTGGTCGGGGTGCTGGTGGCGATGCTGTCGATGAGCAAGGGCTTCGAATACACGCTCAAGGGCACCGGCAGCGACGCCCGCGCCCTGCTGCTGTCCGCCGGCACCACGGCGGAGCTGTCGTCCTACATCGGGCCCGACGTGCTGCCGCAGCTGCGCGAGCTGCCGGGCGTGCAGCGCGACGCCCAGGGCAGGCCGCTGGCCTCGGCCGAGCTGGTGGTGATCACCGAGCTGCGCCGCAGCGACGGCGACGTCAACGTCACCCTGCGCGGCATCGAGCCGGCCGGGCTGACCATCCGGCCGGAGGTGAAGCTGCTGGAGGGCCGCTGGTTCAAGTCCGGCCTGCGCGAGATCGTGGCCGGCCGGGCGGCCGCGCGACAGTTCGGCAACATCGGCGTCGGCTCCGAGCTGGCCTTCCGCGGCTCGCGCTGGACCGTGGTCGGCGTGCTGGCCAGCGGCGGCGACTCCCACGAATCCGAGCTGTGGACCGACGCCGACACCGCCCGCAGCGCCTTCGGCCGGCCCGGCGCGTCCAGCGTGCTGGCGCAGCTTGAAGGCGGCGGCAAGCCGGCCGACACCCTGCGCCGGGTGAAGGACGCGGTGACCTCCGACCCGCGCTTCCAGATCGACGTGCTGGGCGAGCGCCAGTACTACACCGCGCAGTCGCAGAACGTCACCGACAACATCAACATCCTTACCGGCGTGATCATCGGCATCATGGCCTTCGGCGCCGTGTTCGGCGCGCTCAATACGATGTATTCCGCCGTCGCCGCCCGCCGGGTGGAGATCGCCACCCTGCGCGCCATCGGCTTCTCCGGCCTGCCGGTGGTGGTGTCGGTGCTGGCGGAAGCGGTGGCCCTGGCGCTGGCCGGCGGCGCAGCCGGGGCGCTGGTCGCCTACCTGCTGTTCAACGGCATGGCCGTCTCCACCCTCGGCAACAACTTCACCCAGATCGCCTTCAGCTTCGCCGTCACCCCCGGCCTGATCCTGCGCGGCATGGGCTGGGCCCTGGCCATCGGCGTGGTGGGCGGCCTGTTCCCGGCGCTGCGGGCGGTGCGCCGGCCGGTGGTGGAGGCACTACGGGCGGCCTAGGGCATCTTTAGTTTAGATGCATACATGTTGTTCCCCTCTCCCGCGTGCGGGAGAGGGGTAGGGGAGAGGGGCTTTTGGCCGGACGCAAAGCCCCTCTCCCGGCCCTGCGGGCCACCATCTCCCGCAAGCGGGAGACGGGAAAGAATGTGTGCACG
>JARLJS010000227.1 GCA_031291075.1 Nevskia sp. | reverse complement strand
TGCTGCACGTCGACCATTCGGTTGTCGTCGCTCGATGTCACACCTGGCTGACACGAGTCACTCTCTGCCGCGCCCTCGGCTGCGGCAGGAGCGAGTCAGTGAGGACGCGGAGCCGGCGGCGGGTTACCATAGAAGGGTGGAGGAGGCGGGTAGTACGGTGGGTGCGCATGCATGGAAGAGGAGTACGCTGCAGCGGCGGCGTACGCATGCGCGTGGTAGTACTCCGGCGGAGGAGGCGGGTAGTGGCCGAATGGGTGCGGCGGCGACCAGTAGGACGACGGACCGTGCGGGTACGGCCCATACCCGTGCGGGGGCGGCATCGGTGGTGCGCCCATCGGTCCGCCGCTCGGCGGGAACGCTCCGTACGGTAGCTGGGCATGCTGATACGGCAGATGCGGCTGCGGGTTCGATTCCATCGGCGGTGACGGTTGTGCTGGAGGCGACTGCTGTGGAGCGAGCTGCATCGGTGCGTTCTCGACTCGCTGCTCTGGCTGCGGCTGCACCTCCTCCGCAGGGCGACCGAACAGTCGTCTGACGACCGTCGGTCGCTCTGGCTGCCCTCGGTGGTCGCCGCGCGCATCGGCCAGCAGGTTGAGTCCGCCCATCTCCTGCGCCATGTGGTAATCGACCTCCTGGACGGCCGCCGGCGCTGCAGCTGCTGCAGCCGTCTCGGACTGACGGATGCAAACCGCCGCGCTGGCCATCTGCTGCTCCACGTGCTGCGATCCCGCCTGTCCGTCACCAGCGACGAACAGCTGAATGTCGAGATCGCGCAGCGGAGAGTTTGCCGGCAGCGAGCCACACGTCCTTCGCATGACCACGAATCGTTGGTACACCTCACCGGCTGCCTCCGCCGAGCTGAAGGCAACCATCCATCGGATCGGTGTGCTTGCGGTCGCATGCGCCGGTGGCTTCATCATGGCGGTCCGATCCGGCAGCAACGAGCGGTACGCCGCGTCCGACTCGTAGAGGATGCCACGCTCGCCGTCTCGAGGCGTCGCGTGCAGCACATTGAAGACGTGCTGCCGCACCAGACCGAAGACCGACCGTGCTCGCAGGTGGAGGCCGCCGAACACCAGGATGTGATCCGG
>JARLJS010000226.1 GCA_031291075.1 Nevskia sp. | reverse complement strand
TAACCCTACCGAGGTGCTCCATGCCCATCACTGAAACCTGTTCGCCCTACCTGAAGCTGGACGAGACTCCCGTAACCCCCATCATCTACCTGGACAACAGCGCGACGTCCTTCCCCAAGCCGGAACAGGTCTATACCTTCATGGACACGTTCTACCGGCACTACGGGGTGAACCCCGGCCGCAGCGGCTTCGATCTCTGCCTGGAAGCCGGCAACCTGGTGGACGAGACCCGCAAGCTGCTGTGCCGTTTCTTCGGCGGAAAAGACTCCAACCGGCTGGTGTTCGGGTCCAACTCCACGGACACCCTGAACCTGTCGATCTTCGGCCTGATCAAGCCGGGCGACCATGTGGTGACCACGCATGTGGAACACAACGCCTCCCTGCGCCCCCTGTGGAAGCTGAGCCAGGCCGGGGTGGAAGTGGACTGGGTGGACTTCGACGCCAAGGGCTGGGTTGATCCCCAGGAAGTCATCCGGCGCATCAAGAAGAACACCACCACGATCGTCATGAACCACGGGTCCAACGTGATCGGCACCGTGCAGGACGTGGCGGCGGTCGGCAAGGTGTGCCGCCAGCGCGGCATCCGGCTGATCGTGGACGTGAGCCAGACCGCCGGGATGATCCCGGTGGACATCGAGCAGCTGGGCGCCGACGTGCTCTGCTTCACCGGGCACAAGAGCCTGATGGGCCCCATGGGGATCGGCGGGATGTACGTGCGGGAAGGGGTGGAGATCACCCAGACGCGCGCCGGCGGCACCGGAGTGAAGAGCCTCCAGCGCCAGCATGTGGAAGAGTATCCCTGGCGCATGGAGTACGGCACGGGGAACCTGCTGGGGGTTTCCGGCCTGAACGCGGGCGTGAAGTGGGTGGAGAAGATCGGGCTGGACGCCATCCACCGCCATGAGATGGCCCTCTGGACCAAGCTGCGGGACGGGCTGCGGGCCATTCCCGGGGTCACCCTGTATTGCGCCGACGACGTTCCGGGCAGGGTCCGGCTCAGCGTGCTGTCCTTCAACGTGGACGGCCTGGAGGCGGCGGACACCGGCACCATGCTGGACGTGGACCACAACATCGCCTGCCGCACCGGCCTGCACTGCGCCCCCATGGTGCACGAGCACCTGGGCACCGACAAGCTGCACGGCACGGTGCGCCTGAGCATTGGCGCCTTCAACACCGAGGCCCACATCGACGCGGCCATTGCCGGCGTGCGCGACATCGCCGCGATGCAGAGCAAAAAGAAAAAGTAGTCAAAAACTCGCAAATTGTGGAAACTTTCAATACTTGCTTTACTCATGTCGTCTAATAAACAATTAATGGCTACATCCTTAGGAGCATTTCGTTGAGTGGACAACCAAGTATTTTGATGCGCGTTTCCGGCGCTGTGATCGGCAATGCCTTGGAATGGTACGACTTCATGGTCTATGCGTTCATGACGCCGATCATCAGCCGCCTGTTCTTCCCTGTGGATCCCAACAATCCGGCCTCCCACATCAACGCCTTGCTGGCCACCACCGCGGTGTTCGGGGTGGGCTTCTTCATGCGTCCGGTGGGTGGCGTGGTCCTGGGCATCATCGGCGACAAGTTCGGCCGGCGCAAAGCCATGCTGATGGGCATGGTGCTGATGGCCATCGCCACGGTGATCATGACCTTCGCCCCCACCTACAAGCAGATCGGCCTCACCGCGCCGCTGTTCATCCTGGTTTCGCGGCTGCTGGAAGGCTTCTCGGTGGGCGGTGAATTCGGCACCTCCACCTCCTACCTCATCGAGATGGCGCCCAAGGGCAAGAGCGGCATCTACGGCTCCTGGCAGATGACCGGCCAGGTGGCCGCCCTGGTGGTGGGCGCCGGCTTCGGCGTGTTCATGACCCAGATCTTCACCCCGGCCCAGCTCGATTCCGGCCTGTGGCGGGTGCCCTTCGGCTTCGGCCTAGTCATCATCCCGGGCGCCTGGTACATCCGGCGCTACCTCCAGGAGACCCAGGCCTTCATCGACATGAAGAAGGACCAGAAGGCCAACCCCGGCAAGGGCATGGGCAAGGACCTGGTGGGCCACACCCGGCACCTGCTGGTGAGCATCGGCATGATCACCGCCAGCGCCGTTTCGTTCTACGGCATCTTCACCTACACGGTGACCTACGCCAAGGTCGTGCTGAAGCTGACGGTCAAGGACGGCTTCCTGGCCGAACTGGTGGGCGCCCTGGTGCTGCTGGTGGTGATCCCCCTGGGCGGCCTGCTGTGCGACCGGTTCAAGGATCAGCGCAAGCAGATGCTCCTGCTCTTCCTCGGCCTGTACTTCGTCGTCATGTATCCTCTCTATGCCTGGCAGATGGTCAACCCTTCGCTGACCAAGCTGATCGTGGTGCAGCTGTGCATCTGCCCGTTTGCGGCGCTGTTCCTGGGCGTCTACTGCACCACCATGTCGGAACTGTTCCCGGCCCGCATCCGCTCCACCGGGTTGTCGGTCGCCAACAACATCTCCGTGCTGGTGTTCGGCGGGTTCGCCCAGTTCTTCCTGGTGTGGATCTTCAAGCTCACCGGCTCGCCGCTTAGCCCGGTCTACTACGTCATGGGCGGCATCGCGCTGGGCCTGCTCGGCGCCGCGTTCATGCCCGGGCGGAAGGACCTTCCCGCCAGTTCTCCGGAAGTGGCTCCCGTCCTCAGCTGAGGCTTTCATGGAAGCGGGCCCCGAACCGGTGAACGGTTCGGGGCCCGCTTGGTGCGTCCGGAGCTATTCGGCCGCGGCTTCCAGCACCGCCCGGTAGTGCGCGTCGGGGGTGGCGATGGGCACCACGCAGCCGGGGGCGATCAGCAGCCGGCGGCCCTTGGTCTGGGCGATGGCGTCGCGCACCTGGGCCTTGATGGCCGCGATGGAACTGGTCGGCAGGGCGTCCTGGTCGATCCCGCCGGCCAGAAGCCCGGGGAAGCGGCTCATGGCGGCGGCCAGGTTGAGCTCGGTGTGGCGGTCATGCCAGTTGACCATGTTGGCCGGATAGTCCAGGGCCTGGTTGAAGATCACGTCGTTCCCGTGCAGGTGCAGCATGGTGAACTTGGCTTCGCCGGCCAGGGCGTCCAGCACCAGGCGGTCGTAGTGGGCGCCGAAGCGCAGGTGCTCCGCTTCGTTCAGCAGGCGGTAGGTGGCCATCTGGGTGGAATAGAACAGCCCGTGGGCGCCGGCCTTCAGGCAGGCGCGGGCGAAGTCGATGGTGGTCTGGGCGATGATGGCCAGCCCGGCTTCCACCAGGTCGGGATGCCGGCGCAGGTCGGCGAACAGCCGGTCCCCGGCCAGCTTGTAGGCGGTGGTCAGGGGGTTGAACAGGGTGAAGAGGATGGGCACCTCGCCCTTGAGCGCCTCGGCGGTCAGGCTGAGGGCCTTGACCTCGCCGCCCAGGACGCCCTCGTTGGGGTTGAGCTTGGCCAGGCGCGGCCAGGCGTCGGCGGAGGTCAGGCCCGGCTTGGCGATCACCCGGGTGCCGATGGGCGAGTCATGGTAGGCGCTCACCGCGCCCCAATCCTCCACACTGTAGGTGCCCCGCGACATGAACTTCACCAGATCGAAATCGTAGGTCTTCTGCCAGTGGATGCTCGCCTCGGCCAGCTTGACCGGGTCCAGGTCGATCACCGGGAAGTGGCGCCACAGGCTGACGGGCACCCGGTCCAGGGCCTGGCCGGCCACGGCGGCCTCTATGCGCTCCCAATGCGTCATCGTTGATTTCTGCATCTTGTCATCCTTCCTGTGGGTCGGCCCCGTCCCGAGTTCCAACGGAAAAGGCGCAGGGCCGAGTGTTTTGATTACCGAACCAGGCAAGCCATGTTTGCCTTTTCAAGAATCTTGTATCTAATGAGCATATCGAACCAGGGCAATGCAATTGTCATGCATACAAGATTTGCTTTCCTACGCACAAAATGAGTCAGCGCTAGCCTTGCCAAGCAGCATGCTGAAAGGAGTCCCATGTCTCGTTCACTCCGGCTGGTCATTGTGGGTGGGGTCGCCGGCGGCGCCAGTGCTGCCGCCCGGGCCCGAAGGCTTTCGGAAGATTCCGAAATCGTGCTGTTCGAGCGGGGGCCCCACGTGTCGTTCGCCAACTGCGGCCTGCCCTACCACATCGGCGGGGTGATCGAGCAGCGCTCCCGGCTGCTGCTGCAGACCCCCGAGAGCCTCAATGCCCGGTTCGACCTGGACGTGCGGGTCAACACCGAGGTGGTGGCCATCGAGCCCGAGGCCCAGGTGGTGGTGGCCCGCAACCTGAAGACCGGCAAGGAGACCCGGCAGCCGTACGATGCCCTGGTGCTGAGCCCCGGAGCCGAGGCCATCCGGCCCGGGATCCCCGGCGCCGGCCACGAGCGGGTGTTCACCCTGCGCAACCTGGTGGACAGCGACGCCATCCTGGCGGCCCTGGCCAGGACCGGCGAGCAGCGCGTGCTGATCGTCGGGGCGGGCTACGTGGGGCTGGAACTGGCCGAACAGCTCCGGCACCGCGGGCTGCCGGTCACCCTGGTGGAGAAGCTGCCCCACGTGCTGGCCGTGGCCGATCCGGAAATGGCCTTCCCGCTCCAGGAGGAGCTGGTCCGGCAAGGGATCGACCTGCGCCTGGGCCGCGCGGTGACCGCCTTCGAGCCGGAGGGCGAGGTCCTGGTGGCGGTGCTGGATGACGGCGCCCGGATCCCCTGCGGCCTGGCCGTGCTGAGCGTGGGCGTGCGTCCGGAGACCCGTCTGGCCCGGGCGGCGGGCCTGGCCCTGGGCGCCACCGGCGGGATCCTGGTGGACGACCAGATGCGCACCAGCCAGCCCAACATCTACGCGGTGGGCGACGCGGTGGAAGTGCGCGAGTTCGTCAGCGGCGAGCCCGCGCTGATCCCGCTGGCAGGCCCGGCCAACCGCCAGGGGCGGATCGCCGCCGAGGTCATCTTCGGCCGGGACAGCCATTACAAGGCCAGCCAGGGCACGGCCATCTGCAAGGTGTTCGACCAGAGCTTCGCCATGACCGGGTTGTCCGAGGCGGCGCTGCAGCGCAAGGGCCTGGCCTACCGCCGGGTCTACCTCTACCCGGCGGACCACGCCGGCTACTACCCGGGCGCCCAGGCCATCAGCCTGAAGCTGCTGTTCCATCCGGAGACCGGGCGCATCCTGGGGGCCCAGGCGGTGGGCAAGGCCGGGGTGGACAAGCGCATCGACGTCATCGCCGTGGCCCAGCGGGCGGGCCTCACCGTGTTCGACCTGGAGGACCTGGAGCTGTGCTACGCGCCGCCCTACGGCAGCGCCAAGGACGCGGTGAACATGGCCGGGTTCGTGGCCGCCAACGTGCTGCGCGGGGACGTGGAGCTGTGGGAGCCGGAGGAGCTGGCCGGGCTGACCGAGGGCCAGATGCTGCTGGACGTGCGCACCTTCCAGGAGCACGCCCAGGGCAGCATCCCCGGCGCCGTGTGCGCGCCGCTGGATGAGCTGCGGGACCGCCTGGAGGACCTGCCCCAGGACAAGGAACTGCTGGTGTTCTGCCAGGCCGGCCTGCGCGGCTACGTGGCCGCGCGGCTGCTTAGCCAGCACGGCTACAAGGTCCGCAACCTGTCGGGGGGCTACCTGCGCTACGCCATGTGCCAGGGCGCCCATGCGGTGCCGTCAGGCTGCTAGGCCAGCAGGCCGAAGCGCACCAGCACCAGACCCGCCAGGCAGATTACGACCCACAACACCAGCCCCTGGAGCAGGGGCCGGACCCCAACATCCTTGAGCGCCTTCCGGCTGAGCGCCGCGCCGATGAGGAACAGGGTGAGCACCAGCAGCCGCTGGGCGGCGAAGGCCACCCAGTGGCCGGGAACGTGCAGGGCCGGGATCCAGGTCACCAGCCCGGCCATGACCAAAAAGCCGGCGATGAACCAGGGCTTCTTCACCGGCGGGGTGTCGGCGGTATCCGCCGGGTCGCCCTCGTTCCGGCGCCGGCGCGCGTCCAGGTAGCCGATGAACAGGGTGACCGGCACGATCCACAGCGCCCGCGCCAGCTTGACCGTGGTGGCCACTTCCAGGGCCCTGGGGCCGTAGGCCAGGCCCGCGCCCACCACCGAGCTGGTGTCGTGGATGGCCAGGGCGGCCCACAGGCCGAAGCTGTCCTGGCTGAGCCCGAGGGCATGGCCGACCGGCGGAAAGACCAGCAGGGCCACGGCGTTCAGCAGGAAGACCGTGGCCAGGGCCACCGACACCTGGTTGGCCCGGGCCCGCACCACCGGGGCCACGGCGGCGATGGCGCTGCCGCCGCAGATGGCGGTGCCCACGGCGATCAGCAGCCCGGCGTCCCGGTCCACCTTGAACCTGCGGGCCAGCCATAGGCCCAGGCTGAGCACCAGGGTGATGCTCAAGGCGGTGATCAGCAGGCCATGGAGTCCCGCCTTGGCCACCGCGATGAGGTTCATCTGCGCCCCCAGGCCGATCACCGCCAGGGGGAGCAACCGGCGGGTCCACACCTGGGTCTCCCGGGTGCGCGGGTTGCCCAGGGTCAGCCCCAGAAAGGCCCCCAGCAGCAGCCCGGCCGCCGCCGAGGTGAAGGGCGCGACGGCCACCGCGCCGCCGGCCAGCAGCAGCGGCAGGGCGAACCGGGAGGGAGGGGTGGGGCTGGCTGGGTTCATGCGGGATCCTCTCGTAATCACAAAAACAAATAGGTGACATCTAACGCAAAGGTTAGGAACAGATCCATTCTCGGCCAAGAACCCAGGCCTGGTCGAATCACATTGGGTAATATAATATAATTAAATCTGATACCTGGACTGCCCATGACCTCCTGCCTGGATCCCCGCCGCCTCGAAACCTTCCGGGTGGTGGCCGACGTGGGGCAGATTTCCGCAGCCGCCCGGCACCTGAACCTGTCCCAGCCGGCGGTGACCGCGCAGGTGCGCCTGCTGGAGGCCCAGGCCGGCAAGCCCCTGTTCACCCGGCACGCCGGCGGCATGCGGCTCACCGAGGCCGGCAGCGACCTGCTGGGCTATGCCCGGCGGATCCACGACCTGCTGGAGGAAGCCGGGGCCCATGCGGCCCAGGAAGGCCGGGCCGGGGGCGAGCTGCACCTGGCGGCCAGCACCACCATCGCCGCCCATATCATGCCCCTTTTGTTCCGGGGCTACCTGGACCAGCGCTCGCCGCGCAGCCTGCGCCTGGAGGTGGGCAATACCGAGGAGGTGCTGGCCTGGGTGCGGGAAGGCCGGGTTCCGGTGGGCATGGCGGAGGGCCTGGCCCGGGCCCCCGGCGTCTCCATGGACCCCTTCCTGCAGGACGAACTGGTGGCGGTGCGCTCCACCGACGGTCCGGCCCATCTGGCGGCCATCCGTTCCTGCGCCGGACTGGCCCAGGCGGCGCTCATCTGGCGGGAGGAGGGCTCCGGCACCCGGGCGGTGGTGGAGCGGGCCTTCCAGCGGGTGCACCTGCGGCGCGGGCCCCGGGAAGGGGACCTGGTGCTGTCCGACACCGAGGCCATCAAGACCAGCGTCCTGGCCGGGCTGGGCATCGGGTTCCTGTCCCGGTGGAGCATCCAGCGGGAGCTCATGCACCAGGAACTGGAGGTGATCCCCCTGCCGGACCTGACCATCCAGCGGACCTTTTCCTGGATCCATGGCGGCGGCGGCCTGTCCGGCGAGGCCCAGACCTTCCTCCGCTGGGCCCGCGGCCATCCGCCCACCCTGCGCTACTGAGTTTGAAGAAAAAAGATGAGGCCCCGTGCGGCTGCCGCATGGCGCGGACTTTGACTTGTGGCTCAAGGCGATCTCGTCATGGCATGGCTGCCGCGAAGCGCGGTTCCAGTGCTTCTGACGAAGAAAAGTACTTGCAATCAGGTGATCCCCAGGTAATCTGAATGTCTGCCGCGATCGAGGTTGTGGCAGTCGGAAGGAAAGCGGGCAGGCCCGGAAGGGCAGGCCGCGATCATCCCGGGCATCTTTGAAAGCCGGATAAAGAGAATGGGAATGCTTTGAGTCCCGCAAGGGGCTGTAATGAACCAAGCGAACAACGCGTTCGTCTTCGCG
>JARLJS010000225.1 GCA_031291075.1 Nevskia sp. | reverse complement strand
TCGACGGACAGCGCCTGCGCTGCGGCGATCTCACCGTCGGCATGGACTCCGTGATCGGCGGCAGCGGGCGCATCGGCGCGGGCGGCAGCGACTGGGCCGAATGCCTGACGGTGGCGCACGCCGTCGGCACCCCAGCCCTCCACGCGGGCCGCACCCACGCCGCCGCCGTCGCGGCCGGCGGCTATGCGCGGGTGCACCCGCCGTTCGCCGCGCCACTCGGCGAACGCGCGGTGGCGCAGGATGCCCTGGCACTGATCGCCGCGCGCAGCCTCGCCGCGCGCGCGCTCGCCTCGACCGGCGCGCTGGCGGTGGACCTGGGCGAACGGCCGCAGGGACTGGCGAGCTGCGCCCGCAGCCTGGCGGTCGAACAGGCGTCGCAGATCAAGCTTGCGGCCGCCGATCTGGGGCTGGCGCGGAGCGCGTTGCGGCCGCTGCTGCAGGGCCTGGAGCCGCAACCCACCGCCGAGGAACCGGCGCGGCTGGCGCGTTCCACCGCCTACGCCGCCAGCGTGCTGCGCAGCCACCAGGCCTTCATGCGCGGCCTGGCGGCGGCGCGGGCGCCGAACGCGGCGCAGGCGCTGGAGCTGTTCGACGCCGTGCTGTGGGAGCACGTCGGGCACCTGGCGAGCTCCGGGGTGCGGGCGCTGGTGCTCGGCCTCACCGCGGGCAGCCTGAGCACCGCCGCCGGCCGGACCGACCTGGTGCGCGGCTACTGCCGCCGCGTCAACCGTTACAGCGCGGCGCTGTCGTTCGCCGCCGACCTGGCGCTGACGCGGCTCGGCGCCGATCTCGCCTCGCATCGCCCGCGCACGGCTCTACGCGCGATCCGCGAGGCCTCGCGCCAGACCCTCACCACCTGGCTCGGGGATGCCGTGGCCCAGCTCTGGCTGATCAGTTGCGCACTCAAGCGCTTCGAGGACGAGGGTGTGCCCGAGGCAGACCGCGCCGTGCTGGAATGGATCTGCGCCGATGCCCTGCGCGCGGTGGAGGAAGCACTCGACAAAGTGGTGCGCCATCTGTCATCGCCGGCACTGTCCTGGCTGGCGCGGCTGCTGATCTTTCCGCGCGGTCACGCCGCGCTGGCGCCCGACGACGGCGCCAACCGGCAGGTGGCACAATGGCTGCAGGACACGACGCGGCTGCAGGGTTGGCGCGCCGAGTGCGGCCCGCGCCTGGACGTGCTGGGCGCCGCGCTCGACGCCACGCTGGCCGGCGAGCCGTTGGAGAAGAGCCTGGGCGCTGCGGCGGACGCCACGCCGGCGGCGCAGCGCATCGCCGACGCGGCCGTGGCGGGTACGCTCGGCGAGCCGCAAGCACACCAGCTGTCCGGCTGGCTGGAGGCGGTGCGCCGCCTGCGCCGGCCGGTGGCCTCATCCAGCTAAGGAGCAAACGTGAGCCAGGTTTGTCTGGTGGTAGGAGCGGGTCCGGGGATCGGCCATGCCGTGGGCAAGGCCTTCGCCAAGGAGGGCTATGGCATCGCGCTGGCATCGCGCCATCCCGCCAAGCTGGAACCGCTGTGCGAGGAGATCCGCCGCGCCACCCACCGTGCGGCGCGCGCCTACGCCGTCGATGCGGCCGACCCCGCCTCGCTGCGCGCGCTGTTCGAGCGCGTCACCGCCGAGCTGGGCGCGCCGGAAGTGGTGGTGTACAACGTCGCCAACGCGCACAAGGGCCGCCCCACCGCGGTGCCGCCCGAGCAGTGGCTCGATGACTTCCGCTGCAACGTGCTGGGCGCGCTGACCTGCGCCCAGCTCGCAGCCACGCCGATGCGCGAGCAGGGCCATGGCAGCATCCTGTTCACCGGCGGTGGCTTCGCCGACGAACCATCGGCGCCGTACGCCTCGCTGTCCGCCGGCAAGGCCGCGCTGCGCAGCCTGACCTACACCCTCGCGCAGGAGCTGGGTGCCCACGGCATCCACGTCGCCACGGTCACGGTGTACGGCTTCCTGCAGGTCGGCACCCATTTCGACCCGGACCGCATCGCCGCCGCCTACGTGCGCCTGCACCACCAGCCGCGCGGCAAGTTCGAGATCGAGGTCGTCTATAAGTGACCGCGGACCGCGCTGCATGACCGCCGCGTTCCCGTTGCGGCGCAACGTCGCCGGCCTGCGCGACGGAGAGTTCGACCTGCTGGTGGTCGGCGGCGGCATCTACGGCGCCTGGACCGCCTGCGACGCGGCGCTGCGCGGGCTGCGCGTGGCGCTGGTGGAGAAGGTCGACTGGGGCGCCGGCACCTCCAGCGCGTCGAGCAAGCTGATCCACGGCGGGCTGCGCTACCTCGAGCATTTCGAATTCGGCCTGGTGCGCCACGCCCTGGCCGAACGGCGCGTGCTGTCGCGCATCGCGCCGCACCTGGTGCGGCCGCTCAACTTCCTGGTGCCGGTGTGGAGGAACGCGCGCGTCGGCCGCATGCAGCTGCTGGCCGGCCTGACCCTTTATGACTTCCTCGCCACCGGCAAGCAGCCGGTGCCGCGCTTCAAGTCGTATTCGCGCAGCAAGCTGCTCGGCGCGCATCCCTATCTCGACGGCGACGGCCTGCGCGGCGGGCTGCGCTACGGCGACTGCCAGGAAGACGATGCGCGGATGACCCTGTTTGTGGTGGCCGCGGCGCAGGCAGCCGGCGCGGTCTGCGCCAACCGGGTGGAGGCGACGGCGCTTCTGGAGCAGGACGGCCGCGTGGTCGGCGCGCGCCTGCGCGACGCCGAGACCGGCGCCAGCTTCGAGCTGCGCGCCGGCTGCGTGGTAAATGCCGCCGGCCCGTGGGCACGGGCCCTGGTCGGCGCGGGTGCGCCCGGCGTCAAGCTGGTCAAGGGCATCCACCTGGTGCTGCCGGCGGTGGTCGGCTGCGAGGAGGCGTTCCTGCTGACCGCGCCGCAGGACGGCCGCGTGTTCTTCGTCATCCCCTGGTACGGCCGTACGCTGCTCGGCACCACCGAGGCCGAGGTGCGGGACCCGGCCGACGCGGTGGTCACGCCGGACGAGACGCACTACCTGCTGCAGGCGACGCAGGCGCTGCTGCCGGGTCTGCGCTGGAGCGCCGGCGACGTCATCGGCGGCTTCGCCGGCGTGCGCACGCTGCAGCCGGAGAACGGCGCCAGCCTGTCGGCGGTGAGCCGCGAGTTCGCCGTGCTGGAACCCAAGCCAAGGCTGCTGTGGCCGGTGGGGGGCAAGTACACCACCGCGCGCTGCGACGCCGCCGAACTGGTGGACCAGGTGCTGCAGCGGCTCGGCCGCACCCCGGTACCGTGCCAGACCAGCCGCCGGCCGCTGCCCGGAGCGCCGATGGAAGCCGCCGGCCTGGGCGAGTTCACCGGCTGGCAGGCGGAGGCCATGTCGGCCCTGCTCCGGCGCGGCATCGACGAGGAGGCGGCCCGCTTCCTCACCCTGCGCCACGGCACCGGCCTGCCGCGCCTGCACGTCCTGCTCGACCAGAATCCGGCCTGGGCGGCGCGCCTGCATCCGGAAGCGCCGTTCCTGGTGGCCGAGGCGGTGCTGGCGGTGCGCGAGGAAATGGCCCGCGATGCCGACGACGTGCTGCGCCGGCGGATGCCGCTCAGCCTGCTGGTCAGGGACACCGCCGCCGCGCGCCGGCAGGTGGAACAGCTGCTCCGCGACGACGCCTGAAAAACCGTACGGGAAGGGCGCCCATAAGAAACAGATAGCGGCAGATTTTCGTTGTACAACAGGGCTATTCTACTTTGGTCTAATCCGTTATCCGATGAACGGTGCCGAATAGCTTGTCGTATGAGGAGTTTTTGGCTTGTGATGTGGCGCGAATCGGCGCGAAACTTTCCCGGTCACGCAATGCGGCGGCCCGAGGGTCGCCGCATTATTCATAACAACTAACGGGACCCCAGGGTTCCTGCGAATCTGGAGGAAGGGTCATGCGCCAATGGAAGCTTGCGCCCGTCGTATTCGTGTCCGCCGCCATGCTGCTCTCCGGCTGCGGCGGCGGCGGTGAGGGGAAGAGCCCACAGACATTCAGCGCGCCTTCGCAGGCCACCGCGCTGGTGCTGTTCGATCCAACCAACGTCACCACGCCGGTGATCCCGTTCCCCTTCGACGGCCTGTTCAGCGGCTCCGCCACGCCGACGCTGAACGTGCCCGGCACGCCGGCGCCGCTGTCCGACATCAACCAGCTCGACGGCTTCTCGACCACCGCCTCGATCTTCGCCGACGTCGAGGCGCCGATCGACTACACCCCGGCCAAGCTCGCCCCGCACATCCTCTTCATCAACGGCAGCACCGGTGCGCCGCTGCAGTACGGCGTGGATTTCACGGTGGACAACGAGAACGCCACCGCGACCAACCCCGTCAACGGCGCGCAGATGCCGATCAGCGCGCAGCGCTCGCGGCTGCTGATCTCGCCGCTCAAGCCGCTGGCGCCCTCCACCCGCTACATCGTGGCGATCCTCGCCGGCCTGCCGACCCTGGACGGCAGCACCGTGGTGGCCTCGCCCTCGTTCCAGATCACCAGCAGCGCCACCCCGGTGAGCCAGCAGACCAACCCGGCGCTGGCGCAGTACAACTCCACCCAGCTGGCCCAGCTGGAGGCGCTGCGCTCGCAGCTCATCTACCCGGTGGTGCAGGGGCTTACCCAGGCTACGCAGCTGCCGGCCAGCCAGTTCCTGCTGGCCTGGAGCTTCACCACGCAGTCGATCGGCAGGACGCTGAGCCTGGTGGCGCAGAATGCGACGGCGGGCGTGATCCAGGTGGCCGACACGACGATCAACACCGCGAACCCGAAGATCGGCGCCTTTGGCCTGGCCGAGATCTACGCCGGCGTCACCACCATCCCCTATTACCTCAACGTCGCGAAAAGCAATCACGACCCGTCGCCGCTGTCCGGTTACTGGCAGGCCGATCCGACCAAACCGGATACCAACTTCACCTTCCTCGGCCAGATCCCCTGCGTCGCCTATGCAACCGGCGCCGCCGTCAACGGCGTCACCCTGAAACCGAGCGCCAGCACCACCGCCTGCTTCCCCTACGTCAACGCCGGCACGGCCCAGGTGCAGACGGTGCCGGTGCTGGTCACCGTGCCCAACGCCAATAGCGGCCAGACCAAGCCGGCGGGCGGCTGGCCGGTGGTGATCTTCCAGCATGGCATCACGCAAAACCGCGAGAACGTGTTCGCCGTGGCGGACGGCCTGGCCAAGGCCGGCTTTGTGGCAGTGGCGATGGACTTGCCGCTGCACGGCATCACCAACACCGGCGATCCCTTCTATCACAACCAGCTGTTCACCGGCACGCCGGCCGCCGCGCTGATCACCGGCGAACGCACTTTCGACCTGGACCTGGAGAACAACACCACCAGCGCGCCGGGCCCGGACGGGGCCATCGATCCCTCCGGCACCTACTACATCAACCTGCAGAGCCTCATCACCAGCCGCGACAACAACCGCGAGGCGGTGGCCGACCTCATCACGCTGGCCAAGACGGTGAAGACGCTGAGCCTGAGCGGCGGCGCCACGGTAGACGTCAACCCCAACCGCATCTACTACTTCGGCCACTCGCTCGGCGGCATCGTCGGCGGCACCTTGCTGGGCGTGGACAGCGACATCCGCGCGGCGGTGCTGGCCAACCCGGGCGGCGGCGTGGGCAAGCTGCTCGACGCCTCCAAGTCCTTCGGGCCGCCGATCGCGGCCGGGCTCGCCGGCAACGGCCTGCAGCAGGGCAGCGACGACTACGAAACCTTCCTGCGCTTCGCCCAGACCCTGGTCGACTCCGGCGACCCGGTCAACTATGGCGCGGCCGCAAGCGCCGGCCACGCCATCGACATGATCGAGGTGATCGGCGACACGGTGGTGCCGAACTCGGCGCCGACGACCTGCCCGGCGAACCTCAATCCGACCACGATCTTCTCCCCCGCCCAGCTGGTCACCGGCTGCCCCGCCACCGCGACCGAGGATGTGGTGATCCAGACCGGCTACCTGTCCGGCACCGATCCGCTGATCGCCGCGCAGGGGCTCACCGTGATCGGGCCTGTCAATCCCCCCATCGCCTCGCCTGACGTGGTGAAGGCGGCCAAGCTCGACTATGTGGTGAAGTTTGCGCAGGGCACGCACGGTTCCGTGCTGAGCCCGGCCGGCCCTGGCGGCGCCACCCAGTTCCTGGCGGTGACGCAGGAGATGCAGAGCGAAGCAGCACAGTTCCTGGCCAGCGACGGACAGTGCCTCGCCGTGGGCGGGAGCTGCCAATGAGCGCCGCAGATCACAACAAGGAGAGCCCCATGTCAGAGAACCTCCGCTTCGCGTTCCGCCGTGCTCCGCTGGCGCGCGGCATCGCGCTCGCCTTCGGCATGGGCGCTTGCGCCTCGGCGTCGGCCCTGAACTGGCAGCTCGGCGGCGTGGGCGTGGACCTCAACACGCGCGCCACCAGCGGCGTGGAGATGCGCGTGCAGGGCGCCGACCCCACCTACATCGGCATCGCCAATGGCGGCAAGGCCTATTCCATCAACGTCGACGACGGCGAGCTTTCGTTCCCGCGCGCCGGCGACCTGGTGGCGGCGCCGCAGAAGATCAACTCCGCCCTGACGCTGACCTACAAGGACTTCGGCATCTTCGCCCGCGGTTACTACGACTACGACCCGGTGCTGCAGAACCAGACCTACTTCAACCCGAGGAACTACGGTCCCGGCAAGGAATACGGCATCGACAGCTTCGATGCGCGCCAGAAGAACAACCGCGACCACCTCGGCCACGCCAGCTCCATCCTCGACCTCTACGCCTACGGCAGCGAGGACCTGTGGGGCCACAGCCTCAGCGTCAAGGTGGGCAAGCAGATCGTCAACTGGGGCGAATCGACGCTGGTGCTGAACGGCCTCAACAGCCTGGTGTCGCTGGACGCGAACAAGGCGCGCCTGCCCGGCGCCGAGATCAGCGAGTTCGTGATCCCGGTGCCGCAGGTGTTCGCCTCGCTCAACCTGGCCGAGGACACCAGCATCGAAGGCTTCTACCAGTGGAAGTTCAGCCCGACGCTGCCCGACGCCGCCGGCAGCTTCTACCCGATCCCGGACCAGGATTTCGCCGGGCTCGGCGGCGTCGCCGGCGACCTCAGCTTCGGCCGCGCCAACGAACTGTCGCTGGCAGGCGCCAACTGCCCGGGCGGCAACAACACGCTCACGCCGACCACCTGCGTGCCCTACGGCGGCACCCTGCCGCGCGGCAGCGACCGCATGCCCAGGGGCGGCGGCCAGTACGGCGGCGCTTTCCGCTTCGTCATTCCGCAGCTGCATGAGACCGAAGTGGCGCTGTACGCCGCCAACTACCACGAACGCCTGCCGGTGTTCAGCACCACTTCGGCCAGCAACGTGCTTGTCTCGGCCGCCACCGCGAGCTACTTCGCCGAGTATCCCGAAGACGTGCACATGTACGGCTTCAGCTTCAACACCACGCTGCCCTGGGGCGTCGCGTTCCAGGGCGAATACAGCTACAAGCCGAACCAGCCGTTCCAGCTCAGCTCGGTGGAATCCGAGCTGGCCACCCTGGGCGCGCCGAGCCAGCTCGACCCGAACGCGGCGCAGACGCTGGGCGGACAGTACATCCGCGGCTGGCGCCGCAAGGAGATCAGCCAGCTCGACTTCGGCTTCACCAAGGTGCTGGGCGGCAGCAACTGGTTCCGCTGGGACCAGCTCGTCATCATCGCGGAGGTCGCCGGCGACCGCGTGCACAACCTGGAGAACACCGCCGCCCTGGCCTACGAAGGCCCGTCCACCTGGCAGCCGAACAATGCCGGCGAAAGCGCGCTGTTCAACGTGCCGCAGCAGCAGGGCGGCTACCCCACCGCCAACTCCTGGGGTTACAAGGTGCTGTTCCGCAGCACCTACAACAACGCCCTGATCGGCGGCCTCACGCTCGAACCCGGGCTGCGCTTCGACCACGACGTGCAAGGCATCACGCCGCTGCCGCTCGACAACTTCATCAAGAACAGCCGCATGCTGACGCCCACCGTCGGCTGGCGCTACCTCAGCAACCTCACCGGGGAAGTCGGCTACTCCACCTTCTTCGGCGGCGGCCAGACCAATCTGCTGCGCGATCGCGACTACGTCGAGACCTACGTCCGCTATTCGTTCTGACCGCGCGGGGCGCCTCGTACGAACCTCTCTCCCAACCCGCGGGAGAGGGGTTCAGTCGAACACGATGGTCTTGTTGCCGTCGACGATGATGCGGTCCTCGACGTGCCAGCGCACCGCCCGCGCCAGCACCTGCCGCTCCAGATCGCGGCCGAGCCGGCGGAGGTCGTCGATCTCGTCGCTGTGGGAAACACGGGCCGTGTCCTGCTCGATGATCGGACCCTGGTCGAGGTCGGCGGTGACGTAGTGCGCCGTGGCGCCGATGATCTTGACCCCGCGCTCGTAGGCCTGGCGGTAGGGATCGGCGCCGACGAAGGCGGGCAGGAAGGAGTGGTGGATGTTGATGATGCGGCTGGGATAGCGCGCCACGAACGCCGGGCTGAGAATGCGCATGTAGCGCGCCAGCACCAGGAAGTCGGCCTGGTCGCCCAGGATATCCAGCATGCGCTGCTCGGCCTGCTCGCGCTGCACCGGCGAGTCCTGCGGCACGTGGTGGAAACGCAGGCCAAAGCCTTCGACCGCTTCCCGCAGCTTGTCATGGTTGGAGAGCACGCAGGGAATGTCGACCGCCAGCTCGCCGCGCCGCCAGCGCCACAGCAGCTCCAGCGCGGCGTGATCGTGGGCCGACACCAACACCGCCATGCGCGGGCGGTCCGCCGCATAGCTGATGTGCCAGTCCATGGCGAAGCGGCTGGCGACCGCCTGGTCGAACGCCTGCTCCAGCGCCCGCCGCCCCAGGTCCAGCTTCGGCGTCTGGAACTCCAGCCGCATGAAGAAGCGGCCGCCGCTGGGATCGGTGGAATGCTGGTCCAGCTCGGTGATGTTGGCGCCGTGCTGGAACAGGAAGGTGGTCGCCGCGGCGACGATGCCGGGCTGGTCTGCACACCGGATCAGCAAACGCGCAAAGGAATTGGCACCCATGATGGATCGCTTATTTGAACAGTCGCATCATGGATGATGCGTTCTTGTTCAGGACGGACATCATCGTACCAGGGCTTTCAGCTTGGCGGCGTCTTCGGGGAACCAGGGGCCGTTGGCCTTGAGCGCGTCGGCCACCACCTGCCTGGCGTCGTCCGTGCGGTTCAGCTTGAGCAGCACGCGCGCCAGCTGCTCCGCGACGTTGAGGCGGTTGATGCCGTAGGCCTTGGGTCCGGCTTCCTGCAGGTAGATCAGGGCCTGCCGGTAATAACCGCGGGCCGCCAAGCTTTTGCCGTAACGGTAGGGATAGACATAGTCGTTGGGATAGGCCGCGATCAGCTTGGGGTAGAGCAGGTCGAGCTCGTCGGCCTTGCCGGCGCGCTCCAGGTACACGCGCAGGTTGTCCGCCAGGTTGCGGTCCTTCTCCAGGTTCCCGCCCAGGCGCTGCTTCACGTCCGCGATGGCGCGCTCCAGCACGTCGTCGGCCGCGCCGGTATAGCCCAGGGCCTGGTCCAGGTCCGCCGCGGTCAGCACCGCGCTACGCGCGTCAGCGCAGCTGGGATGAGCCACGAACACCCGCCCGTAGAGCAGGCGCGTCATCACCGGCTTCTGCGGCGACAGCAGGCTCGAACGGGTGGCGGCCGGCAGGCTGGCGCTGCATTCCATCACGCGGTCCAGCTCGTAGGCGCGCTCACAGCCGAGATCGGCCGCCAGCACCGGCGGGGCCAGCGCCGCGCACTGCGCCGCGTCCTTGCGCTGGGCCGCCTGCATCAGCCGCAGGCGGTCGCCCCACAGCCGTGCCTTGGGGTCCTTGTCGAGCGCGGTCCGTGCCGCCCCGGGCAGGCCGTTCAGCCAGGCCAGCGCGGCGTCGGCGTCGCCCCGCGCGTAGTAGGCCTTGAGCACCTCGTGAGCGGCCTTGAGTGAAGCCGCGTTGCCGTCCTTGACCTTGTCGCGCACCGCCTCGAGGGTGGAGGTGCGCGCCAGGATCGCATCGAGCTGGCGGTAGAACTCTCCGCGCGTCTGCTCGGCCAGGATGCGGCCCAGCTCGTCGCCGTGCTCGTCCAGCACCACGTAGCTCGGCAGGGCCTTTACCGCCAGACGGTCCTTCCAGTAGCTGCCCTCGGGAGCGTCGGTGTCCAGGTCCACCAACACCGCCTGGTGCTTGACGCTTTCCCATTCGGCGCCGTTGAGGACGTGGTGCGCCATGTAGTAGCAGGAGTAGCACCAGGGCGCGTGGAACTCAACCAGGATCGGCGCATGCTGGGCCTGCGCCTGGCGCAGGGCCTCGTCCAGCGGCGGCTGCCATGCCTCGTCCGCGCCGGCCGCGCCGGCCAGCAGCAGGGCGCCGGCCGCCAGCTCCCGGCTGCGTTCAATCCAGCGGCGGAAGATTCTTGGGCGCATCGTCCGGGGGCTTCGAAAAAAAGGCGATGCGCGCATTGTAAGCCTTGCCGGTGGCCGGATTGATCACGTTGGAGACGCCGCGGTACTCCAGCAGCCGGCGGGTCTGCGGATCGTAGGTCAGCAGCAGCGGGGAAACCATGTAGCGCAGCAGCGAGTCCGGCTCCACCTTGAGCTGCACCGCCGGCTTGCCCTCGAACTCGGTGTCGCCGACCTTGTGGGCACGGAAGCTGAAGCTGTCCAGTTGCCCGGCGGCGGCGAAGCGGAACTTGAGCTCGGTGCCGGACAAGAGATCCTGCATGCGGTCGTACAGGAAGCAGTGAAAGCCGCTGTCGGCGGTCATCGGCTGGTAGCGGGAGATGGTGGCGTTCTTCAGGCCCTTCTCGCGCGACTGCTTGAACATATCGATGCCGTCCTTGGCGATGCGGGTGATGCCCTCGGAATAGCCCACCCCGGGCTGGGCCATCTTGTAGACCGGGATGTAGGGATCGGAGGCGAAGCTGAGTGTCTTCTCGCCCAGCGGCTTGTCGTCGGCATCGAAATAACCGATGTGACCGCTGAGCCAGTGTCCCTGGTCGATCTCGTCCCGGTGCACCTCGGTGTACAGGTAGCGGCCACTGTCGAGGTCGTAGGCATAGCCGTAGAAGCGCACCGTCTGCGGATCGGCCTGCGCCGCCACGGACAGGGTCAGCAGCGCAAAAGTAAAGAAGTGTTTCATGCTTCGCCCCCCAACGCAGGATGTGACACCGGCATCCTCAGCGCGGCGCGAACAGGTAATGCGCCACGCCCCACTCGTTGCCTCCAGCGTAGCCGAACAGCTCGGCCACGGCCATGTAGAACATGCGCCAGCGCTGCAACCAGACCGCCGCCTCGCCGGCACCGTAGCCGGCGCGGAACACTTCCATGATCGCCGGCCGGGCCGCGTCCATGCCGGCCAGCCAGTGGTTGGCGGTCTTCTCGTAATGGCGGCCGTCGACCCACCACTGCCGTTGCAGGCGCAGGTCGTCCTGGAAGTTGAGCAGCAGGTTTTCGGACGGCATGGTGCCGCCGGTGAAGAAATAACGGGTCATCCAGTCGGCCTGCCCGAGCACCTCGAAATGATAGGCCAGCAGCTTGTGCGCGAAGATGTGCACGAACAGCCTTCCGTCCGGCTTCAGCCAGCGCGCGATCTTGGCCAGCAGCAGGCCGTAGTTCTTCATGTGCTCGAACATCTCGATCGAGATCACGCGGTCGAAGCCGGCGGCCTCGCCGCCCGCCGGAAACTCGAAGTCGACGATGTTGCCGGTGAGGATGGTGAGATTGCCCAGGCCGCGCTCGGCGGCGCGCTTCTGGATGAACTCGCGCTGGCCCTGCGAGTTGGACAGGCCGACCACGCGCGAGCGCGGATATTTCTGCGCCAGCCACAGCGACAGCGAGCCCCAGCCGCAGCCCAGGTCGAGGATGCGCATGCCGTCGACCAGGCCGGCGCGTTCGGCGTAGAGCGCCAGCATCGCCTCCTCGGCCTGCGCCAGGGTCTCGCTGCCGGTGGGGTAGAGGCAGCAGGAGTACTTGAGGCGCGGCCCCAGGTGCAGGTGGAAGAACTCCGCCGGCACCTCGTAATGCTGCGCGTTGGCGGCGCCGGTCTCGACCGCGATCGGACTGGCGCGCAGCTCGTCCAGGAACGTGTTGAAGCGCTGCGAGCGGACCTCGCCGTCGCGGTTGGCCTCGTCGACCAGCCGGCGCTTCATCAGGCTGCGCATGCCGGCGCGGGCCAGCACGTCGGGAATGTAGCCGCGTTCGCACAGGTCGATGACGTCGGGAAACTTGGTGAGACGTGAGACGTGAGACGTGAGACGCAAGCTCTGCAATTCCATACTTTTCACGTCTCATCTCCTGGACAAGGGCAACGATCAGCGTTTTTCACGTCTCACCTCTCACGTCTCACGTCTCACGATTTTTTAGGCGGCCACGGGATCAGCACGCTGGTGGTGCGGATGTACTCCGCGTATCCCGGCCGTGAGCGCGCGCTCTGCGCCTCGGTCAGCGGCACGCCGGAAAGCTTGAGCAACAGGTAGGCCATCACCAGCGGCGCCGCCAGGGTCAGCCACCACCACGAACCGCCCGCCGCCAGCGGCACGTAGACCAGCCAGTGCAGGCACTCGAAGAAGTAGTTGGGATGGCGGGAGTAGTACCACAGGCCTTGCCGGCAGACCTGGCCGCGATTGGCCGGATCGCGCTTGAAGCGCTCGAGCTGAAGGTCCGCCACGCCCTCGCCGATCACCGACACCAGCCACAGCAGCACGGCGGCGGCCGCGCACAGGCTGCCCGGCTCGCGGCCGCTCCAGGCCACCGCCGCGAAACTCACCGACAGCAGCATGGAAAACACCGCCTGGAACTGGAAGAACCAGAACATCTTGCGGTCCGCCGCACCGGCCCATTGCTCGCGGAAGCGGCGATAGCGTCCGTCCTCGGGCTTGCCGTGATTGCGCAGGAACAGGTGCGTGCCCAGCCGCAACCCCCAGCCGCCGCCGAGGATGGCGAGCAGCACGCGCAACTGTAGCGGCGCCGAGCCGCTCCAGGCGTAGAGGAGCGCCAGCCAGCCCAGGCTCCAGGCCCAGACCGCGTCGATCAGCCCGGCATTGCGGGTGCGCAGCTGCACCAGCCACACCAGGCTGAACAGCACCACCAGGCTGCACAAGCCGGTCAGGAAGGCGGCAATCACGGACATGGTCTCACCATGCAGCTCGGTTGATGTGGGTTGGAGTTCGGTCCCGCCCCCCAATACGCAGCCAGGCGCGTTTTGGATGAACCCGCCGCGGCACGGCACGGCGACTTGACTTTAGCGCATCGGCCGGGGTCTGCTAATAGGCTCTTACAACAATATCTCCCAGGACCGGAGAGGGTGCTCAGGTGGTGAACGCTCGGTATGGCCTCAGGCTCGCGGCGGCGGGCGCATGCGCCTTGTGCGGATGCGCCTCGACTCCAGCGCCGCCGGAAGCGGCGGTGCGCGACGCGGCGGCTGTCATCTCGCGGGCCGAGGACGCCCGCTCCGCCGATTTCGCCGCGCCGGAAATGCGCTCGGCGCACGAAAAGCTGGAAGCGGCGCGCGAACTGTCCATGCGCGCCGCCCAGGACAAGAACCCCAAGGAGGCCGAGCAGGCACGCTGGCTGGCCGAAGAGGCGGGCGCCGACGCCGAGCTGGCCGCCGCCAAGGCCCAGGACATCCGCATGCGCAGCGCGGAGCGCGAGTTGCAGCGCGGTTACGGCGCGCCGGCACAACCGGCCGGTACGCACCCATGAACGCCATGCTCCCCGCCACCATCCGCAAGCTGATCGGCGCCGGCTGCGCCGCCCTGGTGCTGTCCGCCTGCGGCACGCTGGGCCTCAACCCGGTGCGCGATCCGGGCGCCGACAAGGTGCGCGCCGAACTCGCCTCGCTGGAAGCAGACCCCGAACTGGCCAGCCGCGCCGGGCCGGCGCTGAAGGCGGCCGAGGACGCGGTGCACGCCGCCGACGAGCCGCAGCGTGATCCGGCCCTGTCCAAGCACCTGGTCTACATCGCCGGACGCAAGGTGCAGACCGCCCGCGCCCTGGCCGAGGCGCGCGTCGCCGAAGACCAGGTCAACGCCCTGCGCAGCCAGCGCGGCGACGCGCCAGGGCGCTAGTGTCCTGTCTCAAAAGTAACTTCAAGTAAGTGTAGCCGCGGCACGAGCGACTTTAGCGAGGATCGTATCGGCACTCTTGTGCCAGACGAAGGGCTTGGGATCGGCGTTGTGCCTATCGATGTAAGTGCGGAT
>JARLJS010000224.1 GCA_031291075.1 Nevskia sp. | reverse complement strand
CGCTGTCGACCGCCTTGCGCAACTCGTCCTCGGCGTAGCGGCTGCGTGCCACCAGGAAAGCGCGCAGGTAACGGGCGATGCCCTGCGTGAACCGTTCCGACGCCGCCTGGATGGAAGCGGCGGCATCGGGGCCGATGATCCGGAGAGCGATCGGATCTTCGAGCACCCGGGGATGGTCGAGCAGCTGGTGCGCGGCTCGCGACAGCGCGGTGCTGCGGGCGGTGGCGCTGGGACGGCCCGATTCCATGACGAGCCCTTATTTCCCCTGCATGCTGCGGAGCGAGATCCTCACGCCGGCGCTGGCGCGCCTGCGCTACGGCCAGGCACTGTCAGGGATGCGATCCGCGGTCGCCTGAAGCGGCGAACGCCCAGGTCATCGCCTCGTTCTGCTGCTCCCAGCCCAGGCGCCAGGCCCGCGCCTTCTCGTCCCAGCTCGCGACCGGCTCGCCGGTGGCGAGCGGCATATTGCGCGCCTTGTAGTAAGGATTGCACACCATGTGCTCGCCACGCGCCCTGGCATGGGCGCCCAGTTGTTGAATGTCGCTTGAGATCATGGGTCCTCCGAGAACCTCCGGTCCGGCACGGAACCTTCATGCAGAATCCGCGCCAGGCCGGCTTCGTCTACTTCCGGTCTGTGCCGGAATGATGAACGGGTAACGCTGCCCCTACTGTTCCCAGATTACCTTACTCTTCTGCTCGCGCCAACGGTCGGCCAGGGCGAGGTAGCGCTCCTCCAGCACGTTGCGCTTGATCTTCATGGTCGGCGTGAGGAAGCCGTTCTCCATCGTCCACTGGTCCTTCACCACCACCGCGTAGTCGACGTGCTCGTGGTCCTCCAGTTGGGCGTTGACCTGGTCGAGCAGGGTCTCCAGCTCCTTGCTCAGGGCGATGCGGTCGACCTTGCCGTCCTGCAGGTCCTTCTGCGCGTCCGGCGAGAGCATGAACAGGGCGAAGGGCTGCGGCTGGGTCGGCCCGGTGACGCACACCACCTCGACCTTGGGATGGTTGCTCAGCTCGTTCTCGATCGGCACCGGCGCCACGTACTTGCCCTTGCTGGTCTTGAACAGCTCCTTGACGCGGCCGGTGATGCGCAGGCGGCCCTTGTCGTCGAGCTCGCCGCGGTCGCCGGTGCGGAAGTAACCGTCGGGGGTGACGTCCTCGGCGGTCTTGTCCGGCATCTTGTAGTAGCCGAGCATCTGGCTCGGGCTCTTCACCTCCAGCTCGCCGTTGGCGGCGATGCGGCAGGACACGCCGGGCGCGGCGGAGCCGACGTAGCCGATGCGCACCTCGCCCGGGCGGCAGGCGTGCGAGTTGCCGAAGTTCTCGCTCATGCCGTAGACCTCGAGCAGCTCCAGGCCGAGCCGGCGGTACCACTCGATGATGTTGGAGGGCAGCGGCGCCGCCCCGGTGAGAGCGTAGCGCACGTGGTCGAGGCCCATCTCGGCCAGGATCTTCTTCTTCACCAGGCGGCCCAGAATCGGCATGGCGAACAGGATGCGCTGGCGCGCCGGCGGCAGCTTCTCGTTGATCGCCAGGTAGAACTTGGTCCACAGCCGCGGCACCGAGAAGAACAGCGTGGGCCGGGCGCGCTTCAGATCCTGCTGGAAGGTTTCCAGGCGGTCGGCGAAGTAGACGCGGAAGCCGAAATAGAGCGAGCTGGATTCCACCGCCGCGCGCTCCGCCACGTGGGCCAGCGGCAGGTAGGACAGCATGCGGTCATCCGGCCCGATGCCCCACATCTCGGCCACGCCGTGGAGGCCGGCGGTCATGGAGCGGAAGCTGTGCATCACGCCCTTGGGCTTGCCGGTGCTGCCGGAGGTGTAGACGATGGTGGCGAGGGCGTCGACGTCGCGCTCGGCGAAGTCCTGCAGCGGCTCGTGCTGCTTGATGATATCCAGCCACTGCGGCACGTCCTTGCGCGGCGACAGCGGCATGCCCACCAGGGGCAGCTGGGGCGGGATGCCGCGCTGCAGGTCGTTCCAGGTGTCGGTGACGCCGTCCATCTTGCCCAGGAACAGCAGGCGCATGCCGCTGTGCTCGATGGTGTAGTTGGCGCCGTCGGCGTTGAGCGTGGGGTACATCGGCACGGTGACGTGGCCGGCCATCCAGATGGCGAGGTCGGCCATGATCCAGTGCGCGCTGTTCTTGCCCAGCAGGCCGATGTTGCTGCCCGCCGGCAGGTTCAGCGACTTGAGGTAGCTCGCCATGCGCCGCGCCTGGTCGCCGACCTCGCGCCAGGTGTAGTCCACCACGCGGCCGTCCGGAAACGGCTGGGTCAGGTAAACCGCTGCCGGAGTGTAGCGCTCCCAGTGCTGGAAACAGTGCAGCAGGTTCGACTTGTCCGGTGTCGTGCTCATCCTCTCCTCCGCTTCACAAGCTGTTGCTTGGTGATTGGTCGTTACGGGCTCTCGGCAGGCCCGTGCCCGGCGCTAGAGCATTTTCTCTTTACGTGCACACATCTTCCCCTCTCCCGCGTGCGGGAGAGGGTGGCCCGCAGGGCCGGGAGAGGGGCTTTGCGTCCGGCCAAAAGCCCCTCTCCCCTACCCCTCTTTCATCGCTGCGCTTCCTGCTCCGCTTGAAAGCTGGGCGGTGCATCCTGCACCGCCCGTCCGTTGCGCCAGCGAGCTACGCTCGCAAGCCGGCGCAACGGACCCCGCAAGCGGGAGAGGGGAACAAACTTGTATGCATCCAAACCAAAGACGCTCTAGAGCATAAGCCTTCCGCCCGCCCGATGGCATGGGCCCCGGACCCTTCCACAATAAAAAAAACCCGGACCGCCGGCAGCTACACCGGCAGGTCCGGGACGCGGAAGCTCTGGTCCCGGCGAACATTCCGCCGCCATGCTGGCAGGCGAGACTGCCGCGGCCTTATGCACCTATCTACCGTCACCCCGGCGAAAGCCGGGGTCCAGGGGCTCACAGCGCCGTGCTGAACTTCCTGGATTCCGGCTTTCGCCGGAATGACGAGTTTTCTAGTCCCTGCGATACATGGTCACCACGCAGGCGCCGCCCAGGCCCAGGTTGTGCTGCAGGGCGACGCGGGCGCCCTCCACCTGGCGCTGGTCGGCGGTGCCGCGCAGCTGCCACACCAGCTCGGTGCACTGCGCCAGGCCGGTGGCACCCAGCGGATGCCCCTTGGACAGCAGGCCGCCGGAGGGGTTGGTGACGTACTTGCCGCCGTAGGTGTTGTCGCCGGCCCAGATGAACTTCTCGGCGCCGCCCTCCGGGCACAGGCCCAGGGCCTCGTAGGTCAGCAGCTCGTTGGCGGTGAAGCAGTCGTGCAGCTCAACCACCTGCACGTCCTCCGGGCCGATGCCGGACCGCTCGTAGACCTGCTTGGCGGCGTTGACGGTCATGTCGTAGCCGATCATCTTGATCATCGACTGCGGCTCGAAGCTGCTCGCGTAGTCCGTGGTCATGGCCTGCGCGGCGATGTACACCGGGTTCTTGATCTTGTGCTTCTTGGCGAACGCGTCCGAGCACAGCACCGCCGCGCCGGCGCCGCAGGTGGGCGGGCAGCACTGGAAGCGGGTCAGCGGGTCGAACACCTCTTCCGACGCCATGATCTCGGACAGGCTCAGCTTCTGGTTGAACAGGGCGTAGGGGTTGCGGCTGGCATGGTCGCGCGCCTTTTCGGAGATCTTGCCGAAGGTCTCCTTCCTGGTGCCGTACTGCCAGCGGTATTCGCGGCCGGCGCCGCCGAACATCTGCGCCGCGGGCGGCGCGGTGCTCATGCCCTGCGCCTCGATCATCACCTGGGCGTGGCGGCCCATCGGCGGCTCGCGGTCGCTGAACTTGTTGCCCAGCGCGCCCTTCTCCATCTTCTCGAACCCGAGCGCCAGCACGCACTCGGCGGCGCCGCCCTCGATCGCCTGCCGCGCCAGCCACAGCGCGGTGGAGCCGGTGGAGCAGTTGTTGTTGACGTTGATCACCGGGATGCCGGTGAGGCCGAGCTCGTACACCGAGCGCTGGCCGCAGGTGGAATCGCCGTAGACATAGCCGACGAACGCCTGCTCGATCTGGTCGTAGGGCACGCCGGCGTCGGCCAGGGCCTTGCGGCCGGCCTCGGCCGCCATCTCGTAATACTCGGGGCTGGCGCCGGGCTTGGCGAACTTGGTCATGCCCACGCCGATGACGTTGACTCGATTCTTCATGGTGCGCTCCTCAGGTCAGATCCATTCAGGCCAGCTTGTTCAGGAAACCCAGCTCGCGCGCCAGGCGCACGTCGCCGTCCACCCGCAGCTTGCCGCGCTGGTACAGGTCGCGGACGCCGGCTTTGCCGCCGGCGAGCAGCGCCAGGTCGGCGTCGGCGATGCCGAACACCGCGGCCGCCTTGTCGCTGCGGCCCTGCTCCAGCTTGGGCGTCTTGCCGCTCAGGTCGAGCACCCAGCTCGCGTCCGGGGCGCTGACGTTGAACTGCAGCACCTGCCCGGCCAGGCCGTTGAGCAGGTTCTTGGCGTCGCCCTTGAGCCGCTCCTGCAGGGCGGCGAAGATCGCGCCGCTCTTGGCCTCCTTGGGGGCTTGGGCGGCTTCCTTCGGCGCCGCCGCCGCGGGCGCGGAGCTGCGCGACTGCATCGCCTCCGCCAGCAGCTTCGGGTCCATCTTCTGCAGGAAGGCGAGCTTCTGCGAGGCCATGACGTTGCCGCCGACCTTCATCTTGCCGCCGAAGTACAGCTTGTTGGGGTCGGCCTTGCCGGTGGACATGGCGACGAAGTCG
>JARLJS010000223.1 GCA_031291075.1 Nevskia sp. | reverse complement strand
CCTGGGCCGCCGCGCAGCCTACCTGCCGCTGGCGCAGTTCGCCCGCGAGGACGCCGCCGCGCTGCAAGGCTTCGAGATGCTGGACATGCTGTGCCTGGACGATGTCGACGGTGTGCTGCTCGACCGCCGCCACGCCCTGGTCCTGCTGCGCCTGATCGACGCGGTGCACGCCCACGGCGGCCACTGCGTGCTGGTCGCCGCGGCCGCTCCGGACAGCCTGCCGCTGGCGCCGCTGCCGGACCTGCGCACCCGGCTGGCCGCCTGCGCGGTGTTCGGCCTGAAACCGCTCGGCGACGCCGACCTGCGCGCCCTGCTGCGCCTGCGCGCGCGTGCGCGCGGCCTGGAACTGCCGGAGGATGTGGCGGAGTACCTGCTGCGGCGCCTGCCGCGCTCGGTGCCGGCGCTGCTCGAAGCGCTGGAACAGCTCGACCGCGGCTCGCTCAGCGCGCAGCGGCGCCTGACGATCCCGTTCGCGCAGCAAGTTCTCGCCCGGTCAGACGCACGAACAGCACCAGGCTGACGAAGTCCAGCGCCGCCACCGTGCTGAGCAGGGTGCCGACGCTGCGCCGTCCCGGCATCGCCACACCCTCGGCGAGCAGCCCGGCCACGTAGAACACGACCAGCATGCTGGCCCAGCTCGCGGTGTAGGTGCGGCCGCGCAGCAGCCCGGGCAAGGCGGTCAGCAGCGGCAAGCTCAGCAGCATTCCCGGCAGCCAGCCGCACCAGGCCACCAGGCCGCCGACGAGGACGAGGTGCAGCAGCAGCGCCGCGCGGCGCGCCCAGGCGCTGAGGGGCTTCACGCCTGCAGCTTGAGCGCGACTTCGGCCACGCGCCGGCCCAGGGCGAAGCACAGCGCGGCCTCCTCCTTGTTGGGCGGACGGGGCTTGCTCCCCATGCCGGACACGTGGCTGGCGCCATAGGGCGTGCCGCCGGCGCTGGTGGCGGCGAGTTCGGCCTCGGTGTAGGGCAGCCCCAGCAGCAGCATGCCGTGATGCAGCAGCGGCAGCATCATCGACAGCAGCGTGCTCTCCTGCCCGCCGTGCAGCGTGCCGGTGGAGGTGAACACCGCCGCCGGCTTGCCTACCAGCGCCCCCGACATCCACAGGTCGGAGGTGCTGTCGACGAAATGCTTGAGCGCCGCCGCCATGTTGCCGAAACGGGTAGGACTGCCCAGGATCAGGCCGGCGCATTCGCGCAGGTCGCGCGTCTCCGCGTAGGGAGCACCCTCCTCCGGCACCGGCGGCGACGCCACCTGCGTCACCGGCGCTACCGGCGGCACGCTGCGCAGGCGCGACTGCGCGCCGCGCACCGACTCGACGCCGCGGCACACCTGCCGCGCCAGCGCCGCGGTGGAACCGTGGCGGGAGTAGTAGACAACCAGGATTTCGGCCATATGAGTTCTGTGTGAAGCGCATCATTCTACGGCAGTACGGAGTTTGCGAAACTCGACAGCCATGGCAACTCGCGGAATCCGGTATCTGGCCTGGGGCGCCGTCGCCGCAGCCCTGTTAGCGCTTGGCTGGTGGGCTCTGCCGGTAGGGCCCATCGTCGCGCCGGCGCCAGTTTCACCGGCGCCGGGCACTTCGGCGAAGGTGTCCGCCACCGCTCCCCATGCAACCCCGGTGCCGCCGCCGCAACAGCCGGCAGACGCGGCGCCATCGAAGCTGGTCGACCTGTGGCGACGGCGCGACCTTGAAAAGGAGCTGGCCAGGTCGCGGGACTATCTGGAATTCGTACGTGTCCACCTGGCCGAGGCGCGCAACGGTGATGCGGATGCGCAATTGCTGGTGTCGAACGCCCTGCAGATGTGCGAAAACGCCGAAACCTCCTATCTTGCTCCTGCGGGAGAGTTGCGCCAGGCGCTGGCCGATCCGGCCTCCGCCAAGCACGACAGCGCCCAATATCTCGCACAACTGTGCGATGCCTTGTTTGCCGAGGAAAACGAGATCGGCCCAGCAGCGTACTGGCGCGATCTGGCGGCGGAACAAGGGGTCGGGGCCGCCCTGCTGGAGCGGGCCGAGGACAAGGAACGGCCGCTGGACCAGCGCCTGGACGATTTCCGTCGCGCCCTGCACACCGCTGATCCGGCGGTCGTGAGCCAATTGTCTTACGCCGGAAAATTCGCCAATCCCGATGCGCCCAAGCCGGACGTGGAAGCCACCCAGGCCATCCAGGCACTGGCCCAATGCAGGCTCGGCTACGACTGCTCGCCGGCGGGAGCGCTCTACGACGGCCTCTACTGCAAGAGCCCGCGGCGCAACTGCCAGCATGCCGACAGCGTCCAGCGCTACTATGAGCTGCAGATGAAGCCGCAACGCTTCGCCGCGGCGGACGAATACTCCGAACGCCTGGTATCGAACCTGCGCAGCGGCCGCGACGACTGGCCCGAGGCGCAGGCACTGGAGCAGCAGATCCGGCAACTCGACGATGCGGACGAAACGCAGAAAGCGGAATAATGAAGACGGGAGATCGCGTTTTTGGCAGAACTGAGAAATCGCACGCGCGGACTGCCGCCTGACCTGACCCGCCGTCTCGTCGGGGTACTGTCGCTCTTCGTATTTGCGTTGGGCAGCGGCTGCGCACGCAAGGCCGACCCGCCGTTGCTGGGCACCCTGGAATGGGACCGCGCCAGCGTGATGGCGGAGGTATCCGAGCCGATCATGCGCATCGACGCCGCCGAAGGCGACACGGTGCGGGCCGGCACGCCGATCCTGGAACTCGACCCGCGCCGCACCGACGCCGAGCTGGCGAGGGCGCGCGCCCAGGCGCAGCAGGCGCAGGCGCAGCTGGCCGAACTGCGCCACGGTGCCCGCGCCGAAACCATCGACGCGGCACGCGCCGACCTCGCCCGCGCCGAGGCCGAGGCGGCCAACAGCCAGAGCGAACAGGAGCGGATCGCGCGCCTGCGTCGCGAGGGCGTCGCCACCAGCAGCGCGTTCGACCGCGCACAAGCCGATGCGCGCAGCACCCGCGACGCCACCCGTGCCGCCCGCGCCAGGCTGGACGAGCTGCTGCACGGCACGCGGCCGGAGGACATCGACCAGGCCGCGGCCGCATTCGCCGCGGCGGAGGCCGAGGCGGAGTCGCTGCAGGTCCGGCGCGAGCGCCTGTCGGTGCGCGCGCCACGGGACGGCCGCATCGACGCGCTGCCGTTCAAGCTCGGCGACCAGCCTCCGCAGGGCGCGATCCTGGTGACCCTGCTGACCGGCGAGGCGCCCTATGCGCGCATCTACGTGCCGGCTTCGCGGCGCGCGCAGCTCGCCATCGGCGCCAGCTGCACGGTGCGGGTGGAGGGCGTGGCCACGCCGTTCCAGGCGAAGCTGCGCAGCCTGCGCTCCGACCCCGCGTTCACGCCGTACTATGCGCTGACCGGCGAGGATGCCAGCCGCCTGGCCTACCGCGCTGAACTGGCCTTGCAGGGTGCCGACGCAACCCGCCTGCCGGCCGGCCTGCCGGCCACCGCCGACTGTAGCGCCGGCCATGAGCACTGAGATCCCGGCGGCGATCGGGCCGGCGATCGTGGCCGAGGGCCTGAGCAAGCGCTTCGGTGCGGTGCTCGCGGTGGATTCGCTGCGGCTGTCGGTGCGCCGCTCCGAGGTGTACGGCTTTCTCGGTCCCAACGGCTCCGGCAAGTCCACCACCATCCGCATGCTGTGCGGCCTGCTGGCGCCGAGCGCCGGCAGCGTCGAGGTGCTCGGTTACCGGCTGCCGGGCGAGGCCGAGGAGCTGAAACGCCGCATCGGCTACATGACGCAGAAGTTTTCCCTCTACGACGACCTGTCGGTGGAAGAGAACCTGCAGTTCCTCGGCGCCTTGCACGGCGTGCATGGCGCCAGGGCACGGACGCGCATCGATGAGCTGTGCGAGCTGTATCGCCTGGGGGAGTTCCGCCGCCGGCTTGCCGGCACCCTGTCCGGCGGGCAGCGCCAACGCCTGGCCCTGGCCAGCACGGTGCTGCACCAGCCGGAGCTGCTGCTGCTGGACGAACCGACCAGCGCGGTGGACCCGCAGTCGCGCCGGGAGTTCTGGGACGCGCTATTCGACCTGGCGCAGGCCGGCGCCACCCTGCTGGTCTCCACCCATTACATGGACGAGGCCGAGCGTTGCCATCGGCTGGCGATCCTGGACCGCGGCCGCCTGGTCGCCGACGGCGAGCCACAGGCGCTGATGGGCGAGCTGCCCGGCACTACGCTGCGCGTCGATTGCTCCGAGCCGCGGCAGGCGCAGGCGATCCTGGCGCGGCTACCGGAGGTGCTCGGCGCGGCGCAGATCGGCGGCCACCTGCGCGTGCTGGCCGCGCATGGCCCTCGGCGCGTTGAGCAGCTGCGCGAGGTCCTACGCGGCGCCGGCATCGAGGCCGAAGTGGCACCGACGCCGCCCAACCTGGAGGACGTATTCGTGGCGGCGACCCGCCGGCGGCCGGCGCCATGAACCTGGGGCGCATGCTGGCGGTGGCGCGCAAGGAGCTGCTGCAGCTGAAGCGCGACCGCCTCAGCCTGGCCATGATCATGGGCGTGCCGACACTGGAGTTGCTGATGTTCGGCTTCGCCATCAATCTCGACGTGCGCCACCTGCCGGCAGCGGTGCTGGACCAGGCCGGCACCGCGCTGTCGCGCGAGCTGGTGGACGAGCTCGCCTCCTCGCAGGTGCTGGACCTGCGCAAGCGCCTGGTGGCGCCGCAGGAAGTGATCGCCCTGCTGCGGCGCGGCGAGGTCAGCGCGGCGGTGGTGATCCCGCCGGATTTCGAGGCGCGCCTGCAGCGTGGCGACCGCCCGGCCTGGCAGCTGGTGGTGGACGGCTCCGACCAGTCGGTGCAGGCGGCGGCGCGCCAGCTCGCCGCGTTTCCGCTGGGTTCGCTGCGCGGATTGCCGGAGCCCAGCGCCGGCGTGGAGATCGTCAACTTCTACAACCCAGAGCGGCGCGCCCCGGTCAATACGGTGCCGGGGCTGGTGGGCGTGATCCTGACCATGACCATGGTGCTGTTCACCGCCATGGCGCTGGTGCGGGAACAGGAACGCGGCAACCTGGAGATGCTCATCGCCACGCCGCTGTCGCCGCTGGAGCTGACGGTGGGCAAGGTGCTGCCGTACGTCGCCATCGGCCTGGTGCAGGTGACGCTGATCCTGCTGCTCGGCTGGGTGGTGTTCGGCGTGCCCGTACGCGGCTCGCTGCTCGATGTGTACGGGGCGTCGCTGTGCTTCATCGTCGCCAGCCTGGCCCTGGGCATCTTCATCTCGACCCTGGCCAAAACCCAGTTCCAGTCGATGCAGGTGACACTGTTCGCCTTCATGCCGCAGATCCTGTTGTCGGGCTTCATGTTTCCCTTCAACGGCATGCCGCAGGTGGCGCAGTGGCTGGCCGAGGCCATGCCGCTGACCCACTTCCTGCGCCTGATCCGCGGCGTGATGCTGCGCAGCGCCCGGCTCACCGAACTGTGGCCGGAACTGCTGGCGCTGCTGGCTTTCACGGTGGTGATGCTGGCGGTGGCGGTGGCCAGGACCAAGAAGCGGCTGGCCTGAATCCATGTGATAATGCGGCCAGCGGTATTGGGGGACAGTCAATAACACGTCCGCAGCTCAGCAGCCGGACGGCCGAACGGCGCCAGGCGCCGATGCTGCTGCCGTCCGAGGTCCTCGCCCCGCCCGGGCCCCCGAGAACACCGCTGCGCTCCGACCTGCGGCTTGATTCAGGCGCTCGATAGGCGCACCAGCCGTGACCATCGACCCTGCGAACGGCAGCGGCCCCGGTGCTGACGGCCCGGAATCGGAAACCCTGCGGCTGAACCGCATTCTGAAAATCATCGGGCGCTCCAACCGCGCCCTGATCTACGTCCAGAACGAGACGGACCTGCTGCACGGCATCTGCCGCATCGTGACCGAGGAAGGCGGGTACTGCCTGGCCGGCGTGGGCTATGCCGAGAACCGTGATGTCCGCACCCTGCGGCTGGTCGCTCGCGCCGGCACCGAAGCGGACAACATCGACGAGGCCTGGGTCGGCGCCGCCTCCATCCACGAGCGCAGCCCCGCCCGTGCCGCCTTGCGCAGCGGCAGCAGCGTATGCCTGGAAGAGGACTTCGTCGCCGAGCGTTCGCGACGGGTGATCCGCTCCTGCCTGGCGCTGCCCTTGAAGGACGAGCACGACGATCCGTTCGGCGTGCTCGCCGTCTACTCCACCGAGCCGAACGCGTTCACCTCCGACGAGATCCGCCTGCTGGAGGAGCTGGCCGGCGACCTCGCCTTCGGCATCGTGGCCATCCGCACGCGTGACGCCTACCGGCTCGCGGAAGCGCAGAGCCGGGCGCACCTGCAGTTCCTGCAAGGACTCGACCGCGTCAACCGCGCGATCCAGGAGGCACGCGATCCGGAGCAGATGATGCGCAACGTGCTCGACGCGGTGATCTCGCTGTTCGGCTGCGATTGCGCCTACCTGATGTACCCCTGCGACCCCGACGCGGCGAGCTGGACGGTGCCGATGGAGCGCGCGCGTCCCGGCTTTCCCGGCACGCTCGAGCTGGGACTGGAACAGCCGATGAACGCCGAGGTGGCGCGGACGCTGCGGCTGCTGCTGGGAACGGACGGCCCGCTGTGCTTCGGCCCGGGCAACCCGTATGCGCTGCCGCGCTGGCGGCTGCCGGACCCGTACGGCATCAGGAGCTTCATGGGCATGGCGATCCACCCCAAGACGGGCCGGCCCTGGCAGTTCGGCATCCATCAATGCTCCGACCGCCGCACCTGGACCTCCGCCGAAGCCACCCTGTTCCAGGAGATCGGCCGGCGTCTCGCCGACGGCCTCACCAGCCTGCTCACCCAGCGCGACCTGCGCGACAGCGAGACGCGCCTGCGCACGCTGGTGCAGACCATTCCCGACCTGGTCTGGCTGAAGGACCCGGACGGCGCCTACCTGCGCTGCAACCCGAAGGTGGAGCGCCTGCTCGACGCCGCCGAGGCCGATATCGTCGGCAGGACCGACTACGACTTCTTCGAGCGGGAGCTGGCCGATGCCTTCCGCGCCCAGGACCTCGAGGCGATGCAGACCGGCGCGCCGAGCGTCAACGAGGAATGGCTCACCTTCGCCGACAACGGCTACCGGGGACTGTTCGAGACGGTCAAGACGCCGGTGCGGGACCCGGCCGGCAAGCTCATCGGCGTACTCGGCATTTCCCGCGACATCAGTGCGCGCAAGGCCACCGAGCGGAAGATCGAGCACCTGGCGTACCACGATGCGCTGACCGGCCTGCCCAACCGGCGCCTGCTGCTCGACCGCCTGCAGCAGGCGCTGGCGGGCAGCGCCCGCACCGGCAATCACGGCGCGCTGCTGTTCGTCGACCTGGACAACTTCAAGTTAGTCAACGACACCTGCGGCCACGAGACCGGCGACCGCCTGCTGCTGGAGGTGGCCGGGCGGCTGGTAGCCTGCGTGCGCGAGGGCGACACCATCGCCCGCCTGGGCGGCGACGAATTCGTGGTCATGCTGATCGACCTGAAGGAAAGCGCCACCGAAGCCGCGGCGCAGGCGATCAGCGTCGGCGAGAAGATCCAGGCGGAGCTGAACCGCCCTTATGCGATGGCCGGGCGCGTCCACCACAGCAGTCCCAGCATCGGCATCGCGCTGTTCTGCGGCCAGGCGGAATCGGTGGACGAGCTGCTCAAGCAGGCCGATATCGCCATGTACCAGGCCAAGGCGGCCGGCCGCAACACCGTGCGTTTCTTCGACCCGCAGATGCAGGCCACGCTCGCCACCCGGGCTCTGCTCGAGGAGTCCTTGCGCCTGGGCATCCAGGCCGGCCAGTTCGTCCTGCACTACCAGCCGCAGATCGACGCCGGCCGCGGCGTGATCGGCGCCGAAGCGCTGCTGCGCTGGGTCCGGCCGGAACGGGGGGTGGTGCTGCCGGGCGAGTTCATCCCGCTGGCGGAGGAGACGGGACTGATCGTGGCGATCGGCCGCTGGGTGCTGGAGGCCAGTTGCGCCCGGCTCAGCGCCTGGGCCGGGGATCCGCGCACGCGGGACTTGTACCTGGCCGTCAACGTCAGCGCCCGCCAGTTCCGGCAGGCCGACTTCGTCGAACAGGTCCGCGGCGCGCTGCACGGCAGCGGGGCGCCGGCGACGCGGCTGAAGCTGGAACTGACCGAGAGCCTGATGCTGCACGACGTGGCCGATACCATCGGCAAGATGCAGGCGCTGCGCGAGATCGGCATCGGCTTTTCGATGGACGACTTCGGCACCGGTCATTCGTCGCTGGCCTACCTGGCCCGGCTGCCGCTCGACGAACTGAAGATCGACCAGTCGTTCGTCAACCAGCTGCCGCAGGCCGCGGGTGACGCGGCGGTGGTGCAGACCATCATCACGCTGGCCAGAAGCCTCGGCCTCGCCGTGATCGCGGAGGGCGTGGAGACGGAGGCGCAACGGGAATTCCTGGAACGGCACGGCTGTCCGACCTGGCAGGGCTTCCTGTTCGGCAGGCCGATGGAACTCGGCGAGTTCGAACGCCTGCTGACGCCTCTGCGTGTTGGACCGCGTTGACGGTCCCCCGGCGGCCTCGCTAGGCTGCCGCGATGCCCGTCCTGAAGCCTTCCCCGCTGCCTTGGCTGTTGCCGCTATTGCTCGGTCTGGCCGGCTGCGCGGTGCCGCATCGCATCGAGCCGCAAGCGCGCGGCCAGGCTGCTGCCCCGACCGGCGCGCCGACGGGCCTCGCGCCGCGTACGGCGGCGGCGGCCCCGG
>JARLJS010000222.1 GCA_031291075.1 Nevskia sp. | reverse complement strand
GGCTCTCCGCCGCTGTGCAGCGTGTGCCTGTGGTGGCAGGTGTGCGGCACGCCTCCCCCGCTGCATCAGCACTCAAGGCCCGCCTCATCTCTCGTGGTGAGCTGTTTGTGAGGGGCCCCCGCGGCAACCTGTTGGTGGGCGTGAAGGAGGGCGCACTGGAGTGGCTGCGTGGCCTGGTGGTGGAGGAGCTTGACAGCCTGGGCACCCGTTTGGAGTTCCGGGGTCGCGTGTTGGAGTGCAGGGGCGAGGCTGCCATCTCCACCTGTGCCGTCGTGGCGTCATCAGGCGGGCGGGGCAAGGCGGCAGCCCGCACGCTGTACTTTAAGCGGAGCGGGGGCGGGGTGGGCGGCGATGACCCTGACGCCACTGCTCTGGCGGGTGTGGTCCTGTACGATGTCGCGGCGGAGGTGGTGCGGGGCCTGTTCAGCGAGGAGGAGGCGGCGTCCCGCTTGGCGTCAGTGGACTTCCTGTTGACACAGCCTGTGGCCATCCTGCGCCGGCGGGGCGTGCTCGTGGACCGTTTCCTCACTGCTGCACCAGAGCCAGTCGCTGTGCAGCGACCCATGGCGCCCCCCGCTGTCCCCCGTGCTGCTGTGGACTTCACCGGCCACGACGATGATGAGGTGGAGGGTGGCGGAGGGCATGCGGGCGGCAAGCAGCCCGCTCTTCGTGTGCCGCAGTTTGGTGGGGGCGGCAAGGGCGATGCGGCGGCACTGCTGAAGCGCTCAGGCGGCGCTGGCGCATTCACTGGCCGCATGCCTCTGCGGGACAGGGGCCAGGAGGGGGAGGAGCACGCGTGCGACTGCGAGTTGTCAGTGAGCCCCCACGGCGCCACCTTCCCCCACGGCATCCAGCTGTACGTGACGGCTGATGCGGCTGGCGCTGTGTCCCCTGGCGTCCTCGCCGCGGGCGCTGTGTTTGCGGAGCTGCTGGCCACGCTTGCGCGCGCCGTGTTTGGCATGAAGGGGCTTAAGGGCGTGCGCATGTTCCTGGATGTGGCCGAGCCGCTCATCGCCTTCAACCGCTGCGGCGGCCTGTACTTCAACCTGCGCTACTTCATGCAGTGCCACGCGGTGGGGAAGAAGGCCACTCCCCCGCCCACCGTCGCCATGTTCTGGTACGTGACCATGTGTCACGAG
>JARLJS010000221.1 GCA_031291075.1 Nevskia sp. | reverse complement strand
GCCCGCCATGGGCGAGAAGCGCAGGGAACCGATCAATCGCGCTTCTGCTTTTGCGATTGATCGGCGCAGGCTCCGGGGCGGCGCTTTTTGGTTACTTTTTGTCGCTGTAGACAAAAAGTGACCCGCCATTTATGGCGGAACAGAACGGTGCGGAGCGGGAGCCGCTACCACGCGAAGCGCGTGCCAAGAAGCGATTACATCCCTGCGCCTGGATTCCGGCCAATCCCTGGCCGGAATGACGCTGTCATTCGTCCCGGCCCGCCACCGGTACCTCCAAAGCCTTCAACAAAGCCTCATCCAGCCCATACACATCCGGCTTGAACGCAATCCGGCCGTCCTCGTGCAGGTCCACCGTCCAATACGCCAACAGCACCGGCACCGGCGTGGCCAGCTTCACCACCCGCGTGGTGTTGGTGGCCACCGCAGCGTCGACCGCGGCGCGGTCCCAGTTCTCGGGATCGTTGAGCAGGCGCACCGCCAGGTCGTAAGGCTGCTCGACGCGGATGCAGCCCGAGCTGAAGGCCCGCGACCTGCGGTCGAACAGTGCGGCGTGCGGGGTCTCGTGCAGGTAGACGGCGTAGGGGTTGGGGAAGTTGATCTTGATGCGGCCGAGGGCACCGCCGGGGCCGGCTTCCTGGCGCAGGCGCAGGCCGGGCGGGGGATTGTTGAAGTCGATGCCGTCAGGCTTCAGTTCGTGCCACTGCGCGTCGTAGACGTGGAGGCGGTTGGCGGCGAGGTAGGCGCGGCTGTGGCGCAGCTTGGGCAGGATGTCCTCGCGGTAGATGGTGGGCGGCACCACCCAGGCCGGGTTGAAGACGATCTCGTTGATCGCCGATTTGAATACCGGGGTCATGCGATAGGGCTTGCCGACCTGTACCCGCGTGCTCCAGGCCGGCATCTCGCCGCCCTGGAAGTAGTGCAGCTTGTAGCCGGCGATGTCGACCACCACCAGGTCGCCCTGCACCTCGTGCAGGAGCCAGCGCGCGCGTTCCAGGTTGACGCGGAGCTGGTCGATGCGCGCCTGCACCGGCACGTTCAGCGCGGCACGGGTGGCGGGGCCCAGGTTGCCGTCGGCGCCCAGGTATTGCTCGTCCTGGTAGCGGCTCAGGGCGGCGCTCAGCTCTCCGTCGAATCCGGGGTTGTCCAGCGCTGCGTCGTCGAGGTCCTTGGGAAGGTAGCCCGACGCGGCCAGGCGTCGGCGCAGCACCGGCACGCGCGGATCGCTGGCGCCGGGGCGCAGGGTGGGGCCCTCGGGAATCTTTGGCCAGCCGCCCTGCGCGGCGACGTCGCGCAGCGAGGCCATGGCCTTGCGCAGCCCGGCGTAGAGCGGGTGCTGCGGGCGGGCGCGCTCGAATGCAGTCTCGGGGTGACCATCCTCCACGCCCGCCAGCGCCAGGTCCAGGCTCTGCTGCGGATCGATGCGGCGGGCATCGAAGTTGTGGTCGGGGTCGAAGCGGCGCGGGTCCACCTTGCCGCCCGCCAGGTGCGTGAGTGCCAGCAGATACGAGTGGGTGGCCAGCAGTTCGAAGGCGGTGCGCTGGGCCTCGGTATCGAGCGCGCCCTCCGTGTCCAGGCTGCGACGGATCTCGCCGGCGCGGTAGTCTTCCGGATCGAGGCCGTCCAGGCTCAACTCCTGCAAGGCGGTCTGCAGTGCGCGGGCACGGTCGCGGTCGGCCCAGGCGGGTGCGTAATCGCGCCGCTGGTAGAAGGTCTTGACCGCGTCGTTCAGAGTCAGCCCGCTGTCGGGGAGGAGCAGGGTGCCGCCGGCCGGCAGCGCCTCAGCTTGCAGCTGCAGTGGACTGCGGTGCTCGGCGCCGTCGTTCTGCGCCGAGGCGGCGCAGGCGGTCAGGGCGAACAGCACGAGCAGCAGCAGGTGCCGCGGCAGGCCGGCGCATACGCGCGTCGAGCAAGCCGGATTGGGCATCGTTACGTTCCTCGGGGAATTGGCAGCGCTGGTGCGGCCCCCGGCTATCCGGGTGAAACCGATCTCGATTAGCATAACGGCTGCTTCGATCACTTTCACAAGAAACAAACTTGATCCGCTACGCTTCAGGCGCTGCGTGTGCAGCGGCCGTGCTCGCCTTGTTGTTGCCTGCCGCGGCCGTGGCCGACGGCCTGTCGCGTGCTCTGGCCCGGGCCGCTCCGGCGGCCAACCCGGATGTGATTGGTCTGGCGGTGGAAGCCGAACGCTGCGCGGTCGAACGCGGTCTGCCGGCCTCGGAACGCCTGGCGGTGATCGACTACTCGCGTCCCTCGACGGAGCCGCGCCTGTGGGTGTTCGACCTGCCGCGGCACAAGCTGCTGTACCAGGAACTGGTCGCCCATGGCCGTAACTCGGGCGACAACCTGGCGCACAGCTTCTCCAACACGGACGGCAGCCTGGAATCCAGCCTGGGCCTGTTCCGCACCCTGGACACCTACACCGGCCACAACGGCTACTCGCTGCGCATCGACGGCCTGGAGCCCGGCATCAACGACCATGCCCTGCAGCGCGACCTCGTGATCCACGGCGCACCTTACGTAAGCCCGGTGGTGGCGCGTACCCAGGGCCGCCTCGGCCGGAGCTGGGGCTGCCCCGCCGTGCGCGCGGCGGTGGCGCCGCAGCTCATCGACCAGCTCAAGGGCGGCCAGTATCTGTTCGCCTACTACCCGGACCGCCGCTGGCTGTCCTCCTCGCCGTACCTGCACTGCGCTCCGGAAGAGATCGCCGGCGCGCCCTGACAGAACTGCCGGCCACCGGCACGGTCTATACGTCAGCCCACCCAGGCAGGTCTCAGGCATATCTGGCCGATTTTCTGGCCCAGGCGCTAACTGTCTCTATCGTTCCGCTAAATCGCGTTTATAAGTCGTTAACTTTTTCTAATCGTATAAGTTAGGTATTTGTAACTAAAAAAGTATTGAATTCCAGGCGAAAACCTCTATAATGCTGCAATGCAACATAAGGAGGTCGTCATGTTCCCCTTGCCGATCGTCAGTCTCATCGTTGGCCTGTTTGTGGTTTGCGCGGTCACACTCGCCGGGCTGCTGTTCGCCGACTGGCTGGCCGAACGCCGCCTGAACCCGCCGAAGAAGCACAAGCCGCTGCGCCTGCAGCTCAATCTTGATTCCTTGATCCGGGAATTGACGGCCACGGCTTGACGGCCTAGCGCCGCGCCTCCAGTTCCTCCCAGCGCGCATAGGCTCCGGCCAGCTCCAGTTCGATGGCGGCCAGGCGTTCCTGCATCTGCAGGGCCCGCGCCCGGTCGGTCTGGTACACGGTGCCGTCGCTGAGCAATGCGGAAAGGCTACCCTGTTCCGCTTCCAGCTTCTCGATCGTACCCGGCAGGGCCGCGAGCTCGCGCTGCTCCTTGTAGCCCAGCCTGGCGGCCGGCTTGGCCGGCGGCGGCGGCCTGGTCGCCGCGGCGGGCTTGGCCTCCGCCCTGGGCTGCGGCGGCTGGCGCTGGCGCAACCAGTCCTGGTAGCCGCCCACGTAGTCGCCGACGCGGCCGTTGCCCTCGAACACCAGGCAGCGGGTCACCACGTTGTCGAGGAACTCGCGGTCGTGGCTCACCACCAGCACGGTGCCGCTGTACTCGGCCAGCCGCTCCTCCAGCAGGTCGAGTGTTTCCACGTCGAGATCGTTGGTGGGCTCGTCCAGCACCAGCAGGTTGGAGGGCTGGGCGAACAGGCGCGCCAGCAGCAGGCGTGAGCGCTCGCCGCCGGACAGGGCCTTCACCGGGCTGCGCGCGCGGTCCGGCGTGAACAGGAAGTCCTGCAGGTAGCTCATGACGTGGCGGCGGCCGCCATCGATCTCGACGAACTCCTTGCCGTCGCCGATGTTCTCGTACACCGGCTTGTCCTCGTCCAGCGCCGCGCGCAACTGGTCGAAATAGGCGATCTGCAGCTTGGTGCCGTGGCGCAGGCTGCCGCTGTCGGGCTCGAGCCTGCCCAGCAGCAGGTTGAGCAGCGTGGTCTTGCCGGCGCCGTTGGGGCCGATGATGCCGATCTTGTCGCCGCGCAGGATCACGGTGGAGAGGTTGCGCACCAGCACGCGCTCGCCGCGGGCGAAGCTGACGTTGTCGGCCTCCACCACCAGCTTGCCGGAACGTTCCGCTTCCTGCAGCGCCAGCTTGACCTGCCCGGGCAAACGCCGCCGCGCGCGGTCCTCCTCGCGCAGCTTGTAGAGCCGCTCGACGCGGCCCTGGTTGCGGGTGCGGCGTGCCTCGATGCCTTTGCGGATCCAGGCTTCCTCCTGCGCCAGCCTCTTGTCGAACAGCGCGTCCTGCTGCGCCTCCGCGCGCAGGGCCTCCTCCTTGCGCCGCAGGTAGTCGTCGTAAGTGCCGGGCCAGCTGCGCAGGATGCCGCGGTCCAGCTCGATGATGCGCGTGGCCAGCCGGCGCAGGAAGGCGCGGTCGTGGGTCACGAACAGCAGGGTGCCGTTCCAGCCGAGCAGGAAGTCCTCCAGCCAGGCGATGCTGTCGATGTCGAGATGGTTGGTCGGCTCGTCCAGCAGCAGCAGCTCCGGCTCCGCCACCAGGGCCTGCGCCAGCAGGGTGCGGCGCTTGAGCCCGCCGGAAAGGGCGGCGAAGGCGACGTCGCCGTCCAGCTCCAGGCGCGACAGGATGGCCTGCACCCGGCTGTCCAGCGACCAGCCGCCATGCGCTTCCAGCGCGCTCTGGACGCGGCCGAGCGCTTTCAGATCATCCGGGGTGTCGTGCAGCAGCCGGTGGTAGGCGGCCACCAGGCGGCCGGCTTCGCCCAGGCCCGACGCGACCACCTCGTACACGGTGCCTTCCAGTCCATGCGGCACGTCCTGCGGCAGCTGCGCCACCCGCAGGTGCTGCATGCCGGCGATCTCGCCGCTGTCGGTATGAACCTCCCCGGCGATCACCTTCAGCAAGGTGGACTTGCCGGTACCGTTGCGCCCGACCAGGCACAGGCGCTCGCCGTGCTCCAAGGTCAGGTCCAGGTGGTCGAACAGCACGGTGCTGCCGAGGTTCAGGCAAAGGCTTTTCAGGTTCAGCAACATTGGGCGGGTAGGGCACTGCGCGGGAACGTATTGTAGGCTGAGCGCCCACCCCCGGGAGGACGTGTGCGATGGAAAGGCTGGAAACCGAGCGCCTGATCCTGCGCGCATGGAGCGAAGCTACCGACTTCGAGCCCTACGCCGCGCTGTCGGCCGATGCCGAGGTGATGCGCTACCTGGGCGGCAAGCCCATGTCGCGGCTGGAGGCCTGGCGCCACATGAGCATGATCGTCGGTCATTGGCATCTGCGTGGCTACAGCCACTGGGCGGTGGAGGAGAAGGCGAGCGGCGAGTTCGTCGGCCGGCTCGGCTTTTTCAACCCGGTCGGCTGGCCGGGCTTCGAGATCGGCTGGACCTTCGCCCGCTCGCACTGGGGCCGCGGCTATGCCCCCGAAGGCGCCCGCGCCGCCCTGGACTGGGCGCGCGGCCGGCTCGGCGTCCGCCACGTCATCAGCTGCATCCATGCCGACAACCGCAATTCGATCCGCGTCGCCGAAAAGCTCGGCGAGAAACCGGAAGGGGAAAGCGAAATCCTGGGCACGCCGGTGCTGGTGTACGGCATGGACCTTTAAGGAACCTGGAGGCACAGCATGAGCAATCGGCTGAACCCGCGCGCCGTCGATCAACTGCTGCCGGCCAAGCGCGCGTCCCTCACCGGCTCCGCCGAAGTGCTGCGCGCGTTGCCGCGCCGCGAGCGCCGGCGCGTCGGGCCGTTCGTGTTCTTCGACCACTTCGGTCCGCACCTGGCGCAGCCGGGCGCGATGGACGTGCCGCCGCATCCGCATGTCGGCCTGCAGACCGTCAGCTACCTGTTTTCCGGCGCCATCGAGCACCGCGACTCGCTCGGTTCGGTGCAGGTGATCCGTCCCGGCGACGTCAACTGGATGACTGCCGGGCGCGGCATCACGCATGCCGAGACGGTGGTGCCGGGAGCCGAACCTTTGCACGGCATCCAGACCTGGGTGGCGCTGCCGCAGGAGCGGCGCAAGATCGCACCCGCGTTCCAGCATTTTTCCGCGGAGATGCTGCCACGGGTGACGTATCCGGGCGCCGAGGTGCGCGTGGTCGCCGGCGAGCTGGATGGACCGGCTTCGCCAGTGCCGACGTTCCAACCGCTCACCTACCTCGACCTGCGGCTGCAGCCCGGCACGGAGCTTGCGCTGCCGGTGGCGGCCGACCACGAACTGGCCTTGTACACGGCGGCGGGAGAGGTGACACTGGCCGGGACCGCGGTTGGCCCGGGCGTTCTGGCCATGCTGGACAGCAGCGGGGCTGCCCTGCACCTGCGCTCCGCAGCGGGCGCGCGGGCGGTGCTGGTCGGCGGCGCTCCGCTGCCCGAGCCCACCGTGATCTGGTGGAATTTCATTGTCGACAGTATCGAGGAGGGCAAAGAGTGCGAGGCGCAATGGAAGGCGGGCAGGTTTCCCCTGGTGCCGGGCTTCGACTGAAGCCGGATCGCCGGGCCGCCGCGCGGAGCGGTCCGCTGCGCCTTGCGGTAACCGCCCTCCTGTTCTGCGCCTGCCCCACCGTACTGGCTCAGAACGCGCCGCCGCCTCCGGTCGAAGCGCCTGCTTCGCCACCGGCGGCCGCTGGCGAAAAGCCGGCCGACGACAGCAACAAGGTCAAGCTCCCCGGCGTCAACGTGCAGGGCAAGCGCGACGTGTTCGGGGAAAATGACCGCCGCCTGAAGCAGTTGCAGGATTCGCTGCCGTGCGCCGGCTGCGACGCCAAGCCGCACACCAAGAAGAAGCTGGTCAACCGCGTGCTCGACACCGTGGGCGACCGCGTGCTGCCCACCGAGGCGCCGGATCACAGCAACCGCGAGGCGAACGACAAGGCCGAGGAGCTGTCCAAGGACGGCGTATGCAGCGCAGCCAGCCTCGGTCAGTGCGCGCCGGGTAACGCGCGGCCCTGAGCCGCGCGAACAAGTCTACGACACCGACCCCGGCGGCGGGATCGTCCCCGGCCCCGTGGTCGAGCACGCCTGCGTCGCGGAATTGAGTCCCGACGGCGGCAGTGGCGGCAATGCCGGGAAGGTCGGCTTGCCGGCGGTCAGCGCGTCCAGGTCCAGGAAATCGGTCAGGTCGTTGGCGTTGGCGTCGCGCCAGGTCAGCGCCGGCAGGTTCCACTTGCGCTGCACCAGGGCCAGCACCGAGGTGTGGTCGTGCAGCACGTGGCTGACGTGGTCGCGCCTGGCGTAGGCAGACACCACTACCGAGGGCACGCGGAAGCCATAGCGCCTGAAGCCTTCGTAGAGCGACTCGCCCGGCTGCACCAGCGGGCCGATCAGGTCCGGCGCCAGGGCGGGCGGCGGCGGCACGTGGTCGTAGTAGCCGCCGTGCTCGTCGTAGGTGACGATCAGCATGGTCTTCTGCCAGGCCGGCGAGGCGCCGATGGCCTGCACCACTTCCGCCAGGAACTGTTCGCCGACCACGATGTTCTGCGGGTTTTCCTGCGATTGGGTGCTGTAGTCGGGGTCGATGATGCAGAAGTCCGGCAGGGTGCCGGCGGCGGCATCGGCGTAGAAATCGGCGATGGTCTTCTTGTTGGCGAGGTTGGACAGGTCGTCGAGCGGATACAGCTCGGCGGTGGCGCCGGTGGGGAAGCCGGCGCAGTAGTCGCGCCAGCTGAGGCCGTAGGCGCCGAGCAGGTTGAAGATGGTGCCGTGCGCGGGCAGCAGCAGGCTCAGGTCCGGAATCAGGTTGCCGGGCGAGGTGCCGATGTCGTCCACCATGCCGGCGGAGGTGCCGGCGATGAGGTAGCGCCGGTTGGGATCGGTCTGGCCAAGCACGGAACAGAACCAGCGGTCGCCGATCGGGAACTGCGAGGCCAGCGCGTAGGTGAAGGGCAGGTCCGCGCCGGTCCAGTATCCCATCGCCACCGGCCCGCTGGGGGAAATGACGAAGCCGTCGAGCGCGCCGTTCGCGTACTGGATGTGGCTGGTCTTCCACTCCTGGCCCGGCTTGCCTGGCAACTGGCAGGTGGTCGGCATGTGGAAGGCATGCTGGATGCGCCCGTCGGCGTATGGGTTGGAGGCGGTCAGACGGCCGTGCGCGTCGAGCGTGAAGCCGTCGCCGCGCGGCAGCATGCCGAACAGGTTGTCGTAGGAGTGGTTCTCCAGCATCAGCACCACGATATGCTCGATGCCCGGCAGGGTATCGGTGCCGGCGGCGAGGTGCGGGAAGGGGCGCGAGAACGGCTCGCGCAGCCTGGTGCGGCCCAGCGCTTGCAGCGCCGCCGCGACGTGGTCGGCCTCGGCCGGCGGCACCTGCGCGCCGGCGGGTTGTATCCCCGCGGCGGCCAGAACCAGGGCGCCGGCACCGCCAGCGAGTACTTGACGCCGGCTGAGTCCGGCATGCGGCTGGCGGGCGGGGCGATCCATTGCGTGCGGCTCCGGCTGAAGACACGCCGATTCTCGCTTCGGCGTGTGAATGCAGCGTGAAACCCTCCAGGCGGCAAGGTGACAAAAAAAGACGGCGGGCCATTGCCCGCCGTCCCTTTACGCCTGCCGTTGGGCGCTTACCGCGTCATTTGACGAACAGCAGCAGCGTCGCCGTACCGACCGGGATGGTGCTGCCGGTGGGCAGCGCGCCGCAGCCGTTGAAGGCGGTATTGAGCGCGGTGACCGCGCCCGATGTCAGTGAAAGCGCCACGCCGCTGATCGAGACCGTGCCCTTGCCGGTCTTGTTCTTCGCGCTGGTGAGATCGAGCGTGAACAGCGGCAGGCGGCCGCTGAGGTCGCCGCCCTGGCTGTTGGCGGCGTCGTCAACCACGACGATGCCGGTCACCGTCTTCGAAGCGCTGTCGAAGGCGAGCGCGGTCATGTCCACTGTGGTGGTGCCGCAGGCCAGGGACAGGCCGCCGCTGTGGTCGGCGTCGAACTTGAAGGACGTGGTGTCGACAGCGCCGCCGCTGACCGGAAACCAGGCTTCACCGCCGCCGCTCTTGTAGAGGGTCACCGAGCCCGGCTTGACGCCGGCCGGGGTGATCTTCTGCGCCTTCAGGGTCGGCAGGAACACCTTGCTGTCGAGCGAGACGAAGTCGAAGCCGAGCGTCACGCCCGCGACCGGGGCGGCCTGCGCCTGGGCGGCGAGCAGCGAAAGGCCGGCCGCAGCCACAGCGCCAACGATGGAATTGTTCAGCAATTTCATGAGTTCCTCCTTCAGGAACCGGATACGTGAGGTTTTCGCGCGGGTCCGCGACCGGCGGAGCCTGATGCCCCGACGACCGTGGGTTGCTTTGGTTGTCCCCGGTCTCAGGAACGCCCGATGCTAGCGGTGCGCTGGACCCTGGCCTGTGACTGGAACGACAGGCGGTGGTGGAGTGGGGGTCGAGCGTGCTTACCCTACAGCCGTCGGTAACTCAGGGCACGCCATCGCCCGCCCGTTCGTTTCGCCGAACAGCGTGCGCACCGGGATCGCCAGCCACTTGCGCAGGAAGGCCCTGAACTCGTGCTCGTCGCGCAGGCTGTTGGTGGGGTTGATCAACACCGACCACAGCAGGCGCAGCATGAATTCGCCGAGCTGATGGAGGTTTTCCTCCTCGGCGATGCCGGGATCGTCGATCCGCATGATCTCCGCGGCGATGGCTTTGCAACGCTGCAAAGCCCGCTGCGTAAAGACCTGGCCGACCGTTGTCGGGTGCAGCGGGGCCTCGAAAAACACTTCCTTGAGCAGCCGGTCCTTCGGCATTTCGCGGTAGAGGAACACCAGCGCCTCCACCGCGCGGTCCTCGCGAGCGTCGAACTGCTCCAGATGCTTGAACAACCGGGTGGTGATCGTGCCGCTGGCCGATGCCACCGTGCTGAAGGTGACATCCTCGGCATTTTCGAAGTAGCGATAGAAGGTCTGGCGGGTAATGCCCGCCTCGCGGGCGATGCTGCTGACGCTGATCCCCTCGACGCCGCTGTATTTGACGCAGCGCAGCGCCGCCAGCCGGAGGCGCTGGCGCGCTTCCGAATCGGATCCGGGCGGGGTCCCCTTCCACGCTCTGTTTCTCATGGCTCCGCTCCCAACGGGCCCCGGGCTGTGGCCGCCCCGTGTAGTACAAAAATACTAGAAATGTATGATCGTGTATACGACTCCTTTATCCTGCAGGCTCCGCTAACTATGGAAGCTGGGTTATAGCGGGTTCAAGACCACGCTTTTCCCCATCTCATTGGAGGAGACATGTCGGTACGCAGCGGATTCGCGGTGAGCCTATGAAACTCGAACAGCATATCGTCAAGTGCCTGGGCAAATACGGCATCTACGTTGAGCACTACCTCTGCGACCACCCGTGCGGAACGATGCTGCTCGTCAATGGGGCCTTGGCCACCACCAATGCCTATACCCAGACTGCGAAATACCTGACCCGCGACCTGAAGCTGAACGTGGTCCTGTACGACCTGCCGTACGCCGGCAAGTCGCGGGAGCACAATCCCGGCCTGGCCCTGGTCGGCAAGGACGACGAAGTCGACATCCTGTGCCACCTGATCGATCGTTTTTCCGCGGATTACCTGTCCTCGATTTCCTGGGGCGGGGTGGCCGCCCTGCTGGCCATGGCCCGTGGGCCCAGCTCGGTCAAGAAGGCGGTGATCGGTTCGTTCTCGCCGGTGCTGAACGGTCCGATGCTCGACTACATCGCCCGCGGCCAGGCCCTGGTCGAAGCCAACGACAAATCCGGTGCGGCGAACCTGCTCAATTCCACCGTCGGCAAGTTCCTGCCGCGGTTGTTGAAGCTGTACAACTACCGCTACCTCACCAGCCTGCCGGACACCGATGCGCCGCAGCTCCATTTTCACGTGCGGCAGATCCTGGAGCTGGACGCCAACAACTACCTGGAGTCCATGGGGCAGATCGACATCCCGGTCCTGTTCATGAACGGGCAGCTCGACGAATACACCACCGCGTCCGACGTGCACTTGCTGTCGAAATTCATCCACAACGCCCGCTTTGTCACCATCCAGGGAGCGGGGCATTTCCTCGACCTGGAAAGCAAGAAGGCGCTGCGCGAAGTGCGGCGCCTGGGGCGCGAGTTCCTGCTGGGCGAGGAGGACGAACCGGCGGAGGACGAAGCCGTGCTGTGCCAGGACGGCACGAGAGAGATCGCTTAGTTCTGGAAATCAGTATCCCTCTCCCTTTGGGAGAGGGCAGGGGTGAGGGCGGCACGGCTGGAAGGATTTGGCCACGGCTGATGCGGCGCGCCCTCACCCGCGCCTCACGGCGCGGCCTCTCCCAGGGGGAGAGGCGAGATCAGATCAGACTAGGCCTTGGCGTACTTGCCCCTGAGCACCTTCTTGTCGAGCTTGCCCACGCTGGTCTTTTCCAGCGTTTCGACGATCAGGATCTTCTCCGGCACGCCGTACTTGCAGATCACGCCCTTGTCGGCATAGACCGCGATGTGGCGGCGCAGTGCCTCCACGTCGATCGTGGCCTGGGGCCTGGGTACCACCAGCGCCAGCGGGCGTTCGCCCCACTTGGAGTCGGGCACTCCGATCACCGCGGCCTCGCTCACGCCCGGGAACTGGGAGATGATGTCCTCCAGGTCCAGCGACGACACCCACTCGCCGCCGGTCTTGATCACGTCCTTGACGCGGTCCGAGATGTGCAGGAAACCGTCCTCCGAGAAGCTGCCGATGTCGCCGGAGTGCAGCGCGCCGCCGCGCCACAGTTCCTCGGATTTCTGCGGGTCCTTCAGGTAACCCTGGGTCAGCCAGGGTGAGCGGAACACGATCTCGCCGGTGCTCTTGCCGTCGCGCGGGCGGGGCTGCATCGACTCGTCGACGGCGCGCACCTCGCACAGGACCACGGCGCGGCCGGTGCGGGTGCGCAGCGCCGCCTGGGTGTCGAGATCCTGCTTCAGGTCCTCGCTGCTCAGGTGGTTGACGATCTGCAGCGGCCCGGTTTCCGACATGCCGTAGCCGGAGTAGACGTCGATGCCGCGTTCCAGCGCGGCCCGCGCCAGGCCCTTCGACATGGCGGAGCCGCCGATGATCATCTTCAGGCGCGACAGGTCGGTGCCCTTGCTGGCGGGATGGCTCAGCAGCATGTGGAGCAGCGTCGGCACGCAGTGCGACATGGTGACGCCTTCCTCGCGGATCAGCTTGAGCAGCAGTTCGGGCACGTAGCGCCCGGGGTAGATCTGCTTGATGCCCATCAGCGTGGCGGCGAACGGCATGCCCCAGCCGTGCACGTGGAACATCGGCGTGATCGGCATGTAGACGTCTTCGCGGTGGACGCGGCCCTGTACCGGCGCGGTGCCGAACCAGGCCAGGATCGCCAGCGTGTGCAGCACGATCTGGCGGTGACTGAAATAGACGCCCTTGGGCAGCCCGGTGGTGCCGGTGGTGTAGAAGGTGGTGGCGCGGGTGTTTTCGTCGAAATCCGGGAACGCGTAGTCCGGCGCCGCCGCCCCGAGCAGTGCCTCGTATTCGCCGGCGAAGCTCAACGGCGTCTGCGGTGCCGCGGCCCCGTCCTGGATCAGCACCAGGGTCTTGACCGTCTCCAGCCGGTCGCGGATCGATTCCAGCACCGGCAGGAACTCGGCGTTGATCACCAACACCTCGGCGCCGGCATGGTTCAGCGTGTACAGGATCTGGTCGGGCGACAGGCGGATGTTCACTGTCTGCAGCACGCAACCCATCATCGGCACGGCGAAGAAGCATTCCAGGTAGCGATGGCTGTCCCAGTCCATCATCGCCACCGTGGTGCCAGGCTTCGCACCCAAACCGGCCAGCGCCGAGGCCAGGCGGCCGACGCGCTCGCGCGTCTGCAGGTAGTTCTGGCGGCGCTCGTCGCGGTACAGGATTTCCTGCCGCGGCGCGTTGGCCAGCGGCGTGATCCACAGCTGCTTGATCAGCAGCGGGTAGTCGTAGGCCGACGGCGTGCGGAAGATCAGGTCGAAACTCATGTGGGCTCCTGCGGATTCTTGTCGTATTCAGTGAAGTAGCTGGGCCAGGAATTTCTCGATCGCCGGATTGACCTGGTCGGGGTGGGTGAGGTTGGCCGCGTGGCCGCCGCCTTGCACCACCACCACCAGTTCGGCTCCGGTGATGCCCTGTGCCAGCGCCTGGCCGCGGTCGAGCGTGATGGCGGCGTCGCGGTCGCCGTGGATCACCAGGGCCGGCACCTTGATCTCGTGCAGCCTGGCGCTGATGTCGTCGCGCCCGGCCAGGGTGTGGAAGCACTGCAGCAGGTTGGCCGGTTTCCAGCCCCGCCATTTGTCCCGCCACTCCGCCGCGCCCGGCCAGTCCTGGCCGAGGATGATCCCCTCGATCACGCCGGCGATGGAGTCCGGCAGGCCCTGGCTGGCCCACACGTCGATCATCTGCCGGTAGCCCGGCATCTTGGACGGGTCTTCCGGCAGCGCCTGGGTGTCGATCAGGATCAGCGCCCGCACCAGCTCCGGGTGGGTGAGGGTGCAGCGCAGCGACAGGTAGCCGCCCTGCGACATGCCGGCCAGCACGGCCCGGCCGATGCCCAGATGCCCCAACAGCGCCGCCAGGTCGTCGGCCGAGTCGTAATAGGTGAAAGGCGCCAGCGTGTCACCGGCGGTGCGGCCGTGGCCGCGTTCGTCCCAGGCGATGCAGCGATAGCGGTCGCGCAGCCGCGCCACTTGCGGGGCGAACATGGCGTGGTCCATCAGCAGGCCGTGCGAGAACACCAGCGCCGGACCGCTGCCGCCGCTATCCTCGTAGTACAGCCGCTGCCCGTTCACTTCGGCGTAGGGCATCGCGTCTCCTCCGTGCCGCAGGTGCCGCCCGCGGCTTTGTTTTGAAATACAAATACAGTCCGCAAATAAACGCTAATAGACGCAAATAGAGTCTACGGCTGGCTTTTCATTTGCGTTCATTCGCGTTCATTTGCGGACTGCTATTCTGCTCATGCGATAAGCGCTACAACCCTCCCGCCAGGAAGCCGCCGTCGACCGTCAGGGTGGTGCCGGTGACGTAGCTGGCCGCGTCCGAGGCCAGGAACAGCACCGCCGGGGCGATCTCCGCCGGCTGGGCCATGCGTCCCAGCGGGATCTGCGGCAGCACCGTCTTGAGCACCTGCTCGTTCTTGGTCAGGGCGGAGGCGAACTTGGTATCGGTGAGCCCCGGCAGCACCGCGTTGACGCGGACCTTCCACGGCGCGCATTCCTTGGCGAAGGCCAGCGTCATGTTGATCACCGCCGCCTTGGTGATGGAGTAGATGCCCTGGAAGGTGCCGGGCTTGACGCCGTTGATCGAGGCGATGTTGATGATGGAGCCGCCGCCGCCCTTCTTCATCAGCTTGCTGGCCAGGGCGGACAGCTCGAAGTAGCCCTTGACGTTGACCTGCAGGGTTTTCTCCACCATGCCCATGTCGGTGTCGGAGATGTGGCCGAAGTAGGGGTTGGTGGCGGCGTTGTTGACCAGGATGTCGAGCCGGCCGAAGCCCGCTTCGACTTCGCCGATGAGGTGCTTCAGCGCCGCCGACTCACCCTGGTGGGCGGCGATAGCGGTGGCCTTGCCGCCGGCTGCCGTGATGGCGGCCGCGACCTTGTCGAGATCCTCCTGCTTGCGCGAGGACACGATGACATGGGCGCCCTGCTCGGCGAGCAGGCGCGCGGTGGCCTCGCCGATGCCGCGCGACGCGCCGGTGACGAGGGCGACGCGGCCGGTGAGGTCGAAGAGCTTGGTGGACACGGGATTCTCCTGTTATCGGGTGTTATGGTGGTGTTATGGTCAGAGTGCGGACTTCTCGATCACGGCCTCGGCGACCCGCGACAGCACCGTGACGAATACGCCGAAGGCCTGGAACTTCGGGTTGGTGGTCTGGCCGAGCTTGAAGCGGTAGTAGATCTGCTGCGCGATCACCGCCAGCCGGAACAGGCCGAACACGTGGTAGAAGTCGTAGTTGCCGATCTCGCGCCCGGTGCGCTCGGCGTAGTAGCGCACGATCTCGTCGCGGCTGAGCATGCCGGGGATGTTGCACGGCTGCATGCGCACCGGCTGCATGAACTGCGGGTCGTCCCGCTGCACCCAGTAGGCGAGCGAGTTGCCCAGGTCCATCAGCGGATCGCCCAGCGTGGCCATCTCCCAGTCGAGCACGCCGATGATGGTGGCGTTGTCCCGCGGCGACAGCACCACGTTGTCGAAGCGGTAGTCGTTGTGGATGATGCCGGGGCGCGGCGAGTCGGGCGGGCGCTTGGCCTTGATCCAGGCCATCACCGTTGCGTACTTCGGCACGTCGTCGGTGATGACCTTCTCGAAGCGCTCGCACCAGCCGCTCACCTGGCGCTCGACGTAGCCGGCCGGCTTGCCCAGGTCGGCCAGGCCCGCCTTCTCGTAGTCCAGGGTGTGCAGCCGGATCAGGGTGTCGATCAGGTTGAGGCACAGTTGGCGCGCCTGCTCCGGCGTGTAGCTCAAGCCCTTCGGCAGGTCGCGGCGCAGGATCACGCCCTGGAATTTCTCCATCACGTAGAAATCGCTGCCGATCAGGCTCTGGTCCTCGCAGTAGGCCAGCGGCTTGGGGCAGGGGAAATGCGGGTTGAGCCGCTGCAGGATGCGGAACTCCCGCCCCATGTCGTGCGCGGTCTTGGCCTTGGTGCCCGCCGGCGGGCGGCGCAGGATCATTTCCCGCTCGCCCACCTTCAGCAGGTAGGTGACGTTGGAGGCACCGCCCTGGAACTGCTTGAGTTCCAGCGGGCCGTCCGCCAGGCCGGCAATCTTGCTCTGCAGGAAGGGCAGGATGCGGGCGGGGTCGAAATTGTTCTCCTCGCGGACGGCACCGGGCTGGTCGAGGACGGCGGCGGCTTCGGTCATCGGGATTGTTCCTCCTTCTTGGTTTCCGCCGTGCATTGTCCCAGATCAATGCCGGGGGAGCGGTTCGAATCTAGCCTTGACAAGGCCGGTTGCAAAGGCAGGGACTTATTCGAACTAAGAATAAGCATATAGCGCTTACAGGCTATTGTGGCAGTGCACCATGGTGGTAATGTGCGCGCCTTCGAGAGGCAGGCCCCGTAGCCGGAGGGCAGTTGTAGTGACGATCAAGGCGGACGTAGTCATCATCGGGGCGGGCCCCTGCGGCCTGTTCCAGGTCTTCGAGCTGGGCCTGCTCGGCATCAAGGCTCACCTGATCGACACCTTACCGCAGCCCGGCGGCCAGTGCACGGAGCTGTACCCGGACAAGCCGATCTACGACATCCCGGCGCTGCCGGTGTGCGGCGCACGCGAGCTGATCGACCGCCTGATGGAGCAGATCAAGCCCTTCGGCGCCACCTTTCACCTCGGCCAGCAGGCGACCGACGTGCGCCGCTTCGAGGACGGCACGTTCTACCTGAAGACCAGCAAGGGCACCGAGTTCCACACCCGCGCCATCATCATCGCCGGCGGCGTCGGCGCTTTCCAGCCGGTGGAGCTGCAGGTGCCGGGGGTGGAGCGTCACGTCGACCGCGACGTCTTCTACAAGGTGCGCGATCCCGAGATCCACCGCGGCAAGCACGTGGTGGTGCTGGGCGGCGGCGACTCCGCCCTGGACTGGGCGCTCAGCCTCCACGGCAAGGCGGAGAGCGTGGTGCTGATCCACCGCTCCGAGAAGTTCAAGGCGGCACCGGCGTCCGTGGCGAAGATGCAGCAGCTGTGCGAGCAGCTGGAGATGCAGTTCCTGGTCGGCAGCATCACGGAGCTGCGTGAGGGCCCCGCCGGCGAACTGCGGGAAATCCAGGTGACCGGCGCCGACGGCGTGGTGCGCCGGCTGGAGCTGGACCACCTGCTGGTGTTCTTCGGCCTGCACCCGCGGCTGGGGCCGATCGCCGAGTGGGGACTCAACCTGCAGAAGAACCAGATCCAGGTCGACACCGAAAAGTTCGAGACCTCCGTCCCCGGCATCTACGCCATCGGCGACATCGGCTGGTACCCCGGCAAGAAGAAGCTGATCCTGTCCGGCTTCCACGAAGCGGCCCTGGCCGCCTTCGCCATCAAGGCCCGCCTCAACCCGGGCGAAAAGGTGAACCTGCAGTACACCACCACCAGCCCGATCATGCACAAGCGGCTGGGGGTGGACGATCCGTTCGCGGAGGAGAAGCAGCGGGCGGCTTGAGGGGTAGGCCATGCGGCCAGCGGCCGCGACGATCGGAACTGCGTCCTCCGCCGTAGGACGACAGTCAAAGGAAGATGTACCAAACTCGCTAATAGCGCCCCTGCAGAAATCTTGATGCGGTAAACCGTGGCACATAAGGGGCCATCCGGACGCCGTTCATGAGGTCCCAGAAGCACGCACGAGCAAAGGGGTCATCTATCCCGTCCGGGTATTCAAACCGGTACATGATCGACTCTCCTCCTTCGTCGACCCTGCAGCGAACATATAGCGGATACAGATATTCATGGATGCCCCAACGCAGATCGTTCAAGTGCTGCGCGATCGTGCTCGCGTGGTAGGCCAGAATGTTCTCGTGAAAATGGTCATAAACGTCTTCGTGAGCTCTCAGGGCCTGGAACAAATCGACCTCATGACCTGCGGCGGCTAACAAGTCGCGGATGTCTTCAGCAACACCGATAGCCCGCAAGAAGTTGTGCTTTGACAAGTCACCGCAGAGCTTGAGCATCTGAATTCGGGTCGGCACGACCTTGACATTGATACCAATCGACGGAAGCCAGGCATCGAACTCAAAAGTTTCGTTGAGCCAGGCTGTGAACGCAGCGGCGGCGTTTGCAAGCGCGCACGCGGACTCCGCATCTCCGAGCAAGGGTGCTTCGCAGATATTTCGGATGGCGCGAAGATACGGTTGAGCAATCACCGGCGCCCTGCTGTCCGTCTGGGATAGCAAATCGACCAAGCAAATGCTGAAGTACCGCCGGTGCAGCGATGATTCGAACACCACCTCCTGGCGATCAGCGGGCGCCCGGAATTGCAGCACTTGCCTGTTGACCGCCGAGTTGATCAGTTCGACCACTGCCAACAGATAGACAGCTTCTGACTCCAATCGATTGAGCATGCGCAGCTCCCGTTACGTCGTCTGACTCGCTGGCCCCTCCCTAGGCTGTGCATTTTCTTGGCCAGAGTGGCTCCACAGCATCGAGCCGGCTCGGCAAGGGTGGAATACGGACGCGTGGCCGAAAAAACTGATGCTAACTAGCGTCCGACTCGGTTCGATTTCAAGCGGTCACAGGTTTTCTTGCCGGCCCCAAGTAAGGCCTCGGCGGAGCAGCGTGGCCGTCCATGGGACACAGGATATTGTGGTTTTTCTACCCCAGGGACTACTAGATATTGATTTTTGGATGCCTTATAGTATGCTTGCACGTAGCCTCCAACGTGCATCGCTGCAGGTTGCGCTCCGCGTCACCCATCGGCCATCAGGCGACGCTGCGAGCAATCGCAGAGCCGTCGAACGCGGTACCAGGTGTTCAGCGGCCTCGCCAGAGGCGCTCGTACTTGCCGGGGCTGCGTGAGCTTACGGTTCGCTGGCCTGGGGGATCTGACGCCGGCGATCACTACCGAATAATGAACGCTCTCCAGCGAGTATCGTCGCCCGATGCCCTGCGGGCGGCCTGGCTTCATATGCTCTCGACTATGCGAGCCCGCGCTCGTGGCACCGTGGGTAGCGACGGCCAGTGTGTCAACGACGTCAAGCGCGACCCCACTCCTCACTTGGTCCGACTCCATAAGTGGTCCGACTCCATAAGTCGTTGCGATCCGGTAGTTATTCTCCGAGCCCTTTATCTCCCTGCATCATCACAAAGCCAAACGGGAAGAAGCGTGTAATCTGTGTTCCGACGGTCGGCGATCGCATCGTGCAGCGCTCGGTTTTAAATTATTTGACCGGGAAATATCACAGTCGCCTCGCAAACGACATTTCCTACGGGTTCGTTTCAGGCAGATCAGTCCAACTACCCCCGCTGCATAATTTTCCAACACTGGTGGAACCTTACCCTTATCTCTTTTCAGCGCCTTGGAGACGATGGCGTCAACGTCAAGCGTCACCTTTTGGTAAATATGTTTGGTTTCAAGCAAAAGCTTAAGTTGATCTGAGTAGCCTCTTATCAAAAGGGTAGGGAGATCGCTCTCGATATTTTGATCGTTCAAAATTCTACTATTTAGTCGCTGATCGACTTGCAAAGCATGGGATTCGCCACGTTTCATCCCGGCCGAGCCGGCTTCAACCCGCTCAAATCTTGGCATTCCCCAGCGGCACTTTGAGGGTTGGTCAGCGATATTCTAGTGTGGTGAGTTGGAAATCCGTTGATTAAGTTGGGACTGTCGTCTCCGCGGAGGCGGGGACCCAGTTCTGCTTTCGGGTTCCGTGCAAAATCGAAAACTGGATTCCCGCCTGCGCGGGAATGACGAAGAAATTTAGTTAACGAATTTCTAACTCACAACACTAGATTGTCGCGTGAAGGGTCGCGCAAACATCCATCGCCGCTGCTAGGCCGGTGGTGGATTTGCGCCCATGAAGATCATTTCGGACGCGCAGCGCGGGCCCGGTTGCAAAACCGGTGTCGTTGAATTGCTTTCGTCTCGCTGCAACCCACATGTTAGGTTATTCTAATCACTAAGCGAGGAAAACTTGCCTCATGAGGAGAAACACCCTATATTCTCCTCATATTATGAGGTGAATGTGTATATCTGGGAAAGGCCGGAGTGGCCCAATTTTCGGTGGGATGACGCGGTTCTGATAGCGCCGCTGGCCGCAGCTCATCACAAGCAGGGGCGGCTGCTGGGCCGGATGGAAGGGCTTGGTTTTGACTTGAAGCTCCGCGCCCAGGTCGAAACGCTGACCGAGGACGTCATCAAGAGTTCGGAGATCGAAGGCGAGGTCCTGGATCGCGACAGCGTCCGTTCATCCGTCGCCCGCCGGCTCGGCGTTCCTGAAGCGGCGCTAACGCCGTCCGACCGGAAGACCGAGGGCGTGGTGGAGATGATGCTCGACACCACGCAGCGCTTCGACCAGCCCCTGACGGCCGAGCGCTTGTGCGGTTGGCAGGCCGCTCTTTTTCCCACCGGCTTCTCAGGCACGCGCCTGATCAGGGTCGGGGAGTGGCGCGACGATGCCGATGGACCCATGCAGGTGGTGTCGGGCGCTTATGGCCGCGAGCGTGTGCACTACGAAGCGCCGCCCGCAAAACAGGTGGATGACGAGATACGGCGATTCGCGGAGTGGTTTGCAACAGGCGCTCCGCAAAACCTGCTGCGCGCCGGGCTCGCACATCTGTGGTTTGTGACCATCCACCCATTCGAGGACGGCAATGGCCGTGTGGCGCGCGCCATTGCCGACCAAGCACTGGCGCAACTGGAAAAATCGCCTCAGCGTTTCTACAGCTTGTCCAGCCAGATCCGCAAGGAACGCAAGGCGTACTACGACACCCTGGAGGCCACGCAGAAGGGTTCGCTGGATGTCACGCCGTGGCTGAGCTGGTTCCTCGACTGTTTTTCCCGTGCCGTCGATGGCGCCGACGAAATCTGTACCCAGGTGTTGCGCAAGGCGGACTTCTGGCGGAAGCACACCGGCGTGTCGTTCTCCGAGCGCCAGAGGCTCATGCTGAATCGCTATCTGGACGGGTTCGAGGGAAAGTTGACTACGAAAAAGTGGGCAACGATTACAAAGTGCGCCGTGCCGACCGCGCAGCGGGACATCAACAACCTGCTGGAGCGCGGTGTGCTCAGGACAAACCCGGGCGGCAGCAAGAACACGAGCTATGACGTGGTGATGGACTGATCTACACGCACTGCGCGATTCATTGACAGGTTGTGTGCCAGTATCTACGCTGCGCCGGCGGCGGATTCTCCAAGCTGGCGGGGAAGTGCTCGAAAGAACGCTTCGTTGCCTCTCCGGGGTTACCCCGGGGTTAGTTCCTGATGATGACAATTCGTCCCAAGAGCTCCGCTGCACTTCGTGCAGATAGGCTCGTGGTTAACCAGACTGGTTGGAGAATCCCGCCGCATCCTCTCATTGGACCCGGGCAAATCCATGATGCTTCAGGACCAGGTCGCGGCTGGGCTTGCCGATGCGCTGCTCGCCGGGCCTTGCAGCGAAGAGGATTTTGCGGCAAGGGCCGCCGTGGCGCTCGGCCGGAAGCATCGTTGGATACGGCCGCTCGCCAGGAGAGTATTCCAGCGCTTTGGTTCTCAACTCGTTTATGCCCAGCGGCGTGAGCTGATTCAGTTCATCCGTGTCGATCCTGGTTACGGCAGGGCCTGGGAGGCTTCGACCAAACCCCGTATCCGCCGCTATCTGCTTGCTTCGCCACCCATGGGTGTGCGCATCGGCGTACTGGCCGGCTGTGTCCTTCCCGAACTTCCCACGCCGGGGGACCTGGCGGCCTGGCTTGGCATCGCCATCCCCGAACTCGAGTGGTATGCGGACCTGCGCGGCATGATTCGTTGGTCCGACGGAGCCCTTTGTCACTATCGCTACAAATGGATACCCAAGCGGCACGGTGATTATCGGCTGATCGAGTCGCCCAAGGCCGCGTTATGCGCAATCCAGCGAAAGATCCTGCGCGAAATTCTCGATCCCGTTCCCCCGCATCAGGCGGCGCACGGATTTCGCCGAGGCCATTCCTGCTTGACGTATGTTGCGCCGCACGTGGGTAAGCGGGTCGTGCTGCGCATGGATTTGCGGAACTTCTTCGGCAGCATCCCTGCCGGACGTATCAACGCCGTGTTCAAAACCCTGGGCTACCCCGAGGCAACCGCGAGAGTCCTGACCGGATTGTGTACGAATCGCATACCCGTCCACGCCGCTCTGAAAAGTCCCGGCGCCGATCAGGGATACATATTGCCTTGGCCGGAGCGCAAGAAGCTCAGCGAACGGCATCTTCCGCAAGGGGCGCCGACCTCGCCGGCGTTGGCCAATTTGTGTGCGTTGCACCTGGATTTCCGCTTGGCTGCGTTGGCCGCCAGCATGGATGCGGATTACACACGCTATGCGGACGACCTCGCATTTTCCGGCGATGAGCCGGTGCGGCGGAGAGCGGAGAGGCTCAGCGTACTCGTCGCTGCTGTCGCGCTGGACGAAGGGTTCGAGGTGAATTTCCGCAAAACGCGCATCATGCACAAGAGCGATTGCCAGATCCTGACCGGTGTAGTGGTCAACGACAAGACCAATTTGCATCGCAAGGAATATGATCGCCTGAAGGCAACCCTGCACAATTGTCTGCGCCTCGATCCAGCATCACAGAACCGGGACGGATACGACGATTTCCGGGCGCACCTCCAGGGCCGGGTCAATCATTTGAAGAGACTGAACCCGTCGCGAGGCGCCAAGCTTCAGGTCCTTCTGGAGCGCATAGACTGGTAGCGCGCCATCTGCGACTTCCAACCCGGACCTAGCTCCCCATGAACCCCAGATTCGGCGTGCTGAAATTGCCAAGGTTGGGAAACACCGTGGCCAGGTTGCCGGCGGACACGCCGAACCAGCTCGCCAGCGTGGCGCCGTACTGGTCGACCGACTGGGTTGGCAGCCAGCGGCCCTCGGTGCTGACGTCGCTGGCGCCGCCGAGGGTCAGCTGCGGGAACTGGCCGTAGAAGGTCTGTCCTTTCACCGCGCCGCCCAGCACGAAATGGTGGTTGCCCCAGGCGTGGTCGGTGCCGCCGTTGGCGGAAGGTTGGAAGGTGCGGCTGAAATCGGACAGTGTGAAAGTAGTCACCTGGCTGGCCACGCCGAGCTGCACGGTGGCGTTGTAGAACGCCGCCAGTGCCGGCGCCAGTTGCTGGAATAGTTGCGACTGGCGGTTGAGCTGGTCGCTGTGGGTGTCGAAGCTGCCCAGTGAGACGAAGAAGATCTGCCGTGCCGCACCGGTCTGGGCCTGGGCGGCGATCAGGCGCGCCACGCGCTGCAGCTGTTGCGCGATGCTGCTGGTCTGGCCGCTGAACAGGCTGTCGATCGACGATGAGCCGGTGATGATCCGGTTGATCAGCGTGGAGTTCTGCAGGCCCGATTGCAGCACCGCCTGTGCTCCCTGCAGCGTCAGGTTGGAGCTTTGCTGCTGCGCCACGGACTGGAATGCGGTGCCGATCTGCGTGCCATAGCTCCCCGGATCGGTCGACAAGGCGAAGCTGCCACTGGCCGGCAGCGACAGGGGCGAGTTGCTCGTGCCGAGGGTGTACAGATCCGGCCCGCTGAAGGAGATCACCGGCGGCAGCGTGCCGGCCGGCGCCAGGGTGTCGGCGATGCGGCCGCCCCAGCCGCTGCGGATATCGCCCTGGCTGATGCTCGCCTGCCACTGGTTCTGCTGGTCGGCGTGCGAGAACAGGTTTTCGGGGTAGGGAGCGCTGTTGGCGAGATACTGGCTTTTGGTGATCGGCGCCACCAGGGTGCCGGTGTTGAACAGCACCGCCAGGCTGCCGGCGTTCCAGATCGCCTGCAACGGCTGCAGGTCCGGATGCAGCCCGAACTGCGCGGTGCCGCTGGCGGGGCTCAGCGGCACCACCTGGTTCTGGGCGATGGCGAGGCCGCCGCGCACCTGGCTGTAGGCGCCGTAATTGGTGGCGTCGAGCGGGATCACCGTGTTGTTGCCGTCGTTGCCGCCAAACATGAACACGCAGACCAGCGCCTTGTAGTCCGCCGCCTGGGCCAGCCGCGACAATAGCGGCAACTGGGCCGCCAGCAGGCCGCCGCTCAAGCCCAGCAATACGTTTCTGCGATTGATGCCGTTGCTCATGTCAGCGCTCCACCTGGAATTCGGGCGATGCCAGCGCCAGGTACAGGGCCGCGCCGGCGCGGTCGGCGGTGTCGGCGGCGGGGATCGCGTTCACCGTCTGGGTCAGGCTTGCCTGCAGCGCGCCGGACATGGCGCCATGGAAGAACAGCTGGTTGATCTGCGTCACCAGGGTGCCGGTATCGGCCGCGGCGGTCTGCCAGGCGGTGAGGTCGAGCGAGGTGCCGGTGGCGTTCGTCACCGTGGCGTCGGGCGCGATCTTGGAGGTGAGCAGCTTGACGATGAAGTCGGCGCGGGTGAGGGCGGTGGCCGGGTCGTAGATGCCGAACGGCGGTCCCACCAGGCTGGTGCCGTGCAGCGGGTAGTTGGGCGGGTAGAAGTTGAACACGGAGCCGGCGTCGAACACGTTTTGCGACAGCGCGGCGCTGACGTTGCGCAGGTATTCGCCGTCGCTCTGGGTGGCACCGCCGATGCCGCGCAGGAACGCGGTGATGAGCAGGATCGGCTCGCGCAGCTTGCCGAAGTTGGGATCGGTGTTGGCGTCGCCGCGTGCCTCGGGGTCGAGCAGGATCGCCTGCACCACGGCCTTGAGGTCGCCGCGCACGCCCTGGCCGTTGTCGGCGAATACCGCGCTGACGCGGGACACGTAGGCCGGGCTGGGATTGCTGGTGACGAGTTGCTGGATGAGCTGCTTGCCGATGAAGGGGCCGACGTTGGGATGGTTGAAGATGTTGTCCAGCGCCTGGTTCAGGTCGGTGGCGGGGTCCTGGCCGGCGGGCAGGGTGGTGCCGTTGAGCAGCAGCTTGCTGTTCTCGTCGTGCTGGGCGGCGACCGGCACCATCTGGCCGTCGTAGTTGACCGGCGCCGGGAACACCGGCGCGCCCTGGCGCGGCGGGTAGACCCAGCCGGTGAACACGCTGGAGAAGCCTTCGATGGTGGGCTGGGTGTAAGTGGGGATGGGGTTGCCGCTGCCGTCGAGCTTGGGCGTGCCGTCGGCGTTGAGCTGCTGCAGGCCGATGGAGAACAGTTGCATGACTTCGCGGCCGTAGTTCTCGTTGGGATTGGTGCCCTTGGCCGGGTTGGCCTTGGCGTTGTTGGCTATGTCGAGGTAGCGGCCCATGGGCGGGCTCAGCGTCACGTCGTAGAGCAGCTGGCGATAATTGCCGAAGGCGTCGTTGAGCAGCAGGTTCTGGTAGTCGGCCATGCCGTACGGCTGGTTCACCTCGATGCCGGATACCACCATCAACTGCGACAGCGCCAGCGCCACCCGCTGGCGGAGCTGGTCGGGGCCGGTCAGGGCGTTGCGGAAGAACTGCATCTGCAGCGGGAACAGCGAATAGTTGTCGCGCGCGCAGGTCGAGGCCGAGCCGGTTGGGCATCCCACGGCCTGGTTCGACGTCAGGTAGCTGAAGCCGCTGTAGCCGGTGGCGGGTGTGGCGAACTGCTGCGCCAGGTAGGCGGCGAAGCCCATCTGCTGCACCTGCGTCACGGCGGCGGGCGTCGGTCCGAAGCTGCTCTGTTCGAGGAAACGGGTGGCGTCGGCCTGTGAAACCGCCGGCTGCGTCGGTCCCGAGCTTGAGCCTCCACCGCCGCCTCCCGAGCATGCGGTCAGCGTCAGAAGCGCCGCGGCCAGGCAGTACTGCGAAATGGCTTTGCGCACGACCCGTTCCTCCAGTTCCCCGCTGCGCATCTGATACAAGAGCGGGGCTGAATGCCAACTGAACCGCGGATGACAGCGGGGTCGTTCAGCGATAGGTGAGCAGGCCGGGATCCTGGGCCAGTTCGAGATGGGCGATGTCGTTGAAGCGCAGAAGGCCGGCGCCGCGCTCGCCGAGCTTGAAGGTGTGCACGGAGGCGTTGAGGATGTGCCAGTTGAGGCGGAAGGCGGCGGCGCTTTCCAGGTGCAGCGCGGCCTGCAGCGCGGCGGTGATGACGCCGCCGGAGGTGAACACCACCACCCGCTGCGCCCCACTTTCGCCGATGCGGCGCAAGCCGTCCAGGCAGCGTGTCTGAAACGCGCTCCAGGGCTCGCTCACCGGTAACGCACCTTCGCGCTCCGATACCCAGCAGGCGATGATCAGGTCGAACAGCCGCTGGAAGATCTTGCGGTCGCCGAACAGCGTGTTGCGGTCGACGGCGATCTCCGGATTTTCCCGCGCCACCAGGGGCAGGTAGGCGCGGATCAGGTTCTGGTGGTCGAATTCGTTGAAAGCGGTGTCGACCGTCAACTGGCCCTCGTGGCTCATGGCCAGCAGCGCGCGCGCCGCGGTGCCGCGCTGGCGCACCATATCGCCGCTGTAGACGGCGTCGAAGCTCTGTCCGCAGCGCTGCCAGTGCTCGCCCAGCAGCACCGACTGACGCTCGCCCATCGGCGACAGCTCGTCGTAGTTGCGCGCGCCGAACGAGGCCTGGCCGTGGCGCGCCAGGATCAGGGTTGTCACGCTGTCAGCAACGTCGGGCTCAGTGGACGTACACCGGTCCGTGCAGGCCGATGCCCAGGGTCTTGCCGGAAGCCGCGGCGAGCTCCGGCGCCAGCACCACGGTGTAGCGGCCCGGGCTGGTCTTGAACACCAGCATGCGCGGGTTCTGCGGGCTGAGTTCCCACTGGCCCGAGGCCGGGGTGCCGTCCATCTTGAACACCTGGATATGGCTGGAAGCCGCGGCGGCGTCGCCGATGGGGTCCGAGAACAGCAGTACGATCGCCTTGTCGAAGGCGGCCTCGCCCGCGTAGACCAGGTTCTGCTGGGACGTGCTCTGCTTGTCCACCGCCGGCCACCACGAGCTGATGACATCGACGGCCTGCTCTCCGCTGCGCGCTTTCTGCCCGGAGGGGAGGTGCCCGGCGTGCTTGTGCTTGTGGCCCGACGGCGCGACCGATGCCACCGCGGTCGCTTCCTGCGCCGGGGCGGCGTGCTTCTCCTTCTTCTTCTTATGCACCGGCGCCGCGGCGGCCGGGGTTTCGCTGGCGGCCATCTCGCTGGTCGCCGGCGCAGCGGCGGTGGAACCGCCGTGCTGGGCCAGCTCCTCGCGCACCGCTTCGCGCGCGGCTTCGGTGGCGATCTGGCGGACCTGGTCGGCGGTCAGGGTGGTGCCGGCAGCGGCTTCGCCGCCGGCGGCGGATTCGGCGCCCGCCGGCTTGCCCTGGCTCTGCACCACCGAGGACGCGACCTGGGTAGCCACCTTACGACCGACTTCTTCGGCGATCTTGCGGGCTTCCTCCTCGTTCAATCCCGGAGCCGATGCGGTGGCCGGCGCGGCGGAAGCGGAGGTTTCCGCAGGGGCGGCGGAAGCAGAACTTTCGGCGGGGGCGGAGGAGGTGCTTGCGGCGCCGGTCTCCGACGCGGGGGGCGGTGCCGCTGCGGCGGTGCTCTCGCTCGAAGCCGGAGCCGGCTGCTCCGCCGCCGGGGCCGAGGCTGCACCGGCGGTTTCCGCACCGCCGGAGCTCGATGCCGCCGTCCCGGTGCCGCCGCTGTCGGGCGCCGGCGCCGGCGCCGGCACTGCGGTGCTGGCGCTGTTGCTGCCGAAGACCTGATCGGGGGTGGTGGTTGCGGCCGCCTTCTGTTCGGTGCGGCTGCGCGGCAGCAGCAGGTTCAGGCCGAGATAGACGGCGACCGCTGTGATGACGACGATAATGCTGACACGAGTGAATGTCATTGCAAAAAGCCCCTAGAGCCTCGTTCTTTCCACGTGGTCGATCACCGGCCGTCCCAACCCCGCCCACCACTCCAGCCCTGGTGCCGGAGTCCGACCGGGTCCGCGGCCGGCCGGTTGGGCGCCACCACGCCGCGCGCCCTCCGCCCGCCTGACAACGGACTTTACCGAAATCAAAGGCTTGTTAACAGCACCGCCCGGGTGCGGGCGGTTCCGGGCAGGCCGCTCAGTGGCCGTCGGAGGCCGCGTCGGGCGGTGCCTGCAGGTGGTTCAGCGCGACCGTTTTCGCGGTGCGGGCGGCGCTGCGGGCCGCCACCTCGGCCACCAGCTGGGCCATGCGGTCGCGCGCGGCGGTTTCCTCCGGGGAACGCTTGACGGCGACCTGCGCGGGAGGCGCGGAGCCAGTGCCTGCGTAGGCGAAGAACGCGGCGTAGCCGGTGATGGCGAAGATGAACGCTCCGACCGCGCCTAGGCTGTACTTGTGCATGACCGCTCCCCCGCATGGGCGCCTGCCCGGTCTTGCGCCGGTTCGACGTGACTAAATATTTTCAAATGCCCTGACCGCAGGCCGGCTCCGGCATGCGGACGGCCTTTGTAAACAAATCCGCGCCCTGCCGCAAGCTGCGGTGCAGGTCAGGTTGCGCGCGGCCACGGCATTGCGCCGCAAGCGCTTGATCCGACGGACGTCGCGGTCATGTCGGCGGCGCGCTGTCGCGCGGCGTAGGAGGCTGCGATAATACGCGCCCTTTTTCCCCGCGCTTTAAGATCATCCCGGAGCGTTCATGTCGGATCGATACCTCGACTTTGCCAATTCCCCTCTGGGAAAGAGCATCGCCGCCGCCCTCGGGCTGCCGGCCCCGCCGCGCCTGCGCCGGGCCGAGTCGGGGTTTGCGGCTCAGCCCCTGGCGGAACGGCCGGTGCTGCTGGGGGGCGGCAGCGGCGCCGGGCTGGCCGGGTCGTTGCTGGCGGCTCTGCATTCCGCCGGGGCGGTGATCCGCATCGCCCCCAGCCATGCCGGCCTGCCCGCCATCAAGCAGGCGGCCGCCGCGGCCGGAATCGCGCTGAAGACAGAGCCAGGTGCCGAGGACCGCGGCAATGGGCCGTTCGCCCTGGTCTACGACGCCAGCGGCGTCCGCGGCCCGGCCGACCTGCGGGAGCTGTACGATTTCTGCCAGCCGCAAGTGTCGCGCATCCCGGCCAACGGTCGCGTGCTGCTGCTGTCGCGCGCGCCGGCCGAGAATCGCGACGCTGCCGCGCATGCCGCCAGCCAGGCCCTGCGCGGCTTCGTGCGCTCGCTGGGCAAGGAGGTCGGCAAGAAGGGGATCACCGTCAACCTGCTGGAGGTCGGCCGCGACGCCGACGCGCTGCTGGCGGGCCCGCTGCGCTTCTTCCTGTCCGAGCACGCCGCGTTCGTCACCGGCCAGCCGCTGGCCCTGACCGCGCCGTTCGCGCCCGCGGCGCCGCTGCGGGAGTTCGGCGCCACCCTGAGCGGCAAGGTGGCGGTGGTCACCGGCGCGGCGCGTGGCATCGGCGCCGCCATCGCGGCGACCCTGGCGCGCGAGGGCGCGCAGGTGGTGGGCATCGACCGGCCCCAGGAAGAGGGTATGCTGGGACAGACGCTGGCGGCCATCAACGGGTTCGGACTACCCCTCGACATCACCGCGGTGGACGCGCCGGCGCGCATCGCCGGGGAACTGGACAAGCGCTTCGGAGGCGCCGACATCGTCGTGCACAACGCGGGTATCACGCGCGACAAGATGCTGAAGAACATGCCGCCGCACTTCTGGGACCAGGTGCTGGACGTCAACTTCGGCGCCATCCTGCGCATCAACGAACAACTGCTCGCCGGCGGGCTCAAGCCGGGCGCGCGCATGGTCTGCATCTCCTCCATCGGCGGCATCGGCGGCAACGCCGGCCAGACCAACTACGGCGCCACCAAGGCCGGCGTGATCGGCTACGTCGAGTCGCTGGCCGCCGAGATGGCCGGCCGCGGCGGCGCCATCAACGCGGTGGCGCCCGGCTTCATCGAGACGCAGATGACCGCCGCCATGCCCGCGATTCCCCGCGAGGTCGGACGGCGCCTGTCGTCGCTGGGCCAGGGCGGCCTGCCGATCGACATCGCCGAGGCGGTCACTTTCTTCGCCAGCCCGCTGGCCGCGGCGGTCAACGGCCGCACCCTGCGCGTCTGCGGTCAGAACTACTTCGGCGCATGACGCGACTGGACAACCCGGCCAAGACCTTGCGGCACATCGCCACCGCGCTGCTGCCGACGCCGTTCGCGCAGTTCACCGTGCACGCCTACAAGTCGGCGGACGGCAAGGAGCACCTGGCGCTGACGCTGGGCGACCTGTCCGGCAACGACTGCGGTGATCCGCCGGCGCCGCTGGCGCCGCTGGTGCGGGTGCACTCCGAGTGCCTCACCGGCGACGCCCTGTTCTCGCTGCGCTGCGACTGCGGCTTCCAGTTGCGCGCGGCGCTGGAGGCGATTGCCCGCGAAGGCCGCGGCGCGCTGCTGTACCTGCGCCAGGAGGGCCGCGGCATCGGCCTGGGCAACAAGATCCGCGCCTATGCCCTGCAGGATCGCGGCGCCGACACGGTGGAAGCCAACCACCAGCTCGGCTTTCCGGCCGACGCGCGCGAATACGGCCTGGCGGTGCAGCTGCTGCGCGAGCTGGGCCTGTGCCGCATCCGGCTGATGACCAACAACCCCGCCAAGCTCGACGCGCTGGTGCGCGACGGGGTGGAGGTGGTGGAGCGGGTGTCGGTCGAGCGCGGCCGCAACCCGCACAACGAATCGTATCTGGATACCAAGGTGGCGAAGATGGGCCACCTGCTCGGCGACAAGGGCAAGGACGCCACGTGAGCGGACCGAGCCAGCGCGGTGCCGGGACGGCGCACGACACCGCGCCGGACAAGCCGCGCAGCCTGCTGCGCGAACTGGGGTCGCTGGGGCTGTCCACCGTCAACGTGACGCGCGGCTTCATGCCGCTGCTGCGCCTGCTGGGTTCCAATGACGACGTCGACCGCGCCCAGCTCGGTGTAGTGATCGACCGCGCCTTCGAGGGCCTGTACCGGCACCCGATCCTGCATTCCACCGAGCGCATCACGCAGGTGCTGCGCCGGCGCCGGCTGATCCCGGACGAGCAGTCCACCGAGGACCTGATCCGCTTCGTGGTGGAGCAGGTGGTGGCGCGCAGCCCGGTGCCGGTGCCGGAGGCGCTGGTCAACGAGTTCTGGCGTTTCTTCAACGAGCTGTTCTCCTCGCCCGAGCTGAAGGGGCTGGGCGAGCTCGGCCTGGACATGGTGCGGCTGGTGATCCGCTCCTACGAACCGTTGCTGGTCGAGGTGATCAATCTGCTCAAGGCGGGCAAGCGCTTCAACCAGTGGCAGCTCAACGAGCTGCTCAAGCGCGCCGCCCAGGTCAGGCAGGATGCCGTCATCGTGCGCCGGCAGGTGCGCGCCCTGCGCTACATCAAGCCGTTCTTCCAGGCCGACCCCAAGGACTTCCGCAGCCAGGCCAGGATCGCGGCGGCGATGGTCAACGAGTTCGGCCCGCTGTTCATCAAGCTGGCGCAGGTGGCGGCGGCCAACGCCGACTTCCTGCCCGACGAGATCGCCAGGGAGCTGGCGGTGTTCCACGAGGATGTGCGGCCGATGGACGCGGAGGAGGTCAACGCCGCCTTCGTCGAGTGCTTCGGCAAGCTGCCGGACAAGCTGTACATGGGGTTCGAAGCGGACAAGCCGCTCAAGTCGGGCTCGATCGGCTCGGTCTACCTGGCCAAGAAGCCGTTCCTGGAAGGCGGCAAGGAAGTGCTGCGGCCGATCATCGTCAAGGTCGGCCGTCACAACCTCGACCGCGAGTTCGTCATCGGCAAGCTGGTGATCGGCCTGGCCATCATGTCCAGCCAGTACTGGGCGCCGCACTCCAAGCTGACGCCGTTCCTGCGCGCGCTGCAGGAGCAGGTCGACGAGTTCGTGGCCGGCTTCGTGGAGGAGCTGGACTTCGAGGCGGAGGCCCGCAACCACCTGCGCTTCTACCAGCGCAGCCTGCAGGGACGGCTGTGGCGCGTGCCGGAGCTGTACGGCAGCAGCCGACGCGTCCTGGAGATGGAGTACCTGGGCGATGCGCAAAGCCTGCCGCGCGCGCTGGCGCGCATGCCGCGGCGCGACCGCCGCCGCTTCCAGTTGCGCCTGGCCGAGCAGCTGCTCTACACGGTGGTGTACCACGCCTTCGCCTTCCGCGAGATGCACGGCGACCTGCATCCCGGCAATCTGATGGTGGGCGCCGACGGCCGCCTCAACCTGATCGACTGGGGCAACGTGGTCGATCTCAACGGCAAGTGGGGGCCGGTGTGGGACTATCTGGCCGGGGCGATCCTGGCCGATACCGACCTGCTGGCCGACGCGCTGATCCGCCTCAGCACCCAGCCGGAAGCCAACCTGGAGCGCCGCGACGAGATCGTGGCGGCGCTGGAGGAAACCCTGCGCAAGAAGGGCGTGACGCGCCTGACCGGCAGTGGCTTCATCGGCGAGCTGCGCCGCGGCGGCGTGGCCGGGCTGCACGCGCGCGGCCAGAGCGTGCTGCACCTGATGTCCAACACGCAGCAGGTCGGCCTGGTGCTGAAGCGCGATTACCTGCACCTGTCGCGCGCGGTGTTCGCCCTGGTCGGCAGCATCGGCACGCTCTACGAGGGCGAACCCGGCCGGCGGCTCGCGCTGGATCTCGCCGTCGTCGCGCTGCGCCTGCCGGTGACTTTCAGCCGCGAGGTGTTCGTGCGCGAGCTGAACGCGGTGCGCGAGCGCCTCGCCAACCGCCTGGCGCCGCCGCCGCCTCCGCCGGTGCCGATGCCTCTGCCGCGCGCTCCGGCGCCCATGACCCCCGCGCCCATGCTCCCGGTGCTGACCGAAGGCTGAGCCCGCACCGAAGAGCTCCCGGTTTCATTCCCAATAAGAACAATGTCGCTCTACGCCCTGGTTCGCCCTCTGCTGTTCTCGCTCGACGCCGAGCACGTCCACGAACTGACCATCGCCTGGCTGTCCCGCCATCCGCAGGCGGCGGGTTTGCTCGCCGCGCAGACCGTGAACGACCCGGTGCGCCTGATGGGGCTCGAATTCCGCAACCGCGTCGGCCTCGCCGCCGGGCTCGACAAGAACGGCGAGTGCATCGAGGCCTTCGACCGCATGGGCTTCGGCTTCATCGAGGTCGGCACGGTGACGCCGCGGCCGCAGCCCGGCAACCCGCGTCCGCGCCTGTTCCGGCTGCCGCGCGAGCGCGCCATCATCAATCGCCTGGGCTTCAACAACCAGGGCGTGGACGCCCTGGTGACGCGGGCCAGCCGTGTCCGCCGGCGCGCGGTGCTGGGCATCAATATCGGCAAGAACGCCGATACGCCGCTGGAACGGGCCGAGGACGACTACCTGACCTGCCTCAACAAGGTCTACCCGGTGGCCGACTACATCACCATCAACATCTCCTCGCCCAACACCACCGGCCTGCGCGACCTGCAGCAGGCGGAGCGTTTCGGCCAGCTGCTGCGCCGGCTGGGGCAGGAGCGTGAGCGGTTGTCCGACCGTCACGGCAAGCGCCGCCCGCTGTTGATCAAGATCGCACCGGACATGGACGATTCCCAGCTCGCCGCCATCGCCGACACCGTGCGCGAGCAGGGTATCGACGGCCTGATCGCCACCAACACCACCGTGACCCGGCCGGGCGTCGAGCATTCGCCGCTCGCGGGCGAGGCGGGCGGACTGTCCGGCGCACCGCTGCGGTCGATGGCGGAGGGCGTGTTGCGCAGCCTGCGCGACAAGCTCGGCCCGGATTTCCCCCTGGTGGGGGTCGGCGGCATCCTCAGCGGCGCCAACGCGGCGGCGAGGCGGGCCGCGGGGGCCGACCTGGTGCAGATTTACACCGGCTTCATCTACCGCGGCCCCGCCTTGATCGCCGAATGCGCGCGTGCTCTGCGGGTTTGAGGGGGTCCTCGGTGCGGGATCCCGGCCGCTTCCGCTAAAATGCGGGCGCTGCAACGATGTAGAACCAGTCGCCCCGGCTGACCCGGGGCCAGCTTAAGGGAAGAGCCGATGCGCAAAACGCTGTGGGGACTATTCGTGGCCGGCGCCCTGTGGGCCCAGCAGGCCGCCGCCGTCAACACCGAGAACTACGACATCCCATACGTCACCGGTTCGTTCCTCTACGAGATCAGCGACGGCGTGCGGGACTCGCAGAACGGCTATGGCTTCCAGCTCGGTGGCGGCATGCCCCTGAACGACCACACCGCGGTGGAGCTGAACTATTTCGGCCTGCAGCGCAAGCGTGACATCGACGGGCTCAACGACTACCAGAACGCGCTGTTCGCCAACTACGTCTACGACTTCGGCATGTTCGGCTTCGACCGCAACCTGCTGCCCAACTTCAAGCCCTTCGTGCAGGGCGGCCCCGGCTACGTCGTTGACGACGTGCGCGGCTTCAAGCACCGCCATTTCGGCCTGGACGGCGGCGGCGGCGCGCTGATCCCGCTGGCCATCGGCGGCTGGGACTGGGGCTGGGCGGTGCGCACCGAGGCCGGGCTGGTGGGCCAGTACGACCGCGGCTTCTCGGTCCCGGGCCACGCCACCCTGTGGGACTGGCACCTGACGGTGGGCCTGCAGATCCCGCTGACCCCGTTCTTCAAGCCGCACCAGGCTGCCGCGCCGGCGGAGCCGGAGTGCAAGCTGGCGGTGGTCAACCCGGTCACCGGGCGCAAGGACTGCATGCAGGATTCGGACGGCGACGGCGTGCCCGACAGCCTCGACCAGTGCCCCAACACCCCACCCGGCACCAAGGTGGACGACAAGGGCTGCCCGATCGGCACCGTCGACTCCGACGGCGACGGCGTGCCGGACTCGATCGACCAGTGCCCGGATACCCCGGCCGGGGTCAAGGTGGACGAAAAGGGCTGCGCCATCGAGCAGACCGTGGTGCTGCAGAACGTCAACTTCGAAACCAATTCCGCCGTGCTGACCGGGCAGGCCACCAAGGTGCTCGACGGCGTGGCCGCCGCCCTCAAGGGGCAGCCCAACATGCACGTGGAGATCGGCGGCCACACCGACAACGTCGGCGCCCCCAAGTACAACCTGGTGCTGTCGCAGCAGCGCGCCGAGTCGGTACGCCAGTACCTGATCGGCCGCGGCGTCGAGCCGCAGCGCATGACGACCCAGGGCTACGGCGAAACCCAGCCGATGGTCTCCAACAACACCGAGGAAGGACGCGCCCTGAACCGTCGCGTGGAGTTCAAGATCGTCCTGCAGTAGGCACGGCGGCAGGCCGATCTGCACCCCTCTCTCCCGCCGGGGGAGAGGGGTGCAGGCTCAATCGAACAGGATCACCTGCCGCACCGCTTCCCCGCGCGCCAGCCGGTCGAAGCCTTCATTGACCTCCTCCAGCTTCAGCCGGTGCGTCAGCAGGCGGTCCACCGGCAGGCGCCCCGCCTTGTACAGCGCGATGTAGCGCGGCAGGTCGCGCGAGGGCACCGCCGAACCCATGTAGGAGCCCTTGACCGTACGCTCCTCCGCCACCAGGCTCACCGCCGGCACCGAGAACATCTTCTGCGGGTGGGGCAGCCCGGCCGTAACGGTAGTGCCGCCGCGCCGCGTGGCGGCGTAGGCCTGCGCCAGCACCTGCTCGTTGCCCACGGTTTCGATCGCATGGTGGGCGCCGCCGCCGGTGGCGGCGCGCACCGCGGCCACCACGTCTTCGCCGCGGGCATCCACGGTGTGCGTGGCGCCGAGCTGGCGTGCCAGTTCCAGCTTCGACGGCAGTACGTCGATCGCCACCAGCGGGTGCGCGCCGGAGGCATGGGCGCCCAGCAGCGCGGCCAAGCCGACTCCGCCCAGGCCGAAGATCGCCGCGCTCTCGCCGGCGGCGACATGGGCGGTATTGACCGCCGCGCCGACCCCGGTCATCACGGCGCAGCCGAACAGGGCGGCGATCTCGGGCGGCAGGTCGCGGTCCACCTTCACCGCGGAGCGGGCCGAGACCACCGTCATCTCGCTGAAGGCGGAGACGCCGAGATGGTGGTTGAGCGCATTGGCCCCTTCGCCATGCCAGGGCCGGTGTCCCGACAGCAGGGTCCCGGCGGTGTTGGCGGCGGCGCCGGGCTCGCACAGCGCCGGCCGGCCGCTGGCGCAGGGCGTGCAGTGGCCGCAGGACGGCACGAAGGAAAACACCACTTGGTCGCCGGCCGCGAAGTCGGCCACGCCGGCGCCGCATTCCAGCACTTCGCCGGCCGCCTCGTGGCCCAGCACCATCGGCATCACGCGCGGGCGCGAGCCGTCGACCACCGACAGGTCCGAATGGCACAGCCCGGCGGCGCGGATGCGCACCAGCAGCTCGCCGGGGCCGGGTGGATCGAGCTCGAGCTGCTCGATCCGCAAGGGCTGCGACTGCGCATACGGCGCCGGCAGCCCCATCGCGCGCAGCACCGCGCCGCGCACCTTCACCGCTGCTCTCCGTCCGCCCGCAGCAGCTGCTGCAGGGCGGCCCGCATGGGCGGGGCGATCGCCAGCGGCCGGCGTTCGGCCCGGTCGACGAACACGTGCACGAACCAGCCTTCCGCGGCTGGCCGGTCGGAGCCTGCGCGGAACAGCCCGATCTCGTAGCGGACGCTGGAGTTGCCGATGCGGGAGACACGCAGGCCGGCGTCCACGCAGTCGGGGAAGGTCAGCGAATCGAGGAAACGGCAGTGCGACTCGGCGCATACGCCGATCGAGTCGCCGCCATGGATGTCGAGGCCGGCTTCGCGGATCAGCCAGGTGTTGATGACCGTGTCGAAGTAGCTGTAGTACTCGACGTTGTTGACGTGGCCGTAGATGTCATTGTCCTTCCAGCGCGTGGTGATGGTCTGGAAGTGGGGGTAGGCGTCGCGGGCGTTCATGTCGTCATGATCTTCGGCAGTGAAATGGCCCCCCGTGCGTCGGCATTTTGCCGCAGCGCACAAAGTAGCCGTATGATTAATCCACCACCCTAATTGGCAGGACCGGGTTCGGCATTGACCCGGCGGTGGCTGTCATCTGGCAGCGCGGCAAACTATATTACGTCAGGCGCTTGGCCGTAGCGCCATGATCATCACGAAGGAGATGGGATGCGGGATTCGGGCGTGCTCCTGCAGATTGCTCATGCCGGCATGGTCAATGCCGGGCTGGACGTGAACGCGATCTATACGCGGCTGGGCTACAACGTCGACCGGCTGACGCAGAAGGATTTGCGCACCCCGCATCGGCTGCAGGCCTTCTTCTGGGAAATCGTGGAGGCGGTGACCGGGGACCCGGACATCGGCCTGCACCTGTGTCCGCACCTGCCGATCTTCCGCGGCGAGGTGATCGAATACCTGTTCTTCAGCAGCCCGACTTTCCGCGACGGCTGCAACCGCGCGCTCAAGTACCTGCGCCTGGTCAGCGACGCGCTCAACGTGCGCCTGATCGAAGCGGGGGAGAATTCGCGCTTCGTGCTGGTCGGCGCGGCCCAGCAGGCGCCGCAGCTCCGCCACACCGAGATCTGCGTGGTGTACGAGGCGATCCGCTTCGCCAACTCGGTGACCGAGGACAAGTACCGTCCGCTGCGTGTGCGCCTGCGCTGCACCCAGCGCTCCGAGCTGGCCGAGTACGAGAACGTGTTCGGCTGCCCGGTGGAGTTCGAGGCCGAGCAGAACGAGATCTACATCGACCCGGCCCTGCTCGACTACCGCTCGCCGCGCTGGGACCCGGACCTGCTGCGCCTGCACGAGGAGCTGGCGGAGAAGCGCCTGTCCAGCATCGAGCGGCAGGACCTGATCGAGCGCATCCGCACGGTGTTCTCGCGCAAGCTGGAGCTCGAGCAGTGCGACCTGGAGGACGTGGCGCGCGAGCTGTCCGTGCCGGCGCGACGGCTGCGCTTCGAGCTGGCGCGGGCTGGCACCAGCTTCAGCCAGCTGTTGTCGGACTTCCGCTTCGCCCTGGCGCGCAAGCTGCTGCGTTCGACCTCCGAGCCGATCGAACACATCGTCTACCTCACCGGCTTCTCCGAACCCAGCACCTTCTACCGCGCCTTCAAGCGCTGGTCCGGCATGACGCCGGTGCAATACCGCGAGCAGAAGCGGGCCGGGGCGCAGCCGGCAAGCGCCGCGGCCGACCCCATTGGCGGCATGACGGCGGCCTTGCGCAAGTCCTAGGGCCCTAGCCGAGTTCGGTGGCGACGTAGCCGGTCACCATGTTGGCCAGCCCGGCGACCAGCTGCTCGAAGCTGATCGAAGGGCTGGGTGAGCTCAGGTAGCGCACCACCACGAAAACGCCGCCGTTGATCATGATGTAGAGCATGGCCGGGATGCCGCGCAGGCTGATCAGCTGCGGGTGGCGCATGACGTACTGCGAGGCGATTTCCAGCAGCGCCCGTTCCACCCGGGCGCCGTGTTCCGGCCGGTCGAAGCGCTGGATGTGGCGGGCGTAGGCCAGGTAGCGGCCGTCGTTCTGCCGCAGCCAGTCGCTGAAGCGGTGCAGCATCAGCTCCACCAGACCCTTGACGTCTTTCTGAACAAGCTCGGGCGTCAGGTTCCGCAGCAGGCCGATCACCTCGGCCACGAAGCGGGCATGCATGGCGTCGTAGACCGCCTCCTTGTTGTCGAAGTACTGGTACAGGGTGCCGACGCTGATCCCCGCGATATCGGCGATATGCCGGGTGGTGGTGCCGTCCAGGCCGTTGCGGGACAGGGAGATGAAGCCGGCCTCGACGATGGCGTCCACCATCAGCTTGGCCCGTGTCTGCTGCGGCTTGCGGCGCATTCAAGAATCCGAATTGAATATGAACATAAGTTCAGATTAAGGTAACCTTGACAGTGATCATTGGCAAGGTCCGCACGGGCGATGCCGATGCTCTCCACGGTGGTAAGGCCTTCACGGGGGCGCGAGCGAATACGATGGTGATCGATCTGCACAAGATGCTGGCCAAGATCAAGGCCAGCCAGTGGGCCCTGGCCGACATCGACTGGGATGCGCCGGGCGCCGAGATGATCGACGAACGGCAGAAGCCTCTGCTCAAGCGCTTCATGGCGGACCTGGTGTGGATCGAGCACATCGGCGCGCGCGGCTTCGCCGCGCTGGCGCTGAACGCGCGGGACGACACCCTGAAGGAGATCTACCGCTACTTCCACGCCGAGGAGCAGCGCCACGCCAACGCCGAGCTGGCGCTGATGCGCCGCTGGGGCATGCTGGAGCACGGCGAGGTACCGCAGCCCAACATCAACCTGCAGATCACTTTGCGCGTGCTGGAGCGCTATGGCGACGACATGCCGTTGTCGATGCTGGGCTCGGTGATCCCGATGCTGGAGATCGCGCTCGACGGCGCGCTGCTCAAGTTCCTGCTGGACGAGGTCGAGGACCCGTTGTGCCACCGCGTGTTCGACAAGATCAACGCCGACGAGGCGCGTCATCTCGGCGTGGACTTCCACGTGCTGGAGATGATCGGCGGCGGCCCGCAGCTGCGCAACGCGGTGGAGTCCGCCGGCGTGCTGCTGCGGCCGGTGGTGCTGGCCGGGCTGGGCCTGGGCTATCTGCCGCTGCTGAGCCACATGCGCGAATCCCTGGTCGGCATGGGGCTCAAGGCCGAGCGCCTGCACGAGGCCATGAACAAGTACGGCCAGATCGGCGATCGCAATCCGGGCATCGGCCGCAACCCGATCTACCAGTTGGTGCGGGCCCACGCCAACCTGGTGGTGCGCAACCAGGCGCCGTACCGGCTGCTGGTGGGCGTGCTCGGCCGCGCCAGCCGCAATGTCTCGCCGCGCTGGCTGGGGCCGGAGCCGGCCTGGGTCAGGCAGCTCACCTACGACATCGCCGCCTGAGGCGGCATCCCTTCCCTTCCGGTATGAGCGTGATCCAATGACCGAAGCTTCCGGCCGGCGCCGCGCCGCGCGTGCGTCCTCCTCTTCGACCGCGGCCGCGCAGCGGCCGGTGGCGGTGCTCATCGTCGGCGCCGGCTTCTCCGGGCTGTGCATGGCGATCCGCCTGCGCCAGGCGGGCATCCATGACCTGGCCATCCTGGAACGGGCGCACGAGGTGGGCGGCACCTGGCGCGACAACACCTACCCGGGCGCGGCCTGCGACGTGCCCTCCAATCTGTACAGCTATTCGTTCGCGCCAAACCCGGACTGGTCGCGCAGCTTTTCCGGCTGCGACGAGATCCAGGCCTACACGCGCGAGCTGGTGCGGCGCTACGAGCTGCGGCCGCTGATCCGCTTCGGACATGAGGTGACCGGGCTGCAATTCGACGCGGAGCAGGGCGTGTGGAACGTCGCCGTGGAAGGGCGGGGTACCATCCACGCCCGCACCGTGGTGATGGCGCCCGGCCCGCTGTCCACGCCGAGCTACCCGGACATCCCCGGCATCGACAGCTTCGGCGGCCAGCGCATCCACAGCGGCGCCTGGGACCATGGCTACGATTTCCACGGCAAGCGGGTGGCCGTGATCGGCACCGGCGCCAGCGCCGTGCAGATCGTGCCCGAGCTGGTCAAGGTGGTGGGCCGCCTCAAGGTGTTCCAGCGCACGCCCGGCTGGGTGCTGCCGCGCCTGGACTACCGCACGCCCGACTGGAGCCGGGCGCTGTTCCGGCGCATACCGCTGGCGCAGCGGGCGGTGCGCGAGTCGCTGTTCTGGGCCTACGAGTCCAGCGCCCTCGGCGTGATCTGGCACACGCCGCTGACACGTGTCATGGAGGAGCTGTCACTGCGCCACCTGCGCAGCCAGGTGAGCGACCCGTGGATGCGGCGCCAGCTCACCCCGGACTTCCGCATCGGCTGCAAGCGGGTATTGCTGAGCAGCGACTTCTACCCGGCACTGCAGCGCCCCAACTGCGAGCTGATCACCTGGCCGATCGCATGCATCAGCCCGGGCGGCATCCGCACCGCCGACGGCCTGGAGCACCGGGTCGATGGCATCGTCTTCGCCACCGGTTTCGAGGTGGCCAAGACCGGCGCGCCGATCCCGATCGGCGGGCTGGACGGCCGCCAGCTCGGCCAGGACTGGTCGCGCGGCTCCTACGCTTACAAGAGCACCAGCATCGCCGGCTATCCCAACCTGTTCATGTTGCCGGGCCCGAACTCCGGGCCAGGACACAACTCCTTCCTGGTCTACATGGAGGCGCAGGCCGGCTACGTGCTGCAGGGCGTGCAGGCGGCGCTGCGCGAGGGCGTGCGCTTCGTCGACGTGCGCGAGGAGGTGCAGCGGCGCTTCAACCAGCGCATCCAGCAGCGGTTGCAGAAGACCAACTGGAACTCCGGCTGCAAGAGCTGGTACATCACCGAGGACGGCTTCAACCCCAGCATGTATCCCGGCTTCGCCACCCAGTTCCGGCGGCAGATGCGCGAGTTCAGCCTCGACGATTACCGCGTGGTGGAAGCGGCCTGAAGGGCTGCGCAGGGGGCCTAGGGCCTGTTGACCATTACTTTGACGCTGCGTTGGCCCCGGATTTGCGGCCAGGTCAGCCCCGCCCGCACCCACCTCGCTGCGCTCGGGCACCGTGGCGGGGCTTCCAGGCGCGAGGAGCGTAGCGTACTGGGAGTACG
>JARLJS010000220.1 GCA_031291075.1 Nevskia sp. | reverse complement strand
GCCGTAACCGTCACCCGCCGCCGACGCAAACCACCGTCGCCGAATAGAACCACCCACTTCTTCGCGCTCAATTCCAGCGCCATGTACAGTACCTTGGCTCCGCAGTACGCTTCCTGAACTCGGGTCGTTTCCATCTCAGATTCCTCCGTGTTGGGACTTCAGCACCCCAATGGAGTCGGATGGAACGACCCGGGTTCATAGCATCTACAGGTTCTGCGCCTCAACCCAGCCCATACGAGCTGAATCCTATATTGGCTCAGTGGGTATTCGTATGTCGGACATGCACTTCATCCGCATTGATCCCGAGCAACGTCGAGCGTCCTTTGACCTCTAAAGTCGATCCTACCGCCACGCGCGTCTGCTCATATTGGGACATGCATAGCGCTCTCGGGCCGTCCCGAAACAGCCCATGACCAATCCCAGGTCTGAAACACACTCTGCCACCGCCCATCCAGCCAGTGATCGTAAAGGTTTCCTCACCTTTCGATCCCGTTGTCAGATTTATCAGCCATGGATAGCCCCACGCTGCGGCCCCATACCAGAACATGAAGCCAACCCAGCCCATCAAGACGATCCGGAACCACGAGCGCTCCATTAGATTATTCAGAAACTCATATTTGGTTTGTATCCCGTAAGTTCGTGCGGAATATTCACAAATCGAGGCCAATGCCACTCCGTTGAACGTTGCCAGCCCAAGACCAACATGAACGGTCAGCTCGCTCGGGATAATATTGCTAAAGAAAAGTCCCGGGAAAAAGCCAATAAGAGGAATCGCTAACACCACACATCCAAGCACCTTTTTCGCCAAACCATGCTGCTGTTGAGCAGCGAAGCGGCGCTCTCGCTGCCTTTCGAGGACCTCCCAACTGCGTTTCATATATGCCTCCTGGTGCTCTGGGTTGCCTGAGCTCATTGCCAGCCCCCGCGCCGCTGCCGGTACCGGCTCGGCGCCTCCCCCGTCCACTTGCGGAACGCGCGGGTGAAGTTGGCGGGGTTGCGGTAGCCCAGGCGGGCGGCGATGTCCTGCAGGTCGAGCTGGGTGGTTTCGATCAGCTCGCAGGCGTCGCGGCGGCGGGTGTCGTCGAGGAGTTGCTGGAAGGAGCCGCCATCGTCGCGCAGGCGGCGCGAGAGGGTGCGGCTGGACATGTGGAGGCGCCCGGCGATGGCTTCGAGATCGGGATAGCCGCCGTGCGGCAACTGCACCAGCACGGCGCAGACGCGCAGGCCGATGCTGTCGCCGGTGCCGCCGGCCTGAACCAGTTCGCGCTCGCATTGTTCGATCAGTTGTGTTGAGGCCTGCGGGTCGGCCAGCACCGGGCGCAGTTCGAGCATGCCTTGCGGGAAGCGCATGAGGTTGGCGCGGCGGGAGAAGCGGATGCGCGGCAGGCGCTTGCGGTAAGCCGCGTGGTAGGCGGGCTCGGGCCAGTCGAACCAGATCTCGACGTCGTCGAAGGGATTCGCCTCGCGGCCGAGGATGGCGGCGCCGCCGCGCGCCAGGCCGATGAGGATGTGCTCGTAGAAGAACGAGCGCAGCATGGTCACCGGCTGCTTCTCGCGCACCTCGACGGCGGCGTGGCCGTCCTCTGTGACCAGGCGCATGGCGAAGCCGCGCTGGCGCGCCTCAGCGTAGCGGATGGTGAGCTCCATCGCCTCGCGCATGGAGGCGCAGCTGAGGGTGGCGTAGCCGAGGAAGCCGTGCGCGGAAGGGCGCATGCGCAGGCCACACTCGTAACCCAGGCCGGGATCGCCGGTGAGGCGCATGGCCTGGCTCACCAGCCGGCCCCATTGCAGCGCCGACATGCGCGCGGTGGGCCGCTGCAGCAGGTCCGGACCGAAGGGCATGCCGGCGAACAGCTGCTGCGCATTGGCGCCGCGCTCGGTCACCACCTCCAGCAACAGCTGCAGGTAGGACACCGGGACGGTGGGGGCCTGGAGGTCGTGCGCGGGTTTCATGGCGGGAAATGATAAGCAAAATGTCGGCGCCGCGTATCACGGGGGCGGGTCGGCGTCCGCACAATGGCTCTGCGCTGCGATGCAGCACGCCAGTCCTCACTCCCCGGCAAGCGGGAGGGAGTCAGGGCATCGTGAATAAAGAGAAAGTGCTCCTAAAAGGTGACGATCGATTAAAGGAGGAGTCATGGCAAAGGGCATGCGCTTGCACGGCGCGGTGGTCGCCGTCAGCGGTGGCGGCCGCGGTATCGGCCTGGCCATCGCGCGGGCGATGGCGGCGCAGGGTGCCAAGGTCGGCATCGGCGACATCGACGAGACGCTGGCGGTGGAGGCGGCCGAGGGCCTCACCGGCTACGGCGGCCGGCTCGACGTGCGCGAGCGCGCCTCGTTCGCGGCCTTCCTCCACGCCGTGCGCGATGCGCTCGGCCCGGTGGACGTGCTGGTCAACAACGCGGGCATCATGCCAATCGGCGCCTTCGCCGACGAGACCGACGCCATGTCGGATACGCAGATCGACGTCAACCTGCGCGGCGTGATCCACGGCTGCAAGGAGGCGCTGCCGGAGATGGCGGCGCGCGGCGGCGGCCACATCGTCAACGTCGCCTCGATGGCCGGCGTGCTGCCGGTGCCGGGGCTGGCGGTGTACTGCGCCACCAAGTTCGCGGTGCTGGGGTTGACCCGGACTTTGCGCGAGGAATACCGCGACAGCGGCGTGCATTTCACCACCATCCTGCCGTCCAAGGTGACGACCGAGCTGGCCGCCGGTTCCGACCAGGCTGCCGGCGGCGTGCCCACGGTGTCGCCGCAGGAGGTGGCGCGGGCGGTGGTGGAGGCGGTGCTGCACCGGCGCGGCGAGGTGACCGTGCCGCGCTACCTCGGCTTCGCCCCCGCGCTGCTGGAGGTCACGCCGGGCTGGTTGCAGCGCGGCTTCCGCCGCGGCTTCGGCGACCGCCGCGTGCTGGAGAAGATGGACCTGGCGCAGCGGGCCGCCTATACACGGCGCATCGAATCGCTGGCGGAGGAGAGGGAGATCTCATGACCCGGCGCGAACCCGTGGAGCACACGGTGGAGGTGGCGATCGTCGGCGCCGGCGTCAGCGGCATCGGCGCGGCGATCAAGCTGCTCGACAACGACATGCGCGATTTCGTGGTGCTGGAGAAGGCGGACAGCCTCGGCGGCACCTGGCGCGACAACACCTACCCGGGCTGTGCCTGCGACGTGCCCTCGCACCTGTATTCCTATTCCTTCGAGCAGAAGGCGGACTGGACGCGGCTGTTCGCGGGGCAGGCGGAAATCCTCGACTACGTGCACGATACCGCGCGCAAGTACCGGGTGGAGCCCCACATCCGCTACGGCGAGCCGGTTGAACAGGCTGCGTGGGACGAGTCCGCGCTGCGTTGGCGGGTGCGCACGGCCAAGGGTGTGTACCTGGCGCGCGTGCTGGTGTCCTGCACCGGCTACCTGCACGAGCCGCAGCTGCCGGATCTGCCGGGGCTGCAGGAGTTTCCCGGCACGCTGTTCCACTCCTCGCGCTGGAACCATGCGCACGATCTCAGCGGCGAGCGCGTGGCGGTGATCGGCAGCGGCGCCTCGGCGATCCAGTTCGTGCCGGAGATCCAGCCGAAAGTGGCCTCGCTGCACCTGTTCCAGCGCACCGCGCACTGGGTGCTGCCGAAGGCGGACGGTCCCATCGACGGCCTGGGCCGCGGCCTGCTGCGCCTGCCGTATGCGGCCAAGGCCTGGCGCGGCGCGCTTTACGCGGGCTTCGAGACCTTCGGCATCGGCTTCCGCCACCCGGCGCTGCTGAAGCAGGCCGAACGCATCGCGCGCGCCCATATCCGTAGCCAGGTGAAGGACCCGGCGCTGCGCGCCAAGCTCACGCCCAACTACATGCTGGGCTGCAAGCGCGTGCTCCTCTCCAGCCAGTACTACCCGGCGTTGACGCAGCCCAACGTGGAAGTGCTCGCCACCGGCGTGCAGGCGGTGCGCGGCCGCACGGTGATCGGCGCCGACGGCAGCGCGCGCGAGGTGGACAGTATCATCCTCGGCACCGGCTTCCACGTCACCGACCAGCCCAGCATGGAACACGTCCACGGCGCCGACGGGCGCTCGCTGGCGCAGGTGTTCGCCGGCAGCCCGGAAGGCTATCGCGGCACCACCGTCGCCGGCTTTCCCAACCTGTTCATCGTGCTGGGGCCCAACATCGGCATCGGCCACAATTCCGCCTTCATCGTGATCGAGGCGCAGCTGGCCTACATCGCCAGCGCCCTGCGCATCATGCGCGAGCGCCGGCTGGCGCGGGTGGAGGTGCGGCGCGAGGCGCAGGCGGACTACAACCGCAGGATCCAGCGCGACCTGCAAGGCACGGTGTGGAACACCGGTGGCTGCTCCAGCTACTATCTGGATGCCAACGGCCGCAACAGCACCGGCTTTCCCTGGAGCACGCTGGAGATGCGCCGCCTGCTGGCGCGTTTCGACGCCGACAACTACCACACACAGACCATGAGCGAATCCGTGGAGCATGCCGATGCCGCGTAGGAAAACGGGCGCCAAGCGCGCCCTGGTGCTGGGCTGCGGCGGCGTGGCCGGCGCGGCCTGGAGCATCGCCATGCTCGACGCCGTGCAGCGCGAGCTGGACTGGGACGCGCGCGAGGCCGCGGTGCTGATCGGCACCTCCGCCGGCGCGGTACTGGCGGCGCTGCTCGGCGCCGGCGTCAGCGTCGACCGGTTGATGGCCTGCCAGCAGGGCGATGTCGAATGCGTGTGGGACCACGAGCACGACAGCGGCGGCGCGCTGCCGCCGTGGCCGGCGCTGCGCTTCCCCGCGGCGCGGCTGGCCTGGAAGGGACTGCGCGGCCAGCTCGACCCGCTCACCGCCGTCGCCGCGCTGCTGCCGGCCGGCCGTTGCGACATGCGGCCCTTCATGCGCCTGATCGACAGCGTGGTCACGCCCGGCGAGTGGGTGCCGCATCCGGCCTGCTGGATCATGGCGGTGGACACCAGGACCGGTGCCCGTGTCGCCTTCGGCCACGACAGCGCGCCGCCGGCGCGGCTCAACCTCGCCGTGTGCGCCTCCTATGGCGTGCCCGGCTGGTGCCCGCCGGTGCGGATCGGCAGGCGTACTTACCTCGACGGCGGCATGGCCTCGCCCACCTCCGCCGACTTCCTCGTCGGCAGCGGCGTGACCGAGGCCGTGGTGCTGGCGCCGATGGCCGCGCAGGAACCGGACCGGCCGGCGTCGGCGCTGCTGCGCGCCGAGCGCGTCCTGCGCCGCCATATGACCGCCATCGTCAAGCGCGAGGTGGCGATGCTGGAGGAGGCGGGCATCCGCACCATCCTGCTCGCACCCGGCGCCGAGGACCTGGACAGCTTCGGCTACAACATGATGGATCCGACGCGGCGGCTGCGGGTGTTCGATACGGCGTTGCGGACGTCGGAGGAGACGGTGCGGGCGGCGCTGGCCTGAGCGGCCGGGGGGGCGCTGGCGGGTTCGGCGCTGTTGGGGTTGTCCTTGGCTGGTTGCGCCGGCTTCCGGCGCGCAGACACCGGCGTCCGAGGCGGACCTTTAAAACGCCAAACCGCGGCCCCATGTACTATCAGGGTATCCAGCCCACGCAGTCGTATCGACCACCAGAGAGACCTCTATGCCCATCGACCTGAATTCGGTGCGTAGCAGCCGCCCCGTAATGGCGCAGACCGGCGCCGACACCGGCCTCCGCGATTACATCCGCGCCATCTACACCTACATGGCCGGCGGCTTGGCCCTTACCGGCGCAGTCGCGTATTGCGCCTATGCCTACGGGCTTTACGCCGCCATCGCCAGGACGCCACTGTTCTTGCTGGTGGTGCTGGCGCCGCTGGGCATGGTGATGTTCCTCAGCTTCCGCATCAACAAGATGAGCCTGGCGACGGCGCAGACCACCTACTGGGTCTACGCGACCACCATGGGCCTGTCGCTGGCCGGCATCTTCATGATGTACACCGGGCAAAGCATCGCGCGCGTCTTCTTCATTTCCTCGGCCACCTTTGGCGCCATGAGCCTGTATGGCTATACCACCAAGAGCGACCTCACCCGCTGGGGCTCGTTCCTGTTCATGGGCCTGATCGGCGTCATCATCGCCAGCGTGGTCAACATCTTCCTCAAGTCCAGCGCCCTGCAGTTCGCCGTATCGGTGATGGGCGTGCTGGTGTTCGTCGGCCTCACCGCCTACGACACGCAGAAGATCAAGGAAATGTACGTCTACGCCGAACCCGGCGACACGCAAGGCAAGAAGATTGTGATGGGCGCGCTGCGCCTGTACCTGGACTTCATCAACCTGTTCCTGATGCTGCTGCGCCTGTTCGGCGGTCGCCGCAGCTAGGCGGCAGAGCAGCCGCCCTCACGGCATTCATTCGCCTCTCCCTCTGGGAGAGGCCGCGCCGTGAGGCGCGGGTGAGGGCGCTCCGCATCACCCGTTGCAAAACCTTCCGGCCGTGCCGCCCTCACCCCTGCCCCTCTCCCTTAAGGGAGAGGGATGCTGATTTGGTGCTGGGCCATATTGCGGGACATCACGCCAGCCGGCCGCCGCGGCAGGCTCCGCGTGGCAGCAAATATCAATACAGCTTCTCCGCCTTCGGCTTACAGTAATGGTCTGCCGCGCCGCTTTGCGGCGCGCGGGCCAATAACAATAACGGCCGTTTGTTCGCGGAGGGGATGTCATGCAGACGAAAATGCGGCGGGTCTCCGTCCTGGCCTTTGCGCTCCTGGTTGCGGCCTGCGGCGGCGGCTCATCCGGCGGCGGCGGTCCCGGCGGCAATTCGAACGCAAGCGGCTCGAACAGTCCCACCATCAAGGTGCTCTCCAACCGCGCCGACCTCATCAACGGCGGCGACGCCCTGGTGGAGGTGGATCCGCCGTCCGGCACCGCCGCGTCGGCGCTGCGGGTCAGCCTCAATGGCCAGGATATCAGCGCGCAGTTCGCCGCTTCCGGCGGCGGCCAGTACATGGCGCTGGTCAGCGGCCTCACCGTCGGCAGCAACACGCTGAGCGCGCAGGCGCCGGGCCTCGCGGTCAGCAGCGTCACCATCGTCAACCATCCGCAGGGCGGGCCGGTGTTCGCCGGGCCGCAGATCCAGCCCTGGACCTGCCAGCAGGGCGCGGTGGACGCGCAGTGCAACCAGGCGCCGGTGTACACCTGGATGTACAAGTCCAGCGATCCGCTCAAGCGCGGCCTGCAGCCCTATGATCCCGCCAAGCCCGCCATCGACGTGGCCAGGACCACCACCGACCAGGGCGTCGCCGTGCCGTTCATCGTGCGCGTGGAAACCGGCTACCAGGACCGCGACCAGTACCAGATTGCGGTGCTGTTCCAGCCCAAGCAGGCGTGGACCGCGCTCAAGCCGCAGCAGCAGTTCAACCACAAGCTGGTGATCGACCACGGCGCGAGCTGCGGTGCGCAGTACGAGACCGGCACCGCGCCCAGCACCACCAGCTACCAGCCGCTGGGATTGGGCGGTCTTGCGATCGGCGCGGACAGCGCGGTGTACGCCCTCGGCGCCGGCTTCGCGGTGATGTCCACCGCGCTCGACAACAGCGGCCACGACTGCAACCTGGCGGTGCAGGCCGAGTCGCTCATCATGGCCAAGGAGCACCTGATCGAGAGCTACGGCACCCTGCGCTACACCATCGGCCAGGGCTGTTCCGGCGGCTCGCTGGCGCAGCAGTGGATCGCCAACGCCTACCCGGGCGTCTACCAGGGCATCCTGCCCACCTGCTCCTTCCCGGACGCGGTGAGCAGCGCGGTGCAGGTGGCGGAGTACCACATGCTGATCGGCTACTTCGGCCGGTTGTCCGCCGCGCAGCAGTTGTTATGGACGGAGGAGAAGAGGTCCGCGGTGGAAGGCGCCGCCTCGACCATCAACGCCGTCGTCAGCGACAAGGGTTTCTTCTACGCCCTGGTGCCGACCAGTCTCTGCGGTGGCGTCAGCAGCCAGCAGCTCTACAACCCCACCACCAATCCCGGCGGCGTGCGCTGCAGCGTGGTCGACTACGACATCAACATCTTCGGGCCGCGCCCGCCCGGCGTGTGGACCGCGCCGGAGAAGCAGATCGGCCACGGCTTCGGCGGGCTGGCCGCCGACAACGTGGGCGTGCAGTACGGCCTGCAAGCGCTGCAGAAGCAGCAGATCACGCCGGCCGAGTTCGTGGATCTCAACGCCAACATCGGCGGGCTCGACGTGGACATGAATCACATCACGCAGCGCCTGGTCGCCGACGAGCCGGCGCTGGCCAACGCCTACCGCAGCGGCAGCATCAACGAGACCAACAATCTCGACCGCACCGCCATCATCGACTGCCGCGGCCCCAACCCGTGCCTCGCCCACGATTCCTACCGCGCCTTCGCGGTGCGCGCCCGGCTGGACCGTGAGCACGGCAGCCACGCCAACCAGCTGATCTGGGAGGGCCCCAGCGTGATCGTCGGCGACGCCGACTGCAACCTGAACAGCCTGGCGGCGATGGACCGCTGGCTGGCCGCCATCGAAGCCGACACCGGCACCGCCACGCTGGCGCAGAAGGTCGTCAACGACAAGCCGGCCGATCTCAGCGACGCCTGCTGGGACGGCAATGGCAACAAGCTTTCCAGCCAGCTCTGCGGGCCAGCGGTGGTGCCGGTGTACGGCACGCCGCGCATGGTGGCCGGCGAGGACGTCGCCACCGACATCAGCAAGTGCACGCTCAAGCCACTGGACCGTAGCGACAACTACGGCCCGGCCGCCTTCACCGACGCGCAGTGGACGCAGCTGCAGGGTATCTTTCCCGACGGCGTGTGCGACTTCACTCAGCCCGGCGTGCAGCAGCAGGCCACCATCGCCTGGCAGACCTACCAGGACGGCACCGGCGCGGTGATCTACGGCGGCCAGGCCATGCCGGCCGCGCCCGCCAACTCCGGCGGTGGCTGGGCCAGTCCGGCGTTCGGGGTGTTTGCGCAGTGAGGGACGCGCAATCGCGATCGTCATTCCGGCGCGCCCGCGCTCACCAGGGTCATTGCGGAGTCATCCGCCCGCTCCCGCACCCACGCTGGCGCGGCACCGTGTCGCGGGCGGAATCCAGGGGATTCAGTGCGGCGCTGTGGGCCCCTGGACCCCGGCTTGCGCCGGGGTGACGGATTGATTGGAGATTGATTGGAGTTCTAAAGCCCCGCCTGGTGCGGGGCTTTTTATTGGTGGATGAGGAGCGCTTGCGGTACGAAAACTGGGTCCCCGCCTACGCGGGGACGACGGGGAGGGGATTCGATGGCTGGGGATGAGCAGGGCTTGGATGTCGGGGGCGCGTTGGTGCGGCATGCGATGGCACCGGATGAAAGTACGTTCGACTGGGGTTCGGCGTTACAGGTCGGGGCGAAGCCCGCGCCGGTGAGCGTGGGGCTGGTGCCGCCGGAGAGAGGCGGCGCTGTGCGGCAGGTGCCGTTCGGGGAAAGCGCGGTGCGTTCATTCGGACAGTCCGCGACGACGGCGGCCGCGGCGCTGCCGTTCACCGGCGCCGGAGCTTTGATTGGCTTGGGCGAGGCGGCGGATAGCGCCCACGGACGTGCCGACCAGTTGCAGCGCGTTCCTTATCCCGGCATCAATCCGATCGCCGGATTGTCCGAAGCGCTGGACCAGGGTTACCACTGGGCAACGAATAGGGCCGGGCAGCTCATGGCACTGGCGCACGACGTGAAGCAGGCCGGGATCGAGAAGTTCGGTGAGAAGCCGGGGGAACATTTCAATCGGACCGGCGTCGTGGTGGGTGCGCTGCCGCTGGGGGTGGCCACATTTCCGCTGGGGCCGGCGGAGCGGGCGCAGGAACTGGTGGAGGAAGGCGTGCCGGCCGATGCGGCGCAGCGTGCCACCCTGGCCAACACGGCATTCACCGCGCTGACCGCGGCGGTGCCCGGGCATGTGCAGGGCGGAGTCATCCGGCGGGTGGGCAGCGGTTCCGCCATTGCCGCGGGGCTCACCGCCGCGGGCCACAAAGTGGAGAAGGTGGCCTTGGGGTCCGATGCGCCCGCGGATGTGAGAAATGCGCCGCTGCTGGGCTGGGAGGATGCGCCGGCAGTTGCGACCGGCGGCTTGATTGGCGGCATGGTCGGTGAAATGCCGGCAGCGAGTCGTGCCGGCAATGATCCGGCAAATAGGAATGGCAAGCCAACGGCGGCGAAGGTGGGTCTCGACGAGCGGCAGCCTGAGCCGGCTCCGCTGGCGCAGACACCGACGGTGGGCTTGCAGGCCGAAGAACCGGTACGCAGGCCAGCGGGCCCGGTGCAACCGCTGAACGACCACGAGCGGAGCGCCGGGGCGGAAGGCGAGGGCATCGCGCCGCACCAAGTGCCCGACGCAGTGGCGGACGTGGCGCACCTGGTGGCGACCGATCCGGAAGCGGCTTCGCGCATCCATGCGGAACACCCTGAAGACACCGGCGCCTACCTGGCGGCGGTGAAGGAGAGAAATCGTGCAAACGCTGAAACCAAAACACAGTCCCGCGGCGCTGCTGCGGATGGCGCACAAGGTGGTGGAACACCGGCGCAGGATGACGGCGCCGGCCAGCGCGTCCAGCCTGGCGGCGCTGCAGGAGAAGTGGGGGGCGGCGCAGAACGGCTGGCGCCGGTAAGCACCAACCGCGATGGCCTGCCCATCCGCCGCGACCACGTGGGGCTGGTGGCGGGAATGTCGCAGGACGGGGTGCTGCGACCATCGCCCGCTGAGGCGGAGCGGCCGGCGACGGCTTCCGCTTTGGCCGAAGCACTGACGCGTTTGCATGGCCGCAGCATCGCGGTTGAGCAGGTGGCACCGCCCGACATGGCTGCGGCCGCGCTAGGCAGCACTGTGCGCCGTCTGTTCGGTCGCAAGGTGGTGTTCGTGCGTAGCGGCGATCCGGCGATGCGCGGGGCTTATCTGGGCGGTGACACCTTGTTCATCAACGCCGACAGCGACCGGCCGCATGCACAGGTGATCGGCCACGAGCTGCTTCATTCATTGCGGCAGGAGTCTCCTGATGTGTACGGGCGCCTGGTGGATGCGCTGCGGCCGGCGATCGATGAGGCGCAGGGGGAGGCCCACAAGAGCGGGTTGTCGGAGCTTTATAGCGAGCACGGCATCGGCGATCTCAGTCCGGAGCGCCGGCACGAGGAGCTGATCGCCGACGTGGTGGGGGATCACTTCGCCGATCCAGGCTTCGTCCGTGATTTGCAGAAGAGGCTGGAGCCGAGCCTGTTCCGCCGCGTTGCGGTGCATGCGCTGGATTTCTTCGACCGGCTGCGCGGCAGGCTGGACGGCACGCCTGGGCAGATGGGGCGGCAGGCTGTACGGTTCGTGAACGATGTGGAGACGGTGCGCAGGGCGGTGCGGCAGGCGCTATGGGATGAGGGGCGCCGAAGCACCACGGGGCCAGGGAGATATCGCGGCATCGAGGCTTATTCGCGCGATGCGCTTGAGACGGCGGAGCAGCAGGCGCAACAGCTTAGCAGCGTGCTGCGCGATGTCACCGGGTCGGATCTGGCCAAGCGCGCCGCGGCGAGCTATTTGAACCAGCCGTCGCGCAACCTGGAAACCGGGGTCGTTGCCACGGTGTCGAGCGGTTCGCTGGGAAAGATGTTGAGTACGAGCGCGGTAAGGCAATCGATTTCGCCGCAGGCGCACATGATGGCGGTGGCGAATCTCGACCGGCTGTTCCCGATCGCGCTACGGAAGCTGACGCGGGAGGACAGAGGCGGCAACACAAATATCGGCGCCATTCACCACTTCGAAGTGCCAATGCCGTTCGGCCAGGACATCCTGCGGGTCAAGATTCTGGCGAAGGAGATGCGGATCAGATCTCAGGGTGCTCGGCTGTACACCGTTTCCGCCGTGGAAATAGGGAAGCCGGCGTCTTTAAGGGGGAACGCTGACGGCCCGGAATCCCAGACCCGACTTTCCACACCGCCCGCCGGCTTCGACGACAGCTTCGCGCGGCTGGTGGAGGCTGTCAAGCGGTCCGGTGTCGATTCGTCCGGTGCCGATATGGAGCGGCCGGCTGCCGTCTCTATTTCCTCGGCGGAAACAGGGAAGCCGGCGTCTTTAAGGGGGACCTCTGACAGCCTGGAACCCCAGGCCCGACTTTCCACACCGCCCGCCGGCTTCGAAGACAGCTTGGCGCGGCCGGCCGAAGCCGTCAACCGCTCCGGCGCGGAGACATCTGATCGATCCGGGCCCGATCCCGGGCAGGGGAGGGGTGACGAAGGCAGCGAGGTTGTCGACGGGAGTGAGCCGAAGCCACGGTTCTCCAGGGCCGGTGGGCCGGGGTCCGAAGATGGCGGTGCTCCGCGCGAATCGAACAGGGACGGCCTGCCGATCCGCCACGACCACGTGGGCCTGGTGGCGGGAATGTCGCAGGACGGGGTGACCTCCGTCCACGACGTGGGCAAGCCGCGCTCCATCGATGCAATACACAGCTCCGGCGAGACGCGGCCGTTCGACCTGCAGGAATCGCACGACTACCACGAGCGGGTGGAAAAGGCCCTGCTCGACGCCGGGCACAGCTACAACGAAGCGCACCGCGCGGCGACCGAAGCCGAGCATGCCCGCATGCGCCAGCTCGGCTTCGATCCCAACCGGATCGAAGACCAGGCCAGGCCTTACTACGACGCGGCGGCGCACCGCGCCCGCGCGCTGGGCAATACCACGCCCGACGTCACCGGCGAGCCGTACCGGGACAGCGGCGAGAACGCCATGCGCGCCGACGGTGGCCAGCCCGATCCGCGCTTCGTGCTGGACCGCGAGGGCAACCAATACACCGACCCCCTCCACGGCAAGCTGCTGGACAGCATCGAGACGGTGACGGCGAAGAAGGCCGACGGATCAGGTTACGCAGTGATCGACCCGCACAGCGGCAGCCTCATCACCGACGGCAACAGCCTGGAGCAGGCGCAGGTGCGCAGTGTGCGGCTGGCGGCGAAGCTGGGACGGCGCCGGTTGCAGGCGCGGCTGGATGCGGAGGTGCCGCTGTCGCAGCAGCAGTTGCGGGAGAGGTATCAGGGACGGTATCCGGAGGCGCGGATCGGAGCGGCCGACGATCCGCCTCGATCATCGTCGCGAGCCAGCGAAGATGCGAACAGCGCCCCTGCTGGTGAGGGGCGCGGTGTTTTCGGGGCTTCGCGAACTGTGGCCGACAAGAACGCCACGGCTGACCGTCCGGGCATCCCCGTCGACGTGCTGGCCCAGGCGGTCAGGCGGGCGCTGCCGAACCGCGGCGCGCAGGATCGAGTGTCCGTTGTGGCTTCCGAAGACGAGTTGCCCGCGGATGTCCGGAAGGAAGTGGTGGCAATCGACGGAGCGGAGGATGCGCCGGCCGAGGGGTTTTTCAATCCCAAGACCAATCAGGTCTACCTCCTGGCCAACCGGATACCCTCGCTGCAGCGCGCCGCCTGGGTCATCGCCCACGAGGGCGGGCATTGGGGTTTGCACAACCTGGCGGATTCGGACGCAGCGTTGAGAGATACGCTGGTAGGCGCCAGGGGCAATCCGGGCGTGAGGCAGCTGGCGGATGCGATCCAGGCGGAGCGGGCAGGGCTGGGTCAAAAGCTCGATGACCTGCAGGCTACGGGCGAGGCCCTGGCGGAGCTCAACGCGGCGCAGCGCACCGGCGATTGGTCGCAACTCAGAGTGCAGATACCGGAGGGTCTGAAGCCCAGGTTGCTGGACGTGGTAGGCCGCTACACGCGGCAGCTTGCGGCCGCAATGAACGGCGTGCTGACGCGGATCCTGGGCCGCAGCCCGGATTCCGCGGAAGCGTTCTCCGATGCCCGGGTACGCGATCTGCTGCACCAGTCGTGGCAGCGGATGTACGAGGGCCGCGAGCGCGGCGCGCAGCCGCAGGGGCTGGCGGACCGTCTGACGCTGGCGTTTTCGCGGATCGCCGGCGGCGGCCAATCGGCGTACAAGCGCGCCGCGGCGGCTCTGCAGATGCTGACGCGGGATTCGGCGTTCTTTCAATATCCAATCTCGCATGCCAGGTATATGGGTGAGATCGTCCTGCACACGGATCCGCGAATGTCCGTGGCCACGGCCGATCACGTCGATCCGCAGCGCAAGTCGTACTACGACGTGAGCAAGCAATGGAACGTCACCATGCCGGACGGTAAGGAGGCAAAAATCTACGAAACCCACAATGGCAGGGTGTTTATCGATGCTTCCGGTCTTCACGAGGGATCGAGCGGCGGCTCCGCGCTTTATCACGCTGTTGCCAACTACGCGCATAACAACGGCAAGACGTTCATCGGGGATCCCGCGGGCCTTTCCGACACCGCGCTGCGCCGCCGTACGGAAAACATGCTCAACTCGGCGTTGAAGTTCGGCACGACCCGGCATCTGGAGCCGCACGAACGACAACTGGAAGGCGATCCCAGCCTGGGGGTTGGACCGCTGGAGTGGGACCTTTCGGGCGGACCGCTGGCGGACGCGGCGAATGTGGCGCATTTGATGCAGCGGGCGCATCAGAATCTGTTGAACGCGTTTCCGGAAGCGGCCGATCTGGAGTATAATTTCAAGCATGGACGATACGAAAAAATCAGCACCGGTGAGCCCGTGGGACCAGCTGATTTCGAGCTTGCCCCCAATTCCTCCCGAGGAGCTCGCGCGGCGGGAGCGGGCCGTCGCACGCTTGAGAGAGCGGCTGTTATCAATACCCTACTACGCGGAGCGGGATCGGCAGGATGGCATGGCCTTCTGGAGGAGATTTCACGGCGGGCAGGTTCTGTCGGACGGCTAGACCCTGAGCTGCACGGCATCGGTTACAGCAGGAACAGGACCCCGCCTAGAGCGGGGTCCACTGTTTCTGGGGTTTCGGGAGGCGATGCTCCGCTAAAGTGAAGGGGGAGCGAACGGGATTTGCGAAATGGGGTGCTCGGTAGACGGCGGGTCGCGACCCCTACGGGCTCTGGCAGACCTACCAGGCTACCAGGACGCCACCGGCGCGGTGATCTACGGCGGCCAGGCTACCGACCGCGATTTGGCTTCATGCAGATTATTGCGATCGACTCTGATTGGTCATATTCGCTGACGCCACGGTTCGAAATGGAGCCGAGGTGTCCAGCCACTTGCAGATCAATTCGTAAAGCCCCGGCAGCAGAACCTGCAGCGCTGCCACCAGCCGTGGCGCGCCGCGCATCAGCACAGCGTCAGCCCGGTCACGCTCGACGCACTCGATCACACACCGCCCCAACCGTTGCGCACTCATGCTCCCCATCGCCGCAGGCGCCTTCACGCGATGCTCAAGCTTCATCCGCTCATACACCCCGGCGCCGTCCATGAAGCCGGGGCAGATCACCGACGCGCTCACTTGCCAGCGGAGTTCCTGCGCGGATAGCCTCAGTGCCCGGGTAAAGCCTACGAGCCCGTGCTTGGCGGCGACGTACAGCTCTTCGTAGGCCGACGACATCAACCCGGCGACCGAGGCGATATTTACGATGTGCCCGCGTCCGGCACGCTGCATATGCGGCAGGCACAGTCGCGCGAGCAGCATCGGAGCGGTGAGATTGATCGACAGTACGCGGCGGATGTCCGCAGGGTTCACCGCGTCGAAGCGCAGAGGATGATCGACGCCCGCGTTATTGACCAACAGGTCCAGATGTCCGAAGCGCTGCAAAGCGGCATCAACCAGCGCGGCCAATGCCGCTTCGTCGTCGAGGTCCACGGCGACAGCGATCGCTTCGATCCGGTACCGCGTCTCCAGCCGAAGACGCACCGCTTCCAGATCATCGTGTGACCGGGCCGCCAGCACCAGGTTCATGCCGCGAGCCGCGAGCGCCTCGGCGATGACCACGCCCAGCCCTCGCGAAGCGCCGGTAACCAGCCCCACGTCCCCCTTTCGAATCAGCATGGGCGTACCCCTTTACAGGGGCGCGATAGGAATACAGATCTCGCAATCGAAGGCGCCGGTTTGCGGATTGAAGCTCGCGTTCGGCGGGTAGTGTTCAAAACAAGGCCGGTTATCGAGCTGAAAGCCGCTGGCAGGAAGCCAGTCCCCCAGCAGGGCCGCCCAGGCCGGCAGAATCTGGGCGGTTGTTCCGGAGAAAGCCATCACCGCGTAGCGCCCGCCGGGTAAAGTGCTTCGAAAGCCGCCGCCGCTCAGGGGAGTGCGCTCATCACTGAGCGCGACTGCCGCGTCGTATCGCAAGGAGTCCGCTGCGGTGATGCCCGGATCGTCATGGCTGATGCCATATCGCGAATGTCCGACCAGCCGGTTGGCTGCCATCCAAGGCGCCACGTGCTCTATCCAGAAGCGTTGAATGGAAAGGCCATAGGGTCCTTGGTGACGCAGGTACGCGACGGCTTGCGGCGGGAGGTCCACCAGATGAATGTTCATGGCGAGCGGCACGGGTCGGGGCAGGCGGCCAGTGTCCTCAGTCCCGGTGGGAAAAACCTGATCAGGCTTGCGCATCTGCTGTCGTCGCCAGGCGCTGGGAGCGACGCCAAAGCGTGACTTGAAGGCATGGGTGAACGCTTCCCCCGAACCAAAGCCGACGGACAGCGCGACCTGCAGTATGCCCAGTCGAGGCTGGGCCCGCATGCGCATTGCAGCCTGCTCCAGTCGTCTTCGGCGCAGGTAGTCACCCAGTGTTTCGCCCAGCCATGCCGAACACAGGCGGTGAAAATGAAACGGCGAAAAGTGAGCGATTGCCGCCAGGGACTCGAGGTCCAAGGGCTCGTCAAGGTGGCGGTCGATGTGCTCCAGCACCCGGTGCATGCGCCGGTCGTATTCGTTAGGGCGATCTGCAGCGGTCATGTCTGGAGGTTTGCCATGCCCTAGACCCCATGACGACGGTATTGAAGTCAGCTTAGCACTTTGAATCCCGGCCACGGGGATCGCCCGGCACTCTCATGTACACCCGGCACAACACGCTCTCCGCGTCCTGCCCGACACAACATGGCAGGCCGCGGGAGCGCATGGAATTTACTCGAAGGTCGCTGTACGCTCAATCCACGAACGCCGTCGCCGGCGCCAGCGGCAGCACCAGGTGCGAGGGATACGACTGGTTGTGCTGCAGCGAGAACACGCTGCCGGTGAGGTGGTCGTCCTTCCACGGCGGTGCGATCAGGTAGGGGAAGGCGTTGCCGGCCACGCGCAGGCGCAGGCGGTGTCCGGCCTGGAAGCTCTGCACCACCGGGCCGGCGTCGATGTCGAAGCGGGTCACCGCGTCCGGCACCAGCGGCGTGACCGACTGCCCGCTGAGCGGGTGGTAGGGCAGCAGGTAATCGCCGCCGGCGGTCTTCCAGGAACTGGCGTCGTCCACCGCGCGCTGCTCGCCGAGCAGGGCGCCGTAGCTGATGTTGCGCGCGCTGCCGTCCGGCGCCACGTCGTCGAGGTAGACCACGAAGGAGGCGTTCTGCGTGGTCGAGCTGGCGTACAGAGTGAGCGTGACCGGGCCGGCCAGCACCGTCTCCTGCGTGAACGGCGCGGTGAGGTAGTCCCTGGCGAACAGGTTGGGCATCTGCACGCCGTTGCTGCACGGGTCGGTGTGGCCGAAGCTGTTGTAGATCGCGTTGGGCAGGCCGAAGGTCCAGGTCTCCAGCACCTCGGTGTTGCAGGCGTCGGTGACGCGCACGAACGGTAGCTTGTCGCTGGCGCCGCTGCCGCCCAGCGTTTCGGTGGGCGCCTGCTCCGCCAGGACGCCCTTGGCGTCGAGGTAGAGGTTCTGCGCCGTGGTCTGTGTGAGCGGGAAGCGGGTGGCCTCGATGGCGTGGCCGCCCACGTCGATGGCGTGGACCGGGGTGGTGACGCGGTCGATGCCGTTGTCCACGCCTTTGAGCCAGTGGTCGTACCAGGCGGTGGCGAGGTCTTCCATGTCGATGTCCAGCTTGGGCGTCTGCGACTCGCCCGGCAGCACGTGGAACCACGGCCCCCACAGGATCTGGTAGTTGCCCGACACCGGCTGGCCGGCCGACATCGGGCCGTTCACCGGCTGCGAGGCCCAGGCGTTCTGCAGCGCGGTGAAGTTGGAGAATTCGCCGTGCTGGAAGATGTCGTACTGGCCGCCGATCATGTAGGCGGGAATGCCGTTGGCCACCACCTGGCTCATCACCGAGCGCGGCGAACGCTGCTCCCAGTAGCTGCCGGCGTTCTCGTAGGCATAGTCAGGCTTGCCGCTCAGCACGTTCAGGGTGGCCTGCAGCACGCCGCCCTTGAAGTCGCCCGCCGTGTGCTCCAGCAGCAGCTTCACGCACAGCGCCGGGTTGGTGAGCAGCAGGCCGAGGATGGTGTCGAGGTCCGGCTCGGCCACGAAGATGCCGGTCATGATCACCACGCCCACCTCGGTGTTGTAGAGGCCGCCCGGCGCCACCACCTCGCGGTACATGTCGTTGCCGGCGAAGATGGGGAAGATCGCCTTGAGCGGACTGTTGGGGCCAATGTTGCCGGCCGCCAGCCACTGCGTGAGGCCGAGGTAGGACTCGCCGAACATGCCGACCTTGCCGGTGGAGCGCGGCAGCTTGGACGCCCAGTTGATCACCGCGATGGTGTCCTGCGTCTGCCGCGGCGACAGCAGGTCGTGGTAGCCGCCGGATTCGCCGGTGCCGCGGATGTCGAAGATCACGTCGATATAGCCGCGCTTGACCATGGTGTCGAGCTCGCCCAGGTCCTGCCCCGGCAGCCCGGCCGGCAGCGTGTCGCCGCCGCCGAAGCCATCGAGGATGGAGCCGACCGCGTGCCCGTATGGCGTGGCGGTGACGATCGTCGGGAACGGCCCCGGCGCGGGCGCCGGATTGCCGTCCTGGCCCAGCACCGGCTTGCCGTTCGAGTCCAGCAGGGTGGGGAACGATACGTTGGCGCTCAGGACCACGCCGTCGTCCATGACGAGCTGCACGTTGCGGGTGGTGCCCACGCCGTACAGCGAGGGTGGCGCGGTCCAGCCCGGCGGCAGGCCGGTATGGGAGGTGGCCAGCGGCAGCACCGAACTGGTGCCGCCGGCCTGGACGCCGGCACAGAATGATAGGGCGGAAACGGCAAGCAACGGCGCGAATGCCTTCATGATCGACTCCTCCAGTCCTATTTTTTGATCCCGGGTACGGTTGGCCCGCCGGCGCGCACGGCGCACGGCACGGCAGGTCCGCAAATCCCGCTTTTATGAGGAATCACCGTACTGGAAGGCCCGGCTTCGCTCTTCGTCTGAACAGGTGAAGCGGCGTAAGGGGTATTACTCCCGCCCGACCGGGCCCGATTCTGCCGTTGGCACAGAGTTCGCCTGGCGTTGATCCAGGTCAAATCATCCGATGCGGTCGGCTGTCAGACTCTCGCAGCAGGAAGGAGTGCGAACGGTGTTCCGCGAGGCGAAGCAACCGGTCGCCACCGCTCTTCGCGGTCCATCCAACCCGATCAGCCGGAGATATAGAATGGAAGCCAACGTCATTGAAATCGATCCCTCGGAACACGGCGTCCAGGTCAAGGGCACCATCGCGGGCGGCAAGGCCAAGTACTTCATCAAGTTCCACGCGCCGGCCAGCCAGCTCTGGCTGCACCATGTGCCGCACCGCCACGACCTGCACGTCAACAGGGATGGCATCCTGATCGACTGCATCCCGTCCGATCTGCAGGAAGCCTACGACGAGATCAAGGCGATCATCGATCTGGTGAACAAACACTGCAAGGCCCACGTCGACGATTACAACGAGGCCCACGGACATCTCCACGCCAAGGCCAGGCACGCGCGGGAAAACGCCGAGCATGCCGTGAGGAATCTGAAGCGTTAGCGGAAGCCCTGCACGGCGGCCAGGCCGTTGGACAGGCTGCAACCGCAGGGCTCAACCCCGCGCCGATACCCCTCAAACGTACTCCTCGGTCACGACGCAAAGGCGCGCACGGCCTCCTCCCTCGTGGCGTAGATCTCGAAGATCCGGTGCATGCGCACCAGCTCGAACACCGCGCGCACCTGCTTCGACATGCCGCAGAGCTTCACGTCGCCGCCCTTGGCATTCAGCTTGCGCAGGCACGAGATGAAGGCGCCCAGTCCGGAGCTGTCCACGAAGCGCAGCCGGCTAAGGTCGAACACCAGCTTCGTCGTGGCCTCCATCAGCGGCGCGGCCTCGCGCTTGAACTCCGCCGAGTTGCCGGCGTCGAGTTCCTCCGCCGGCACCAGGGCGACGGTGACGTCGCCCAGCCTGTCGAAAGTGATTGGCATCATGTCGTCATGCACCTTGGGAACTACGTCTCTTGATGAGGGCGATACAGTTTCCGCCGCGCTCGTCGCGATAGTACCGGACTTCGTCGACGCTCCGTGTTATCAGATAGAGGCCGAATCCGGACTCGGGGAGGGCCTCGATGGCGGGCGGGGCCGCCGCCGCAGGATCGAAGCTGTCTCCGAGATGATGGAGCCGGACCGTAACCTGGTCTGGAAAAGCTTCCGCCTCGAGGTGAATCCGCTGATCGGTGCGCCCGTGATAAGCGTGTTTCATGACATTGCTGGCCGCCTCGTTCACCGCCAGCTCCAGCTCGGCCGCGCGGTCCTGGTCGAGCGGTGACCCAGGAATCGCGCAGCAGAAACTCCGCACGAATTCGCGCGCCAGGCCCAGGTCCTGGAGATCGCTGCGGATCTCCATCTCCTGCCGCATGAGCGGACGCTGCCGCTCTCCGACTTCGATGGCCACGCAGGTGAGGTCGTCATCCGGCTGGTCGGAGCCGGTAAATCCCACGACGGCCGCACGGATGGCGCCGATCAGCGCCTCTGGCGCCAGCTTCGCGTTGGTCCGGACACAGCCCAGCAGGCGATCGGCGCCGAACAACTCGCCCGTGTCATTGGAAGCTTCCGTGATCCCGTCCGAGAAGAAGAGGAAGACGTCCCCGGCTTCGAACGGGATGGTGATCTGATCGTAGATCTCGCCTTCGCGGATCCCGAGCGGCAGATTGTCGCCGTGGACCAGTTCGCAGAGGCCGGTTCCATTCCGAACGTGGACGACGCCGGTGTGCCCGCAATCGACCAGGTCGAGACGGCGTCGGATCAGGTCGACGCGGGCGTAACACAGGGTCACGAAACTCTCGAGCTCGATCAGATGCTCTCCCATGTCGGCATGCGCCAGGGTCACGACTTCGCGGGGCTCCGGCAGCGCACCGGCCGGGGACAGCGCCATCAGGTGGCAGAGCGCTTCCATGAAATGGCTCTTGGTTGCCGCGCCGAGGAGCGCGGCAGGAATGCCCTTGCCCATCACGTCGGCGACAATGACGTCGAGGCTCTGGTCCTGGTGGGTGAAGAATTCGTAGAAGTCTCCCGCTATCCGGTGCGAGGGGATGCTCAGCGCGGCCACGCGCAGCCCCGGAACGTCGCGTGGCGGCTCGGGCAGCAGCAGCATCCGCTGGATCTTGAACCCGATCGCGACCTCGCGCTCGCGGGCCGCCTCTTCCGCTTCGGCCCGCTTGCGCTCGACCTGCGTGCGCAAAGACACGATGCCATATCCCAGGTCGCCGGCCAGCTCGGTCAGGAGGCCCACTTCCTCGTCGCCGAAGGCGTTGCTCTCCGCGGAGTAGATGGTCAGGGCGCCGAAGGGCTTGCCCTCGGCCGTCAAGGGAATCGCGATGCTGGAGGCGTAGCCACGTCGGAGGGCTTCCGCGCGCCACGGCGCCAGCCTGGGATCCGCGGCGATGTTCTTGGTGATCTGGGTCTGGCAGGTCCGGATGCAGGTTCCTGTCGGCCCGCGGCCGCGCTCGGAATCGGCCCAGCTGATGTTCGCGAGCTCCAGGTAGCCTTCGTCGAACCCCGCTTGCGCGACGGGCCGCACGGTCCTGGCGGCATCCTGTTCCGCGTAGCCGACCCAGCAGAGCCGATATCCCGCCTGGTCGACGATGATCCGGCAGATCTGCCGCAGCAGCGTGGATTCCTCGGCGGCGCGAACCAGCGCCTGGTTGGAGGTGCTGAGGGCACGATGCGCGCGATTGGCACGCGCGAGCCGCTCCTCGTCGCGCCGGCGCTCGATGGCCATGCCGAGCACGTTGGCGACCGCCTGGAGGAAGTTGACCTCGTCCTGCGTGAAGGTTCGCCGCTGCCGGCTGTGGGCGCCCAGGGCGCCGTAGGGGCCTTCCACGGTGGAGATGACCACGCTTATCGCGCTCACGACGTCTTCACCGAGTTGTCGTGGCATGGGAACGAAGCGCGCTTCGGTCGCCGCGTCTTCGACGATCACCGGGTGCTCGCTGAGCACGGTATATCCGGCCTGGGAGCCGCTGCTCTTCACCGTGGCGCGTCCCACGACCCCATCTTTCCAGCCGACGCCCGCCCGCAGCAGGAACTCGTCGCCCCCCGGGAGCAGCTCGGCCACGTTGCAGTAGTCCACGCCCAGAGCCAGGGCTACCCGGGTGACTGCGGTGTTCAGCAGTTCCTGCAAGGGCGGGCCGCGCAGGGCTGCCTGGCCCAGCCCTGCTGTCTCCGACTGCAGCAGGGCCAGGCGGCGCACCTGGTCCTCCGCCCGCTTCCGCTCGCTCATGTCGTAGACCACCGAGCGGCTCATCACGTAGTTCCCGTCGGAGTCGGTGATTGCCGTTGCGCTGAGCAGCACCGGCAGGACGGCGCCGTCCTTGCGGACCAGATCGAACTGGATGTCGCGAACCGCGCCCCCGGTCTTCAGTTGCGGGAACTCATGCTCGAACGCGCCCAGGCTTCCCGGCGCGAGGAGATCCGGGAACTTCAGCTTGCCGATCACCTCTTCCCGCGCATATCCCAGCCACTCGAGTTCGGTGTCGTTGATCCGCACGAAGACGCCATTCTTGTCGAGCGAGTGGTAGCCGCAAGGCGCGTGGTTGTAGAGATCCCGAATCTCCTCCGCTGTCACGGCCGCGCGTCGCCTGATCCGATCGGAAAGGTGGCCGGCTGTGAGGGCGGTGACGAGAAAGGCGGTGAGCGCGACCCAGTTCTGCGAATCCTCGATCGTGAAGGAATAGATCGGCGGCAGGAAGAAGAAGTTGAAGCACAGCACGCCCAGCACCGATGCCGCCATCGCGGGCCTGCTGCCCCAGACGGCCGCCACGAAGAGCACGACGAGCAGGTACGCCAGCGCCACGGTGGTGTTGTTGAGCGTGCCATGAAGCGGCGCCAACGCGGTGGTTGCGGCGGCGATGCCAAGGATCGCCGCCCAGTATCCCGCGCCTCTTGCTTGCCGGATGTCGATCGGCATGATCCTAGCGACTCCCCCTCGGGGATTCGCGCACGTCGCCCAGCAGGGACTCCAGGATGTCTTCCAGGGTGACGATGCCCAGCGTCTTCTGATCGGCCCGATCGCGCACGATGGCCATCTGGCCGTGGCCCTCCTGCAGGGAACGCAGTATACCGTCCTGGGGGAGGTCGAGCGGGATCTTGATCGGGGGCCGGGCGGCCTGCTCGAAGACGGCGTTGGACTTCTCGCGCAGCAGCAGCGGCCACGCGTCCTTCATGCCGATGACGCCGACCACGGAGTCCAGCCCGGTGCGGCAGAGCGGGATCCGCGCGTGCCGGTGCCGCCGCAGCACGGCGAGGTTCTCGTCGAAGGAGCGGGAGAGCGAAACAAAGTCGACGTGCCCGGGGGCGATCAGGATCTCCTCCGCGGTCTTGTCGGCGAACTCGAAGGCCCGCAGTATGATCCGCGCTTCGCCTTCGGTGAGGACACCCTCCTCGTGCGAATCGACGAGGACCAGCTTCAGCTCCTCTTCCGTAAGCGGAACGCGGCGTATCTCGCCATGGCCGAGGCGGTGCAGGGTCCAGGTGGAGAGCGTCTCGAAGAACCAGTGGAGCGGCCGCAAGACGACGTGAAGGATCTGCAGCGGCCGCGCGAGGGCGAGCAGGAGGTGCTCGGCCCGGCGGATGGCCAGGTGCTTCGGCACCAGCTCGCCCCAGACGACGTGCATGGTGGTGATGAGCAGGAAGGCGAGTATCGCCGCCACGACGTGAGCCGTCGCGGTCGGAATGTGGTCTTCGGGCAGGGCCAGGATGAGCAGCCGGGCGAACGAGGACTCGCCGAACCAGCCGACGCCGAGGCTGGCCGCGGTGATGCCGATCTGCGTCACGGCGAGATATTCGGTCACGCCGTCGACGACGCGGATCGCCCTCCTGGCGGATTCCTTGCCCTCACCGGCCAGTTCCTCCAGGCGCGTCCGACGTACACGCACGATGGCAAACTCGGCGGCGACGAAGACCCCGTTGACCACGACCAGCACTAGGGCGACCGTGATCGGGAGCGCCAGCTTGAGGATGACGTCGGTCACGGTACTAGCCCCGGCTGATCCGCCAGATGTCGCGGGCGTACTCCGCGACCGTGCGGTCACTGGAGAACCGGCCGATCCGGGCGACGTTCAGGATCGCCTTCGCGGCCCATGATGCGCGCTGGCTGAACTCCGTCGAGACCCTCTGCTGCAGATCGAGATAGGCCGGAAGGTCAGCCACATGAAAATAGACGTCGTTGCGATCGAGGATGGACGTGTGAATCCAGCGCAGCAGCCCCGGTTCTTCCGGGCACAGCAGGTTGGAGTCGAACGCGTCGAAGATCCGTTTCACCCGGGGGGTGTGCGCGCAGATATCCTGCGGGTGGTAGCTGCCCTCGGCGCGCAATCTGCGGATGTCGTCCGCGGCGAGGCCGAACATGAACATATTGTCCGTTCCCACCTCGGCGAGAAGTTCGATGTTCGCTCCATCGGGCGTGCCGATGGTCAGCGCGCCGTTCATGGCGAACTTCATGTTTCCCGTTCCCGACGCCTCGGTGCCGGCCGCGGAGATCTGCTCGCTCAGGTCCGCGCCCGGAATGATCTGCTCCGCCAGGGACACGCGGTAGTCGGGAACGAACACGACCTTGAGCTGCCCGTCCACCCGCCGGTCGTTGTTGATGACCGATCCGACGCTGCAGATCGTCTTGATGATCTGCTTGGCGGCCCGGTAACCGGGCGCCGCCTTCCCCGCAAAGACGTGGGTCCTGGGCGCGACCGGCGCTATACCGTCTTCCACCAGGCACAGGTATTCGTGCACGATGTGCATGACGTGGAGCAATTGCCGCTTGTACTCGTGGATCCGCTTCACCTGGACGTCGAACAGCGAACCCGGGTCGACGCTCACCCCGGTCGTCTCCACGATCACGCGCGCCAGCCGCTCCTTGTTGAGCCGCTTGATGGCCAGGAACTCGTCCCGGAAGGCGGGATCGCCGGCCCGGGACTCCAGGCCGCGGAGCTGGTCGAGGTCTGTGATCCACCCATCGCCGATGGTCCTGCGGATCAGCCCTGACAGGAGGGGGTTGGCCTGCAGCAGCCAGCGGCGCGGGGTGACGCCGTTGGTCTTGTTGTTGAAGCGCTCCGGCCAGAGCCGATGGAAGTCCGGAGCCAAGGTGGTCTGCACCAGTTTGCTGTGAAGGGCGGAGACGCCGTTGACGGAATGGCTGCCGACAAAGGCCAGGTGGGCCATGCGCACCTGTTTCGGTGCTCCTTCTTCGATGAGCGACATGCGCCGCAGGCACTCATGGTCGCCCGGCCGCACCGAGGCCACGTACTCCAGGAACCGGCGATTGATTTCGTAGATGATCTGCAGGTGACGCGGCAGGACGTGCTCCAGCAGATCGACCGGCCATTTCTCCAGGGCCTCCGGCAACAGGGTATGGTTGGTGTACCCCATGCTCGCCTGGGTGATCTGCCAGGCCTTGTCCCACGGCAGGTCGCGTTCGTCGACGAGGATCCGCATCAGCTCGGCAACGGCCAGGGTGGGGTGGGTATCGTTCAGGTGGATGGCGACTTTCGCCGGGAACGCGTCAAAGCCTGTGTGTTCCGCTTCGTAGCGGCGAATGATGTCGCGCAGGGTGCAGGCGACGAGGAAATACTCCTGAACGAGACGCAGTTCCTGGCCCGGCCGTACGGCGTCCGACGGGTACAGTACTTTCGAGACCGTTTCGGAGGCGATTTTCTGCTGCACCGCCATCATGTAGTCGCCTTCGTGGAAGATCTGCATGTCGAAGTCCGACGACGCCCGTGCGGAGAAGAGCCGCAGGCGGTTCACGGTCCGTCCGCCGTAGCCGACGACGAGGACGTCGTAGGGAACACCGACCAGGAGCCGCCAGTCCAGCCACATGGGGTTGTAGTTGCCCGGCCGGTCCACGCCATGCTCGATCCGGCCATAGACCGGAACGTAGCAGGCCTCGTCCGGCCGCTCGATCTGCCAGGGAGACCGTACGGCGAGCCAGTTGTCCGGCTTCTCCTTCTGGTCGCCATGGTCGATCTCCTGCCGGAACAGGCCGTACTCGTAGTTGATGCCGTAGCCATATCCCGGCATGCCGAGCGTCGCCAGCGAGTCCAGGAAGCAGGACGCCAGCCGTCCCAAGCCGCCGTTGCCGAGCGCGGCATCGCGCTCGCTCGCCTCCACGGCCTCCAGATCCATGCCCATCTGCGCGAGCGCCTCCCGGCAGGGATCGTATAAGCCCAGGTTGATCAGGTTATTGGCGAGAGACCTCCCGGGAAGATACTCGATTGAAAGGTAGTAAAGGCATTTTGCGTCGCTCTGCCGCCGGCGTTGCTCGGTGTCGAACAAACGGTCGACCAGAACGTCGCGCACGGCCAGGCTCACACACTCGAAGATCTGGCGCGTCGACAGGCTTTCCCATGGCTGCGCGAGAGAGTACCGCGCGTGCCGCAAGATGGACTCGCGAAGGCCCTGCGCCGAAAGGGCAATGTCCGATGGGACCACGGCCATGTTATTCCCCTCTGTAAATAGGACACTGCAAGGCGCTGCGTGCCGCCTCGCCGCGCGGAGGCCAGCCACGTCACGCAACTATACTCGCCATCCATCGGCCGCTGGAGCCGGAGCCACCGTCGATCGGCGCCCGGTTCGGGGTTGCCATAGCGTTGTGGCACCAAAGCGGCACAGGGCCGCGCTTGCCTCTTGCATACCCAGGCCAGTATGTCTAGCCTCTACGAATAGCGGGGATGGAGTCCCCCTCGAACCGCCCACAGGCTGATGGCTCCTACCGTGGCGGTGGCGCACCGACTTGCCGCAGCAACAAGTGTTGTGGGCAATGCAATCACTTCCTGTAGCCCGCAGCGCCGTCCCAGAGCACTATGACGGAAGGGGGGCAATCCCCATCCGATCAAGCTTCGATCCAATCCTGGCGGGAGAAATCACCATGACGCAGCCGCAGCGCGACTGGAAGGCTCATAGCATCCACGGTGTGTTCCTTCGTTTCGTCGTGCACGAAAACCGGCGCTACCAGGGCAAGCCGCTTTACGACTGGCTGCTGCTGGAAGCCAGGAAGCTGGGAATCCACGGTGGCTCGGCCTACCGCGGCATTGCCGGGTTCGGCCGGCACGGCATTTTGCACGAGGAGCATTTCTTCGAGCTGTCCGGCGATATGCCGGTGGAGGTCCGCTTCGTCTGCTTGCAGGACGAAGCCTACCGCCTGCTCGATGCCGTGGAGGGCGCCGAACTGTCCGTTTTCTACGTTTTAGGCCCCACCCTTTACGGAGTGGCAGGCGCGCCCAAGGAAGAATGGGCGCGCGGCCTGCCGCCGATGTTCTAGGTTCCCTGCCGCTATTCACCATAGGAGACCCGCATCATGAACAACGCTATCCGCTCGCTCGACGCCATCGAGATCCTCGACTCCCGCGGTACGCCGACGTTACGGGTGACCGTCACGCTCGATAGCGGTGTCCGCGCCTCCGCGTCGGTGCCGTCGGGCGCGTCCACCGGTGAAAACGAGGCGGTGGAATTGCGCGACGGCGACGCCGCACGCTACGGCGGCAAAGGCGTGCTCAAGGCCATCGCCAACGTCGGCAAAACCATTGCACCGGCCCTGCGCGGCGCCGATCCCCGCGACCAGGCCGCGATCGACCGCTTGATGATCGACCTCGACGGCACGCCGAACAAAGCCCGGCTGGGGGCCAACGCCATCCTGGGCGTGTCGCAGGCGGTGGCGCGCGCCGCGGCACAGACTTGCGGGCTGCCGCTCTACGCCTACCTGGGCGGCATCGGGGCGCGGCAGCTGCCGGTGCCCATGGTCAACGTCGTCAACGGCGGCAAGCACGCCGACAGCAGCCTGGACTTCCAGGAGTTCATGATCGTGCCGCGCGGCGCGCCGACCTTCGCGGAAGCCGTGCGGTATGCGGCCGAGACCTTCCAGGCGCTCAAGCGCATCCTGCATGCCCGCGGCTGCGCGACCAGTGTCGGCGACGAGGGCGGGTTTGCGCCGCAGCTCAAGAGCAACGACGAAGCCTGCGAGCTTATCGTCGAGGCCATCGGCGCCGCCGGTTACGAACCCGGCAAGGACATTGCGCTGGCGCTCGATGCGGCCGCCAGTTCGTTCCATGCGGACGGGCGTTACCGGCTCAGCCGCAGCGGCCAGGGCGACAAGACCAGCGAGGAAATGACGGCGCTGTTCGAAGGCTGGATCGCGAAGTATCCGATTATTTCGATCGAGGACGGGCTGGACGAAAACGACTGGGCCGGCTTCCAGGCGCAGACCGCCAGGCTCGGCAACCGCATCCAGATCGTCGGCGACGACAACCTGGTGACGAACACACGCTTCATCGCCCGCGCCGTCGCGGAGAAATCCTGCAACGCGGCCTTGATCAAGCTCAACCAGATCGGCACCGTCACGGAAACCATCGCCGCCATCGAGCTCTGCCGAAAGGCCGGCTGGGGCTACGTGATTTCCCATAGGTCCGGCGAGACGGAAGACAGCTTCATCGCCGATTTCGCGGTGGCGATGGGCGGCGGGCAGATCAAGACCGGGTCGATGTGCCGGAGCGAGCGAATCGCCAAGTACAACCGGCTGCTGGAGATCGAGAAGGAGCTGGGAGCGGCGGCGGAGTTCTCCGCGCCTCCGGGTTACAAGCAATAGTTGTTGGGCGACCTTTCTGCTGAGCTCCGAAGCCAGAGATCGGGCGCGCTCCGGTTCGCCATGTTCGTAATCCCACGTTGCCTTCATCCGGCATAACTCACGACCAAATCGTCAAACTCGCCAAGCAGGGTTGTAAGGTCCTGGGCCTCCGGGACGCAGGAGTGATAGTCATATTGGCGCATCGCCATCATCCCGACCTGGCTCTGACTCGGCAGATCGGCTTCGGCGACAGCCTTACGGGCGTTGGGGAGAAAGACTTGTTGCAGCCATAGCTCGAAGCTGGGCGCGTCCAGGTACGACTTTATCTGCCCATGAGCAATTTGACTTTGCAGGTCGGGCGGATCGGCGCTCCAAAATCCGATCCGCTTCATCTCTGCCTCTACCTCGTCGAGCTTGCGGCTGATTGCGGCCAAATGGTTCCGCTGTGTAGCGGAGATGCCAGGCGGGGAGGCGGCACCGGAAGGCGCTGCGTCGATGGGCTCCGCCGGTGCCGGGGACCCGGCTCGTTTGACAGGACTGGACACGTCTGCGGCGGGAGCCGGCTTGAAACGATCCGCCACGCCATACAATTTCTCCTGCACGCGGTTGAAGGCGAGCATGCGTGCCTCATACTCCGCACGGTCCGACCACAGGACCCCGGGCGGCATCAGCAGCCTCTGCGCTTGCTGATAGAGGGCAGTGGCTAGGTCCCTTGAGGACGCGGCATCCGCCTGCTGTTCCAATTGCGCCGCCTGGCTGATGTCCTGGGGATCAGTGGCCATAGTCAAGTTCCGGTGCGCCGCGCTCAAGAGAATGTGCAGGGTTTCTGGGCGTAATGATATTCAAAAGGGGAGGTCGCCGTCGGGCCGCACTGCCGCTCAAAGCAGCCCAGGCGGTATGATCCCGGGCGGATTGCAGACGGATTCCACGGGCAACGACGGCGAGCAATGACCAGCAAGCAGACCAACGGCAGATCAGCCGTCGCAGCATCGCTGCGGCGCAACGGCGTGCATGTCCGTATCGGCGAGTTCGAGGGCATCAAGCTGGGGGCAAGCCGCTTCAGCCTGCGCGATCCCTACTATGCGGTTCTCACCATCTCGTGGCCGGCGTTCATCGCCGTGGCGGTTTCCTTCTACCTGCTCGAAAACCTGTGCTTTGCCCTCGCCTATTACGCCGTCCCGGACTGCATTCTCAACGCGCGCCCCGGTGTGTTCATGGACCGCTTTTTCTTCAGCATCGAAACGCTGGCGACCGTCGGCTACGGCGTGATGAGCCCGGCCAGTCTCTACGGTCACATCGTCGCCTCCACCGAAATCATCACGGGGATGATGACCATGGCCGTGATCACCGGCCTGGTGTTCGTGCGCTTCTCGCGGCCGCGCGCGCGACTTCTGTTCAGCCGCAACGTCGTGACTTGCCCGTTCGAGGGAAACCGTGCCCTGATGGTGCGGGTGGTCAACGAGCGCCATCAGGCGATCGCGGATGCCGCGGCGCGCATGACACTGATCCGCCGTCAGATCACCCCGGAAGGACATGTCATGCGGCGCTTTATCGACCTCCAGCTGGAGCGCAGCGAAGCCCCGATCCTGGGGCTGTCCTGGACCCTGATCCACTTCATCGACGATCGCAGCCCGATCCAGGGCATGACCCCGCGCACGCTGGCCGATGAAGGCAGCATGCTCATGGTTTCCGTCAGAGGCTACGACGAATCGATCTCGTCCTCGGTAACCGCCCGACAGAGTTACGCACCGGATGCGGTGAAGTTCGACCACCAGTTCGTCAATGTCATCGACGAGCTGCCGACTGGCGAAATCGTCCTCGATCTGACGCACTTCCACGACGTGGTTCCACTCGCGGAGGAAACACTGCCATAGCCCGACATCACAGGCCCTTGATCAGCAGTTCCCGAATCTCGCCGTCGCTGAACATGCCGCTAGCGCCGAGCGCATAGGCACAGTGCATTTCCAGCACACCAGTCTTAAATGAAATCTGGAGTTGTGTCACGCGCGCTCGGCGCCATGATGTGCATTTCGCGCCAGATATGCCTCAATATTTTCCGATGTCACTCCCAAGGGCGCTGCCCGGCCAGGGTGCAGGCTTTCCATCTGGACTCGGATCATCTCTGCTACCACTCCCCGTTCTTCCGCCGGGATGGAATCTGGTAGCGCAGCTCCCGCATCTAGTGTGCCGAGGATGATGTCTCTTAGCCGCTCGCGTACGAAGCCCTGGTAGCGCAATTCCACCGCAAGCTGTTCGGCCGACTTCGGCCTGTGATGCGCGCCCGTTCGGTAGGCGTCGGCGCTTGCGGGATACGCATCCGCATAGGCCTTTGCGATCGGATTGCCGTTGCCAAGTTCGTAATAGGCAAGAAGCCCGCGCGTGTACACTTCCTTGTCAACGCTGATGAACGATAGCGGCGGAAGTGACGCCAGAAGTAGAGGAAGATTGGCAATCACCCGACCGGTGCGTTTGTTGCAGTCGGCGAACGCTTGTACATACGCCACTCCGGTCATCAGCATCAGCGACCGATTGAAGGGGTTTTGCTCATCGTTGACGGCCGCTAGGAGCGTTTCAATAGCCTCCCTGAGCTGGAATTCGTTGTCCAACGGGCGGTAACTGGACTGACTGATTGCCACCATTCGCCGTCGGATGCGTCCGGAGTCCGCGGGATCATCAAGCAATCCATCGGACAGCAGCGCCTGTAGATCCCGCAGGGTAATCCAGTCAATTGCCAACGTAGCGATGTTGTCCAGCAAATAGCGGATGGCGTCGCGATGGTTCAGGATCATTTTCGCTTCAAGGGCCGTCTTGCCCTTGGCGACCTGTCCATACTTGATCAACGCCTCGGTCTGGAGGAGATCGTAAGTATTGCCCTCCAGATTGGATGAGGCATAAGAGAGTTCGGTCAGCAGACGCTCGCGCACGTCACGGGCAGTATCTTCAGCAGTTGCACCATGTGGCCCGGCCGACCGGGTTAGTGCTTCCAGGTGCGCGCGAGTAAATCTTGGAAGGTTCCGCCCACCCCGTTCCGGGATGTACGCGACCGGCGGGCGTTGGACTGCTGGGATGCGCAGATAGGCGTCCAGATCCCCCCTCAGATAGCGAGTTCCGGCGCCCTCTCCGACCCGAATCAATTCCCCTTTTTCGGCGAGCGCAGTCAGCCGTCGCGATAGGGTCTGTCGTGGTATTTTCCGGCCGTCAAGGGCCGGTACGTCGCCGGCACCTTTGTTAGGGTGTCTGGCGAAGTAGTTAAGTATGTGCCGATCAATGTCGGGCATGAGTCAAGGGCCATTCATGTGAGCGCAATAAAAACAAACACATAGACGATATGGTCTGGGGCAAGTCTAGTATTGTGAGGCAAGATATGAGGCAACATGCGCGCCTTCGGGCACCCTGTCAATAGGCCGTAAAGGCCGCTTCGCCGGTGATGAGTCTCAAAGTCTAGGTAGTTACCAATATCTACCTGCGCCGCCGCGCCTCTGGAGGCTGCCTCGGCGGATTTTGAGTCCGCTGTATATATTATAAGTTATTGAAATGACGCAATAAACACATGCGACATGTCTGACTGTGAAAGAAAATGTGTAAGTCCCTTAGCATCTCGCCTGGCCACAGTCGGCTGGATGTCCACTTTTTAGTGCCGATTGTCGATGTGTCCCTAGAGGTGAAATCGGCGCAATAGGCTGCCAGAACGGTAGGCAGCAACTTTCACGATGTCAATACGTTACGAGGCACGTGCCTCCGGACCCCGCATAAAATGGGCGGGCCGTTACCGGGACTTTTTGCGCGAAAAACAAAAGGCCCTATCGACCAGCCGTGGCGGGAATTGGCATTAGCCCGATCGCCGGATACTCGATGCTTCCGAAGTATAGGTTCTTCCCGATCTCGCGCACGCTGGTGATCGGCGCGTACACGCCGTCGCCTTTGTACTGCAGATTGGCGACGACTTTCCCGTTCAGGTCGAGTTTCAGTACCCAGGCGTGCTTCTTGGGCTTCGGCCGCAATGCCTCCGGGATGCGGTAGACGAGCTTGAGCAGCCAAGGATGCGACAGCGCCATATCCAAGGCCGGGTCGCGGGGGCGCGAACAAGGCCAGCCAGAAACCGTCGCGGCCGTTGTAGCTGATGTTGTCGGGAAAGCCGGGCAGGTTCTCGATGAAGGGCTCGCTCGTGCCGGCCTTGTCGCCTTTGAGCCAGTACCGCATTACCCGGTACTGCAGGGTTTCGGAGACGAGCACGTAGGCGTCGTCGGGACCGACCGCCACTCCGTTGGCGACATGCAATCCCTGCATGAGCGTGTGGGCGGCGTGGGTGGTCGGATCGAACCGCAACAACCGGCCATAGTTCCCACGCCTGATCGACGCCATGCGTCCCGGCGGCCGCTACGTGACGCCGGTGACGCCGATGCCGCACTTGCTGGACGAGTTCGGCCTGGTGTCCGGGCTCGTGCGCAGCGGCCTCTACCGGCGCCGCGCCGCACGCGAAGCCGCGCGGCGCGATATCGAATACCGCTGGGTGCTGTTCAGGCCCAGTGCCGCCAAGCTGGACCAGCTGGCGGACGCGGTGCGGCAGGGCCTGCTGTCGCCGCCGCCTTTGCGCCTGTATGGCTTCGAAGAGCTCGCCGTGGCACATGCCGCGGCCGCTCAGGCCCCACGCCTCGGCAAAGTGGTGATGCAAATGCCATCGTAGGGGCGAACGCCGTAAGGCCCACCCGCCTGTCCCGCATCCCATCCCCGGGATCGGGACACGCGTCGGTGCAACTATCGCACGTGGGCGCGTCCGTCAGCACGGAATGCCCGTATGCAGCACGAACTCTTCAAGCGACGGTTCCACCTGGGTGCCATCGAGTTCAGCACCGACGCCAGCATTTCGTAGTGGCCGATGAGCATAACGCTGCAAAAGCGCCAGTAGGGCATCTTTAGTTTAGATGCATACATGTTGTTCCCCTCTCCCGCGTGCGGGGTCCGTTGCGCCGGCTTGCGAGCGAAGCTCGTTGGCGCAACGGACGGGCGGTGCAGGATGCACCGCCCAGCTTTCAAGCGGAGCAGGAAGCGCAGCGCTGAAAGAGGGGTAGGGGAGAGGGGCTTTTTGGCCGGACGAAAGCCCCTCTCCCGGCCCTGCGGGCCACCCTCTCCCGCAAGCGGGAGAGGGGAAAGAATGTGTGCACGTAAAGAGAAAATGCTCTAGCTAGAACTGGTACCGCGCAAAGAACTGCAGATAGTCGCGGTCCTTCAATGTGTTGTACTGGCCGCCGCCGAAATACCAGGTGTATCCCGCGGTCAGCGAAAGACTCTGCAGGTAACGCAGCTCGAGCAGGGTCTGGGCCTCCTTGCTTCCCATGACGAAGTTTCCGCCGGGCCCCGGGGAAGTGCCCTGCACATCCTGCGCCCACACGATAGCTGGACGCAGACCGATGCGCGGCAGGACGTTTTCGTAGCTCAAAAGGCTGATGATGCGGTAACCCCAGGACACCGAGGTCGGATATCCCTTGGGATCCTGTTGGTGCGGATTGAAGCGCAGGCCATCGGGTCCGATGCTGCATGCGGGGTTGGTCGAGCACGCTTGCCGCGATCCGTCGGCGCCCGATCCGTCGGCGCCGGCGCTGGCATGGTAGTAGGCGCCGGGCGCCTGGAACTGGAGCCGGTCCAGGGCCGGAAGGTAGGGCACCCAGGTCGCCCCCCATTCCGACACCAGCGTGACCTGGTCGGCGCCGAAGGGATTTTCGCCGGGACCGAGCACGCGGGTCGTGCCGAAGTTGAACTGATAGACCTGCTCACGCTCGTAGCCGCGAATGTAGCAGGGGATGCCGGGATGGTAGTCGGAGTCCCGCATGCCCTTGGGGCAGGCCGGGTTATCGCCGATCTGCCCGCCGCGGTAGGGAATCACGAAGCTGGGAAAGGCGCGGGCCGATCCCGGGATGTGGCCGACGCCGACGTTGATGAGGTCGGGATACGCCGTGGTCCCCGCGGCCGGGACGAAGTCGCTTGAACCGTAGTTGATCGTGCTGCCGTCCTCGGCATAGCCGATGCCGATGTTGCCGAGGGCGGCCGATCCGGTGCAGCCCACCGCGCGGTCGTGGCACGAGGTGAGGGACGGACCGAACGCCGCGAAGGCCAGGTCCGGCAAGGCCACCTGCAGGGGCAGGTTGGGACGGTAGGCCACCTCGCCCTGGATCGACCAGTCGCCGACGGTCGTGTTGAAGCCAACCCCGTATAGCTTGATGTCCCGGGGATACTCCAGCTGGAAGCGTGCCGAGTCCAGCGGCGCGGCGCTGCTGGTGGCATATTGCGCCGGCTCGCCCGGGTGCAGCAGCGAGTGGATGAGAGGGATGTCGGGACAGTCCTGGAGGAAGGACACCAGGCCGGTGGCGTCGTTGCCGAGGGCATTGCCGTCCCTGCGGGCGCAGCTGGGGTTGTCCGCGTAGAAACTGGCAAGCGGCAACCGCGAGTGGTAGTTCATGAAATAGAGACCGACCTCGAGCCCCGAGCCGATCTTCTCGAAATAATGCTTGAGCGCGAGTCCGTATTGCCCGGCTGCGCTCGGCACCGCGTCCGGGACCCGCCGGAGGGTCGAGGTGGTGTTCGAAAGTCCCGCCAATGGCGAGTCCAGAGGAGTCCCCACGCGGCCGGGGTCCTCCGCCACATTACCGTTGTTCCCGCTGACCGTATTGCCGATGTTGTTGGTGCCGATGTCGTTGTCGGAGAAAAAGCTGCCTGGCGCAACCGACTCGTCGCCCTTCCATTCCAGCTGATAGAACGCCTCGACGTTGTAGTTCGAGACCGGTTCGAAGCTGAAGTCCGCCATGGCGACCGGTGTGAAGACCTCCTCGACCTGCCGGCCAATCCGGTAGAAGTTGTTGGCGTTGATCGGGTTGGCCTGGTTGATACTGTTGAGCACCAGGGTGGTGCTCTCGCCCCAGCTCACGGTCTGTCTTCCCAGCTTGAACGACAGGGACTTGTCCTCCCACAACGGCAGCGAGCCGTAAACATAGGCGTCGAGCCACTGCAGGTTGCTGCCGATCTCGCGCCGCTCCTCGCCGCCGGCGCGCTGCTGGCGGACCACACCGCCCGGGCCATAGACGAGGTAGGTGCCGTTGGGGCCGGGCTGCCCAAAGGGCCGCGCGTCGAGGACGATTTCGCCGACGCTGAAGGGATTGGCCAGGAACGCCGCCGGGTTGGACAAGACCCCCCGCAGGAACTGCTGCGCGCTGGCCGGCAGGCCCGGCGCCTGGCGGCCGACCTGCAGATAGTTCTGCGGTGTGATGCGGTTGGGGTGGTACTCGGTGAAGTCGGCGTTGACCGCGTCGTAAAAATAGAGCCAGCGCGTGAACAGGCCGTAGCCGCGCCAGCTCAGGTTAAGGTCCTGCGTCGCCTTCACCACGGCCGACACCAGGTCGCCTTTGTTGTAGTTCAGATCGCCATCGTCGGTACTGATGGACGCCGCCCCGGGCGCCGCCACCAGCCTGCGCGCCGGATAGATCTGGTTGCGAAACAGCCCCTGGCACGACTGATAGGCGCCGTCGGGCCCGGTGCAGAGCTGCGGATCGAGATTGCTCTTGCCGATGAGATCGACGTTCTGGCTCTGCATGCGCACCGCGCCGCCGGCCGTGATCGCGGTGTTGAGCACCGCCTTGACGTCGTCGCCCATGAGCGGCATGTCCCAGCTTACCGCCCGCGCGGCGGTAACCGTCAACGTCAATATTCCTCCCGCCGTCCACGCGGGCAGCCGCTGGGTAAACCACATTTCACGTTCTCCCCCTGTATTGTTATTACTGCACCGCCAGCGCATTTCCGGCCGCGGCAATTGAAAATGCGAATGGAAACCGGCCCAGGATCTCCGCGGCCTGCGTTTCCTGCGCAGGGTCGGCGAGTTCGATCCGGAGAGAGACACCTCTCGACTTGTCCTCGTCGACACTCACTTGCGCGTCCTCAAGGCCCGCATCGGCCAGCGCCGAGCGCAAGGCGTCGGCCATTTCCAGTCGCCTTAGCTCCGGCTTGAAGATCTTGCCGACGCCGGTGAGCGGGATCGCGTCGACGATCCGGATATGCTTGGGCAGCGCGGCGCGCTCGCTGATCTCGCTGCGTACGAATTCCGACAGTTCCTGCTCGGTCGCAGTTGCACCAGGCTTAAGCTGGACGTAAGCCACCGGCAGCTCGCCGGCATGGGCGTCGGGGCGGCCGATGGCCGCGGCGAGCTGCACCGCGGGATGACGGTGCAGCGGCTCCTCGATGGTCGCCGGGTCGATGTTGTGGCCGCCGCGGATGATCAGGTCTTTCTTGCGGCCGGTCAGCCAGAAATAGCCGTCGGCGTCGCAACGGCCGAGGTCGCCGGTGTTGAGCCACTGCCGGCCGTCGCCGAGGTCGACCCAGAGTCCCTTGTTCTGCTCCGGCTGGACATAGCCGGCGAAGACGTTCGGGCCGGAAATCACCAGCAGCCCCGCCTCGTCGGTCTCGCAGCCGCGCACGTAGCGCCCCGCTTCGTCGAGCACCACCGCCTTCATGGCCTGGCCCGGGATGCGCAGGCCGATGGAGCCCAGCCGGCGCTCGCCGAGCGGCGGGTTGACACTGCTGACGCAGGCGCCCTCGGTCAGGCCGTAGCCCTCCAGGATCTTGATCCCGGTGCGCGCCTGGAAGGTGCGGAATACCTCCACCGGCATCGGCGCCGCGCCGCACAGGCCGTATTCGAGTGAACGGAGGTCGCGGCCGGCGACAGGCACTTCCAGCAGCGCCGAGTACAGCGTCGGCACGCCGCTGAAGAAATTGATGCGGTGGTGCTCGACGATCTCCCAGAAGTGCTTGACCACGCCCTCGCCGCGATATCCCTGCGGCGTGCCCAGCAGCACGTGGGCGCCCTTGGAGAACGGCAGCAGGCCCGTCGCCAGGACGGCATTGACGTGGAACAGCGGCAGTCCGCAGAACACGGTCTTGCCCGAACCGATGCCGCCGCCGAGGAACTGGCCGGCGCTCCAGGCATTGGCCACCTCGTTGCCGTGGCGGCGCATGGCGATCTTGGGCAGGCCGGTGGTACCTCCAGTGCAGAAGTAGGAGGAGAAGTCCTGCGGATCGAACCGCCGGGCGCTGTCCAGCGCTGTGCCGGACTCCCGCGCGATGGCGGTGCCGAAATCGTGGATCTGGATGTGCGCAGGCACGGCGCTGCGCAAGCCGCCGCGGCCGTACAGCCGCGACACTTCCTGGCGCTGCACCAGCCGGGCGGCAAGCCGCCTGGCCCCGCGCACGCGATCCGCCAGATTGACCAGCACCAGATGCTGCAGCGAGCGGACCCTGCCCAGCACCGCCTGCACCTTGGGCCACAGATCGGTGCCGGGAAACGGGGCCAGCGTGACCAGCACCTTGGCGCCGGCGGCATTCAGCAGCTCGGCGATCGCCGACCCTTCGAGCAGGGGATTGATGGCGCAGACGATGCCGGCCGCCTCGCCGCCCCAGATCACGAAATGCGTCTCCGGCAGGTTGGGCAGCACGTAGGCCACCACCGAATCGTTGCGCACGCCCAGACGCAGCAGCATGTTCGCGGTGCGGGTGATATCGCGAACGAGCTCGGCGTAGCTCCAGCATTCCGCCCGGCGGTGGTCGTCGGTGCGCAGGAAGAACGAAAGCGCGGGCGCCGACGGGTTGATGGCGGCGCCGCGGCGGATCATCTCGTAGGTGCTCGCCGGCAGATCCTGCGGCAATCCCGGGGCTTCGACGGCGTGGACGTCCGCTTGGCTGGCGATGCCTTTCATGCGGGTTCGTCCACAACGCGGTTGCGCTGTACGCCCAGGTCGATCCGGCCATCGGCGCTGGCGATGCGCGATTCGACGACGTCTCCGGCCTTGAGGTACTGGCTCCTGCCGGCCTGTACCTTCATGAAGATTTCCCACTTCTTCCTTTCCGGCAGCAGCGCGCCGATCTTCTGCTTGGCCGGAGACGGAATGCTGAGGGCGCAGCCGGAAGGAGTACCCGTCGACAGCAGGTCTCCGCTATGCAGGTCCTGGATCCCGGACAGCTCGCTCAGCGTAACGGGCGGGCCGAACACCAGGTTGCGGGTGCTGTCGCTCTGGCGGACCTCCCCGTTGACCTTGAGCACCAGTTCGAGGCTCCTCAGCAAGGGGAAATCCTGCTTTTCGAGCAGGCACAGATAAGGGCCGACCGGGCCGAAGGTACGGAAGCTCTTGCCCTTGTAGAACTGCATCTGCGGGATCTGGACGTCGCGGGCGGAGTAGTCGTTGACGATCACCGCGCCGGCCACGTATTCGTGCAGGTTGGCGTCGCTGACGGACTGGCGGGACGTGATGTCGCGCGAAAGCACCAGGCCCAGCTCGATCTCGTAGTCGAGGAAGCGCACCCCGCGCGGCCGTATCAGCTCGGAATCGGCCGGCACGATGCAGCTGGTGGCCTTGGTGAAGATCATGTTGAAGTTCTTCGCGTCCGGATTCACGCCGGACTCGATCATGTGCTGGCGGTAGTTCGCCCCCTGGCACACGAACTGCTGGTTGCGGGTGACCGGCGACAGCAACTCGACCTCGGCTTCGTGCAGCGTGGGATCATTCAGCGAGGCCAGGGTCTCGATGCGGTTGGCGCGGAGGAACTCGGCGGTAGTGTGGAATTCCCCGGGGATCGGGGTGACGATGCCTTGCCGCACCACGCCCCACTGGGCGCGGCCTTGATGCTTGAAGTGCAGGACGTTGAGTGCCATTGATGCTTCCGGTTGAGTAGTGAGCGGCGGGTTCAGCCGAACAGGGCGGCAAGGGTGCGCAGCTTCGCCACCGTAAGGTCCGGGCTGCGGCGGAGGTTGCGGACCAGCGCCGCCAGGTTGGCGGGCGTGAGATGCGGTTTGGTGAAGCTGCGCGGCATCAGCGGGCCCCACTGCGACATGCCCTGGCGGCTGGCCGCGTGGATGCCGGTGGGCTGGTCGGCGGTGAAGAGGTCACCATCGCAGTAGTGCTCGTGCTTGTCGCCCCAGGGGTCCTGCCAGTAGTCGAAGATCTGGCTGCCGAGGATGTGGCGGCCGATGCCCCAGGCGTGCTTCCAGCCCTTCTGGCGCAGTAGGTGCTGGCCCATCCCCACCGCGTCGGCGTCCACCACCTCGTAGGCGCTGTGGCTGTAGGCCGCGGCGAATCCCTGGGCGAGCGCCAGGGTGTGGTGATCGGCAGGGGTGGGGCCGAGGTCCAGCCGCATGAAGGCGACAGCGGGCGAGCCGTCGGGCAGCACCTGGACATCGCTGGGGATGAAGCCGAAATGCTGCGTGTACCAGGCGCAGGTGGCCTGGTAGTCGGCCAGTTCCAGCACGACATGGCCGAGGCGCATCACCTCCGCCGGGGCCGGCGGCAGACGCACCGTGTCATCAACGCGAACCGGGGCGTCGGCGCAGTTGTACGCCGCCGCCGGGCGATGCGCCAGCACTTCCACCGGCGTCTGGCCGGTCACTGCATCGACGCGGAAGCCGGAGGGATCGGTCAGGCGCACCTTGCTGCCGCCGCCGGGCCAGCTCATCACCTCCACCGGCGAGGCGCCGGGCAGCCGCGCCAGCGCTTCGAGGTCGGCCAGCCCGGCCACTTGCAGGCCGAAGCCGGCGAAACGGGCCCTGGCCGCCTTGCGCACCACGTAGCAGAAGGGGGCGGCGCCGGTGCCGCGCAGGAACAGCAGCTCGCTGCTGCGGGACACGGTGCGCAGGCCGAAGTCGGTGAGGAAGCGCTCGGCCTGCGCCAGGTCGGGGCGGTCGAATACCAGGTACGCCAGCGCGCGGGCCCTTGTGGTCGGGTTGGGGTGGCGCGCGGGCTGCGCCGTGGTCAGTTTCAGGGGCATGCGATTTCCTCAGACGGAGGGTACAGGGGCGCGCAGGGAGGGCGCGGGCGCCGCGACGGGGACTCCGAGCAGGGCCAGGCTTTCGCGCACCAGGCGGGGCGCTTCGGCCGCCAGTCCGTCGTGCAGGATGGTGCGGTCGGGACGGACTACGGCGGCCCAGCCGAACGGCACGGCGCCGGGCAGGAACACGCCTTCGAGGTCCTCCCAGCGGTTATTGTCGGCGAGATGCAGGCGCTGCCCGCGATGCGTGATCTGGACCACCGTGCCGCCAGCGGCGGCCCACGCCGCAGCCGTCTCGGGATCCAGCGCCTCGCGTGCGTCGCGGCCGAACCCGACCAGCGTCAATCCCATGCCGAGCGCGTCATCGCTGAGGCGCGTTTCCCCGGTGGGGCTGCGCACCCAGCCCTGGGGAAGCTGCGCGCCGCGGCGTAGCTTGACCGGCGAACATCCGTTGACGAATAGCCCGCGTTTGAATGAATTCTTGGGTTTGATCCCCAGCTCTTCGAAGTAGGCGCGCAACGCGGGCACCAGCCGCAGCAGGCGCATCATGCCGTGGGTCAGCAGGGCGATCCCGGCGTTGCGCGGCATGACCAGCTTGCCCATGAACTTCGCCAGGTCGATCATCGCCTTGGCGTGCGGGCGCCGCTCCTGGTCATAGCTGTCCAGGATTTGCGGCGCGGCGCGGCCATGAATGACCCAGGCAAGCTTCCAGCTGAGATTGGCGGCGTCGCGCAGACCGGCGACCAGTCCCTGCCCCACGAACGGCGGCGTGATGTGTGCCGCGTCGCCGGCCAGAAATACCCGCCCCCTGCTGAAGGCGTTCACCACCCTGGCGTGGAAGCGGTAGACCGCCTTGCGCTCGACCACCATCTGCTCCGGGCTTCCCCATGGCGCCAGCAGCTCGCGGATGCGCGCCTCGGACTCCATGTCCTCGCGGCTTTCCCCCGGCCGCAGCATGAACTCCCAACGCTCGCGTCCCCCGGGCGCGGTCATGTGCGGAGTCGGCCGGCGGTGGTTGCAGATGAACTCGACATGGTCGATGGGGCGCGGGACTCCCTTGGCATCGACGATCAGCCAGTCCTCGGCGAAGGTCTTGCCTTGGAACTCCTGGCCGACCAGCTGGCGCACCAGCGAGCCCGCGCCATCGGCGCCGACCAGATAACGGGTCTTGACCGACTGCATGCGTCCCTGCCCGAGATCCAGCGAGGCGATGACGAAGTCCTGTTCTTCCGCAAAGGCCTTGAGTGTGACGCCGGCCGCGGACTGCGCGCAGCCATATTGCCCGAGTCGCCACCGCAGACAACGCTCCAGCTCCGGCTGGTAAAACGTCACCAGCTTGGGATGGCCGTCGATGCTGCCCAGCGTGTTGATCCGGCCGAACTCGCCGAGGTAGGGCGAGCGCATGCGCACGTAGGGGATGGCCACGGTTTCGAGATCGCTTTCGGCGACGCCAGCCAGCTGCAGGATGCGCAAAGCCTCGTTGTCCAGGGCGATGGCACGCGGCGCCATGAAGATCGCCGTGGCCTTGTCCACCACCAGGACCCGCACGCCGTAACGCGCCAGCAGGTTGGCCACCGTGGCGCCGACCGGCCCGAAGCCCACCACCAGCACGTCGACGACCCCTGGCAGGACAGGCGCCGCCGGGCCAGGGACGCAACCATCCCGTCCGGCATCCATATGCAGATTGATCTCCACCAGAAACTCCGTTCGATCCGGTCTCGGCCGGCCCAATTTCCGACATTAAACTCATATATGATCAGTTTGTCAATTATGATCCGCAGGCGTATACTATGCCGTCACCCTGATCAGGCCCGCCATGCAGAAATCCTCCCCGCGCCGTGCCGGTAAGCGCCCGGCCCCCAAGCCCTCCCCGGCCCCCGCTGCGGTCGTTGCCGGGCGCGAACCGCGCGGCGCCCGCCGCAAGCGGGAAACCCGTGGCCGGCTACTGGAAGCGGCCCTCCGGCTAATGGCGGAGAAGGGCATGGAGGGCGTGGCGATCAACGAGATCACCGAGGCAGCCGACGTCGGCTTCGGCTCGTTCTACAACCACTTCGAGTCCAAGGAAGCCATTCACGCCGCGCTGGTGGACTGGGTGTTCGAGGATTTCGCCGACGCGCTGGACCGCCTGGTGGCCAAGGTTGCCGATCCGGCGGAGGTGATTGCCGTAAGCGTGCGCCATACACTGCTGCGCGCGCGGCGGGAACCAGTGTGGGGACAGTTCCTGATCCGCGAAGGATTTTCCCCGCGTGCCATCAGCCGCGGTCTAGGCCAGCGGCTGCTGCGCGATATCGGGAAGGGGATCGCCGCCAAGCGCTTCTCCATCGCCGACCCCCTGATGAGCTTCATTGCCGTAGGCGGCACAGTGCTGGCCTCCGTCGCAGTCGAACTGCAGCTCGGCGAACTGCAGACGCCCGAAATCGCCGCCCTGAAGCAGCAGTTGGGGTTCAGCAGCGACAACCTCGCTGAGCGTGCGGCGGCTCTAGTGCTGCAGACCCTGGGAGTCAGCCGCGGCGAAGCCGAGAAGATCGCATATCGGCCCTTGCCAACCGTGGAAGTGCAGGGCCAGATGGCCGTTCAGTGAACCCTCAAAAAAGGTTGGTTAACAGGCCCTAGTGCACATTCGCGGGCTCCACACCGCGCACCCGACCAGCATAGGCAAGTGGCCCGCCCTGAGGCTCTCCGGCGAAGAGGAGCCACGCCGGCAATTGATCCATGTCATGGCAGAGCTCCGATCGGCGCGGCATCGTTACGTCAACCCACTTGGTGACCAGTGGCACGAAAGGCCACGAACTCATCGGCGCGCCATGACCATGCAGCAGTCCACCTTCAGTCCGATCCATCTGCTCATCGTCGAGGACTCCGCCGCGCATGCAGAGATTCTCGTGCGCACGATACAGCGGGATGGCATGGAGGTCGTTTCACGGCGCATCGCCACGGCGCAGGCGATGCGGGCCGCGCTCGCGGACAAGGCTTGGGACGCGGTGCTGTGCGACTACGTCGTACCCGGCTTCGGCGGGCCGGAGGCGCTCACGCTACTCCGGGAATCTGGCCTCGACCTGCCCTTCATCCTGGTTTCGGGCAAGGTAAGCGAGGAAGTCGCGGTCGACATGCTGAAGGCCGGCGCTCAGGACTTCATACCCAAGTCAAACCTGTCGCGCCTGGTGCCAGCGCTCCGCCGGGCGATGCGGGAAAGCGATGAGCGGCGGCGCGGCCGTCTTGCACAGTCGATGCTGCAGGAGAGCGAGGCGCGGTTCCGCATGCTTGCGCGCATCTCACCGGTCGGCATCTTCGAGGCCGATGCCGCGGGAACGTGCACATATGTGAACGAACGCTGGAGCGCGATGGCGGGTCTCGCGCCGCAGGACGCGGTGGGCCGGGGATGGGAGCGGGCTGTCCACCCCGAAGACCGCGAGCGCGTCACGGCACAGTGGTACGCGACAGCGAAAAGCGGCCGCGAGTTCGCTGCCGAGTTTCGCTTTCTTCGACCGGACGGCCACGTGTGCTGGGTCCTTGGCCGCGCCGTGCCCGAAACCGGCAGATCCGGGGAGATCGGCTTCTACGTCGGCATCGTCACCGACGTGTCCGACCTCCGAGAGCGGGAGGCGATGCTGGGGCGCGTAGAACGCAGCGCCCACATCGGGAGCTGGGAGTTCGATGTCCGGAGCGAACGGCTTCAATGCTCCGACGAGTTCCTGCAGATCAACGGCCGCAGCCGCACGGAGTTCGACGGAACGTTGGCGAAGGTCATTGCCTGGACGCATCCAGAAGACCGGGCCAGGCTGGCCGCCGCGATACATGCGTCGCTGCAAGAGGGCAAGCGGTTTGGCATTGAGACGCGCATCCTCCGACCCGACGAAACGGTGCGTTATGTTCTTGCCGAGGACGACGTCGAATTCGATTCGGAAGGAAGGCTGGTGCGCATTGTCGGTTTCCTGCAGGACATCACCGAACGCAAGCACGCTGAACAAGCCATACAGGACGCGCTGACTGAACTGCAGGAAGCGCAACGCGCAGCCCGGTTCGGCAGCTGGCGTCTCGAGAGCGCCACCAACGAGGTTACATGGACGGACGAGATCTTCGGCATGTTCGGCATGACGCGGCGAACCGCCGTACCTCCGTATACCGAGCACCATCGGCTCTTCACCAAAGAGAGTTTCGCACGTCTGCAAGCAGCTCTGCACCGGACAGAGAAAGAGGGCGTTCCATACGAACTCGACCTGGAGACGGTGCGTGCCGACGGCAGCAACGGGTGGATGCTTGCGCGCGGCGCCGCAGTTAGGGATATCAAGGGACAGATCGTCGGCGTGCGTGGAACAGCACTCGACATCAGCCAACGCAAACGTGCCGAGCGGGCGCTCGCCGAAAGCCAGGCGCGGTTCCGCGCCCTCACCGAGAATTCCAGCGATCTCACCGTCGTGCTGGATGCCGAAGGGATCGTGCGCTACGCGAGTCCTTCGCTGACACGCATCGGCGGCTACTCGCCCGACGAGATCGTAGGTCGCAGACTCAGCGACATCGTGCATCCCGACGACGTCGGCAGGATGCTGGCCGACGTCGGCGAGATTGTGACGCAGCCGGACGACGTGCATGCCGCCGAGCTGCGCTACAGGCACAAGAACGGCCATTGGATCTGGCTCGCGAGCGTAGCGAAGAACGCCCTGGCCGATCCGGCTGTCAACGGGATCGTCGTGAATGCCCGAGACGTTACTGAGCGCAAGAAAAGAGAGTCCGAACTGCTGTGGAACAATGCCTTCCTGAAAGCGCTTACGGAGTCGACCCTTGAAGGCATCCTGGTCGTGGATGCAAACGGGCGGAAGATCTTTCAGAACGAACGTTGCAAAGAACTATGGAAGATTCCGCGCGACGTGGCAGACGACCCCGACGACACGCGCCAAGTCGCGCACGTCATGAATGCAACCGTCGATCCCGAAGCGTTCGGGGAGCGCGTGCGTGCTCTCTACGCACACCCACAGGAAAAGAGCAGCACGGAGACCCGGTTGAAGGACGGCACCGTCCTCGACCGATATTCGGCCCCGGTAGTGGGTGCCGACGGCCGCTACTACGGGCGCATCTGGTCATTCCGCGACGTCACCGAGTCCAGGCGCGCGGGCGAGCGGATACGACGCCTGAACCGGGTATACGCCGTGCTCAGCGCCATCAATGGCGCGATCGTGCGCATTCGAGATCCGGTCGAGCTGTTTCGCGAGGCCTCGCGCATCGCCGTGGAAGCGGGTGGCTTCGTCATGGCCTGGGCCGGACGCGTGGACCGCGAGGCGAAGCGGGTGCGCCCGGAAGGCTGGGCCGGCGAGGATGTGCGCGGCTTTCTCGACGCAATCCCCGCTGCCAGTCTGGCAACGGTGGCCGGCAACACCGGGCTGCCAGGGCGCGCGGTCTACGAAAGGCGCCCTTTGATCTCAAACGACGTCCTCAACGATCCTCAGCGGAGCATGAAGAAAGAACTTGCCGAGCGCGGCGTCAAATCGCTGGCCATGCTGCCGTTCCTGCAGGAAGGCGAGGCGCTCGGCGTATTGGCGTTGTACGCCGCCGAACCAGGGGTCTTCGACGACGAGGAGATGCGCCTGCTCGTCGAGCTGGCGAACGACGTGTCGTTCGCCCTCGACTACATGTCGAAGGCCTACAAAGTCGCCTATCTCGCCTACTACGATGTGCAGACCGGGCTGCCCAACCGCGCGCTGCTCCTCGAGCGCTTGCAACAGTACCTCAGGCATGCAGCCGCAGTCGGCGAACGCTCCGCCGTTATGCTTGTCGACGTGCAGCGTTTCCGCAACGTCAACACAACCTTCGGTCGCCATATCGCCGACATGGTGCTGAAGGAGCTGGCCAGGCGCCTCGCGGCAAGCGCAGGCGAGGAATCAAGCCCTGCGCGCATCGGCACGGACATATTCGCATTCGTCGCGAAGAACGTGGTGGACCCAAGTGTGGCGATGGAGGTTGCGAACCGGACGCTCGACGCGTGCTTTGCCGGGCCGCTCGTCGTGGAAGGCAACGAGCTGCGCCTGGCCGGGCGCATGGGGATCGCCTTGTTCCCCACCGATGCCGCGGACGCCGAGGGCCTGCTCCGTAATGCCGAGTCCGCGCTCAGGAAGGCCAGGGAGGAAGGCACGGAGGTTCTTTTCTACTCGCCGGAGATGAGCGCGCGGGTCGCCGAGAAGCTGGGCCTGGAGAGCCGGCTGCGGCGCGCCGTCGAAGCCAGGGAGTTCGTGCTGCACTACCAGCCCAAGGTCGACACCAGAACCGGAGCGGTGACGTCCCTCGAAGCGCTGATCCGTTGGCAGCGCCCCGAGGGCGGGCTGCTGCCGCCGTCGGACTTCATCCCCTTGCTGGAGGAAACGGGGCTGATCCTCCCCGTGGGCGAATGGGCACTGCACGAAGCCGCCCGCCAGCAGGCGGCATGGCGCAGCGCGGGGCTCGCTGCACCGCGCATTGCCGTGAACGTGTCGGCGCTCCAGCTGCGCAGCAAGGACTTCGTCGCGAGTCTTCGTGCTGTGCTCAGCCTGGCACCGGCTGCAGATTGCGGGCTCGACCTGGAGATCACCGAAAGCGTGATCATGCATGACGTCCAGGACAACATCGAGAAGCTCTTCGCCGCAAAGAAGCTCGGCATGCGGATCGTCGTCGACGACTTCGGCACCGGCTATTCGTCGCTGCGCTATATCAGCAAGCTCCCGCTCGACGCGTTGAAGATCGACCGCTCGTTTATCGTAAATATGACCAGCAGCCCGGGAGACATGAGCATCGTCACGAGCATCATCGCGCTCGGCCGCGACCTAGGTCTCCTTACCATCGCCGAGGGCGTCGAAACCGAGGAGCAGGCCAAGCTGATGCGTCTGCTCAAGTGCAACGAGATGCAGGGCTTTCTTTTCAGCCGGGCGCTGCCGGCATCGGAGATAGAGGCGTTCCTCAACAAGCCGGTTCCTCGAAATGAATCGACTCCAGGCGGACCCTAGCACTGGGCCATTCCCGCCGGGATGACTGCGGCCTCTCGCACTGCAGATTGCGGCCGCTCGTCGGAGCCTTTTCTTTGAGACCGCGGTGGAGGCTCAGCATATTTGACTGGAACGGACATGCGTAATGCCACCTGCCAGTCGACTGCAGTGATGTCATCAGGAGTTGAACCCTCGGATCGCGCGCCGGCGCGGCCGGGGGAACTGGCGCAGATGCAGCGGACGGCGCTGCTGGAAACGCGGAAGAGGGAAGCTGGCTGGCTCCTGATCTTCCCGTGCATGTGGCTGGTCCTCAGCCTCGCCGGCGGCATTTATCGAGACTTTCCAATCTTTGTATTCACGAATTTGGCCATCGTGTCGGCCGTCGCCGCGTTGCGCCTGGCGCTGTACCGCAGGTTGGAAACCCTTGCCTGCAGACACCTTGCATCCGCCCGCGCCATGGTGTTCGGCGGCATCGTCTTGAATGCCCTGTATTGGAGCATTATGACGGCGGCGTCCATCCTGGTTCCGGGCATGCGCGGCATCCAGCTGCCAATGATGGTTGCCGCTACCGGCGTCGTCGCCATCGGGACCTTCGCCTACGGTATCAACCACTTTCTGCGGTACGCCATCCCCATCTGCGGCCTTGCGCCGATAGCTGCGGCTGCGCTGCTGGCTCCGCAGATGCCGGGGCATACACCGTCCGGACAACGGTGCGCAGCCTGGCGAACCAGGACAAGAACCGCAGCCTGGCCCGGCTGGGCCAGCAATACCCGGGGCACCTGCAGCTGCACGAGGCCGACTTGTTGCACGAAGGCGCATTCGACCGGCCGATGCAGGACTGCGACCTGGTATTCCACGTTGCCTCTCCGTTTCTCATGCCCGAACAGATCAAGGATGGCCAGAAGCAGGTGGTGACGCCGGCGCTGCGCGGCACCCGAAACGTTCTGGGCGCCGTCGACCGTACGCCCAGCGTGCGACGGGTGGTGCTGACCTCGACCGTCGGCGCCATCTTCGGCGACTACATCGACGTCCGGCAGATGGCCGGCGGCGTGCTCAGTGAGGCCTACTTCAACACTACCAGCACGCCGCAGAACAATCCCTACCACTACTCCAAGGTCACGGCCGAGAAAGAGGCCTGGGACATCTGCGGTCGCCAGAGCCGCTGGAGCATGGTGGCGATCAATCCGGGCCTGGTCCTCGGCCCCGCGCTGACCGCCTCCTCCGAATCGGGCAGCTTGTTCCTGCTGGAGGAGCTGCTCAAGGGCTGCTTTTTCTACGGCGCGGCCGATTTCAGCTTCACCTACGTCGACGTGCGCGACGTGGCGCTGGCGCACCTGCGCGCGGCACAGCGCGACCATGCCAAGGGGCGCTACATCCTCGCGGAGAAGCAGATGATCTCCTTCCTGGAGATGTCGAGAATCCTGCGCCCCTTCCATCGCCGCCCCTACCTGCTGCCGCGCTGGAACGTGCCTGACTGGCTGGTACGGCTGATCGGCCCCGCCTTCGGCCTGACACAGGAGTACATCCGCAACCACCTGGGCATACGCTTTCCGGTCGACAACCGGCGCAGCGTCGAGGAGCTGGGCATCGTCTACCGGCCGGCCGCGGAAACCCTCAAGGACCACTACGAGGCCTGGCTGGCCTCGCGCTGATGACACAGACCCGGCATGACGACGGCGACCTTGGCAAGCCAAGCACTGGAGTTGTCGCCAAAGGGCTCGGTCAGTTGTCGCCGCAACTCCTCTTTGACAGGCAAGGGAAGTGCTGCGCCGCATGGGTGAAACAGAGCCCGATTTGCGAGGGGAAATTTTCGCTGGTGCCTAGGGAGAGACTCGAACTCTCACGGGAGGTCGTCCCGGCGGATTTTGAGTCCGCTGCCACCGACAGGCTAGTCGGTCGTGCCGCCAAATTCGGCATGTCCGCAATTTCATGACTTGTCACTGGCGCGTCGCTTTTCTGCCCATTGCAGTCAGTCGCGAACGTCGGGTATCGAGTAGCGTCAAGCGATTGGATTAAAAAGGTATTGACCTAAGTATCGATATGCTGGATACTAAGATGGTTACCTTATTAATCAATACAGGAGCCTCCAGCATGGTTGCCAAAGCCGCATACGCCGACGGAGAGCTTGATCGGGAGATAGTGCTATCACGCGTCATTGATGCTTCTCGGGATCACGTCTTCCGCGCCTGGGTCGAGCCCAAACGCATGTTTCAATGGTTTGGCCCACGCGGGTTCCGCTGCGAGGTTCACCAAGCGAGCGAAGCCAAGGGTGGCGCGGTGTGGCGATTCGACATGATTGCGCCGGATGGGCATCGATTCGACAGCAGGATGGTATTTCTGGAGGTGATACCCAACGAACGACTGGTTCTCGATCACGGGGCGGACAAGGACGACGACCCCAATCGATTCAGGATGACCATCACATTCGATGAGCAGAGCGATGGCAAGACAGTGCTTACGCTCCGGCAGCTACACCCGAGCAAAGCACAACGCGACGGCACTATCGGCTTCGGAGCCGTCGAACTCGGATATCAAACACTCGATAAATTGGGTGAGTACCTACGTGGGCACTGACATCGGCGCTCGGGCATCTGTGGATCGAGGAACTGCGGCGCGAAGTCACGAGATCAGCCGCGTTTTTCAGGCACTCGCGGACCCGACCCGGCGCGCTGTGGTCGAGCGGCTGGCTCGGGGACCTGCCTCGACCACGGAGCTGGCAGGTCCATTTAACATGGCCCTGCCGTCCTTTGCGCAACATCTTGCGATGCTCGAGAAATGCGGCATGGTGCGATCGCGCAAGGAAGGACGCGTTCGCCACTATCATCTTGCACCAAAGCCGTTCGCAACAGCTGAAGACTGGATGGTGGCGCAGCGCGCGATTTGGAACCAGCGCCTCGATCAGCTGCAAGACTATGTGGAAGGCATGAAGACACCGAAACGCTGACGCCATTCGCCACGCGTAGCAATGGATTCCCATCCACAACGAGCGGCAGCTTACTGGCAGGCATTTGCGGGTATTCAAAGTCGCTTGATGGCCGCTAGAGCATTTTCTCTTTACATGCACACATCTTCCCCTCTCCCGCGTGCGGGAGAGGGTGGCCCGCAGGGCCGGGAGAGGGGCTTTTCGTCCGGCCAAAAGCCCCTCTCCCCTACCCCTCTCCCGCAAGCGGGAGAGGGAAACAACATGTATGCATCTAAACTAAACATGCTCTAGTATCCTGAGTTAGAAATTCGTTGAATTAATTTGACTCTCCGTTGTCTTATGCTCTCTCACCAGCACGCAGGGGGGCATATGGGACTGGGGCGGCCGATGCCGGAGTTGAAACTGACGGCGACGGAAAGCGATCAACTACTGG
>JARLJS010000219.1 GCA_031291075.1 Nevskia sp. | reverse complement strand
GCGCACCTACCAGTCGCAGCCGGGCGCCGACCACTGCCTGCCATGTCCACTCGGCACGTCGAACTCGTTCACCTCCCAGGCGACGTGCGCGCCGTGCGCCGCCGGTACCTACCAGAATGTCACCGGACAGGACGCCTGTCCCGAGTGTCCGGTCGGTCAAGTCCAGCCGCAGTCGGGCCAGTCGTCGTGCGCGCCGTGCACCGTCGGCACGTACGCCGCGGCTTCGAAGTCGACCGCCTGTACCCAGTGCGCGCCCGGTACCTTCACCTCGGTGAATGGGTCGAGCGCGTGCCTGCAGTGCTCGGTCGGCACGATCGAGTCGGGCAGCGGCGCCGCCCAGTGCGACCTCTGCCTGCCCGGTACCTACATGGCGCTCGGCGGCCAGACTCAATGCCTGGCGTGCGCCATCGGGAAGGCGATCAACGCGTACAACGCGACTCAGTGCGTCGACTGCGCCGCCGGTCTCTACGCGCCGACCACCGGACTCAGCGTCTGCCGGCCGTGTCCGCCGGGTACCGCCACCAGTAGTACCGGGTCGTCCTCCTGCGCGCCGTGCGCCACCGGTACGGCGTCGAACACCTCCGGCCTGCTGGTGTGTCCGTCGTGTCCCGCCGGTTCGTATGCGCCGGCGACCGGCGGCACCGCCTGCCTGCTGTGCGCCGCCGGTACCTTCACCTCCCAGTCGGGTCAGTCGGCGTGCGCCGACTGCGCGCCGGGTACCTACGGCCCGGTGGCCAATGCCACCTCGTGTGTGCCGTGCGCCGCTGGTTCGTTCAAGGCGAGCAATGGCGCCACCGTGTGCGACTCGTGCACGCCCGGCCAGTACCAGTCGACCGCCGGCCAGTCGGCGTGCCTCGACTGCGCGTCGGGTCGCATCACCACGGTGAACGCGTCGACGGTGTGCGTCGCGTGTCCACCCGGGTCGAGCCAGGTGAAGTCCGGCCAGTCGATGTGCACCCTGTGCGAGCCGGGTACCTTCACCGCGAGCACCGGCGCCGCCACCTGCTCGTCGTGCCCGTCGGGTACCTACGGACCGACGTCCAATGCCACCGCGTGTCCGGCCTGCCAGGAGGGCAAGGCCCAGCTGCAGGTCGGCGCCACCGCCTGCACGCCGTGCACGGCCGGTACCCTCACGTCGACCACGGCGCAGTTCTCGTGCGCCCTGTGCGGCGTCGGCCGATACACGCCGGCGAACGACTCCACCGCCTGCCTCTACTGCGCGCCCGGCAGCGTCCAGCCGCTGACCGGCCAAGCCGCCTGCACCAACTGCACACTCGGTCGGTATGTGGCCAGCCAGGGCCAGGGTCTCTGCAGCGAGTGTGAGTTGGGTACATTCGGCGCCGAGTCGGGCCTGATCGCCTGCGCCGAGTGCCAGCCGGGCTCCTTCGCCGGCCAGCCGGGCCAGTCGAACTGTACCGCGTGTCCGCTCGGCACGCGCCAGCAGAGCTCGCGCCAGTCGTCGTGCGCGTCGTGCCAGTCGGGCACCTTCGCCAACGTCACCGGCCTGGTCGACTGCTTCCAGTGTCCGATCGGGTTCTACCAGCCGCTGCCGGGCCAGTCGGTCTGCCTCCCGTGCGGACCGGGCACGGCCAACAATCAGCCCGGACAGTCGGCGTGTACGGCGTGCGCACCCGGCACCTTCGCCAGCGGCAACGGCACGGTGACGTGTGCGTCGTGCGCCGTCGGGAGCGCCCAGGCCGGCAATGGCGCCACCGCCTGCTCCCTGTGCGACGTCGGTACGGCGATCGACCTGGCGGGTCAGACCGCCTGCCGTGCCTGCCCGGCTGGCTCCTTCGCCAACCAGACCGGACTGGTCACCTGCTATGGGTGCGCGCCGGGCTCCTCCCAG
>JARLJS010000218.1 GCA_031291075.1 Nevskia sp. | reverse complement strand
GCCCTGGAAACGGCGATTCGCCACTACCTGGAGACCTACAACAAAAATCCGCGACCGTTCGCTTGGACAAAGTCCGCCGACGACATCCTGGCTTCAATCAAACGCTTTTGTCAACGAACTTCTAACTCAGGACACTAGAAACGGCAGTTGGCCGCGGGAGAAGCCGCAAATTGGTTGAGGTGATCAGGAATCTTGCGAAGGTGTGGGTTCCACCACCTGGGTGAATGCTTCTCCCGCTGGATCGGCGCTCGGCGCCCCTCGCGGGATCGCCGCCCAATCAATATCCTGGGTCCGATCCCCAACTGCCGCTTCTAGGGTAAGCGCTCAGAAGCCGAGAAAGGTGGCGAACTGCTCCAGCGGCATGCGCTGCGTCTGCAGCCGGTTGACGGCGGCGTCGGGATCGGCGTAGCCGATCGCCATGCCGCAGAACAACATCCATTCCGCCGGCGGCTGCAGGCATTCCGCCACGCTGCGGTGGTAGGAGGACCAGGCTTCCTGCGGGCAGGTGTCGATGCCCTGTTCGCGCAGCAGCAGCATCAGGGTCTGCAGGTACATGCCCAGATCGGACCACTGCGGCGATCCCATCTGGCGGTCGACGTAACAGAACAGGCCGACCGGCGCGTCCCAGAAGCGGAAATTGCCGGTGAGCCAGCGCAGGCGCCCCAGCTTGTCCTCGCGCGAAATGCCGACCAGGCCGTACATGTCCTCGCCCACCGCGAAACGGTACGTGCGGTAGGGTTCGCCCAGCTTGGGCGGATAGATCGGGTAGTCGGCGGGATCCGGCTGCGGGTTGGAGGACAGGCGCCGCTGCATGTGTTCCTTCAGGGTGCGCAACGGCTCGCCGGCGAGGAGGTACAGGCGCCAGGGCTGCAGGTTGCCGCCCGACGGCGCGCGGGCCGCGGTCTCCAGCGCCTGCCGCAGCACCTCCGGCGGCACCGGGCGGTCGAGGAAGGCGCGCACGCTGCGCCGCGCGCGCACGGCATCAGCGACGCTCATGCGCGGCGGCCCACGGCCGCGCGCACGCTCCTGGACTTCGGCCGCGGGACCAGCGCCGGCCCCCACTCCGACTCCAGCAGCACTTGCAGGAACTCCCGCACCGCGGTGCGGCCGAGGCGCTTCTCCAGCTCGGCCTGGATACGCCGCTGGGCGTGCATCGCCACCCGGTGCATGCCGCTGCCGCGCCGGCTGAAGTGCACTAGCTTGGCGCGCGCGTCGTCCGGGTCCGGACGCAGGTCGACCAGGCCACGCCCCTCCATATCCGCGAGCAGCTGGTGCACCGCCTGGCGGCTGACACCGAGGCTGCGCGCGAGGTCCGCCGGTCGGCGCATGCCGCCGGCGATACTGCCCATGACCATGGCCTGCGAGCGCGACATCGGCTGGAAGCCGGCGGCCCGGATGTAGTTCTGCATACCCTCGTCAACCCAGTAAAAGGCTCGCAGCAGGCCACGGATCAGGAAGTACTGGTGCTTGGCCATTGCGCAGGAAGTGCTCGATCCATGAGGCTCGCGCCCATTGTGGGCGAGGTGGACGCCATGCTCAAGCCCGGCGCCGCGCGGCGCACGCCGCATCGAGGCGGTGGCGCGTGCAGCTTGATTTTTTCCGCGCGAAGACGAACATTGCAGCGCCAAGCCATTACAAGGGGAAACCGCGGTGATCGAAGGCGACAAGAAGCTCCACCCCTCGCTCTACCAGATCAATACCCGCGTCTGGCTGACCGAATTGAGCCGGGCCCTGAACCGGCCCGCCACCCTGGACGACATCCCGGATGCCGAGCTGGACCGCGTGGCGGCGCTGGGCTTCGACTGGGTGTGGCTGCTCAGCGTATGGCAGATCGGCGCGGTGGGACAGCGCATCTCGCGCGGGAACGCGGAGTGGCGCCGCGAGTTCCAGGACACCCTGCCGGACCTGCGCGAGGACGACATCGCCGGCTCGGGTTTCGCGATCACCGCCTACCGGGTGAGCCAGGAGCTGGGTGGAGATGCGGCGCTGGAACGCCTGCGCAAGCGCTTGCGGGCGCGCGGCCTTTGGTTGATGCTCGACTTCGTCCCCAACCACACGGCGGTGGACCATCCCTGGGTGATGGAGCACCCCGACTACTACGTCCCGGCCACGGAAGCCCAGTTGGCGCAGGCGCCGCAGAATTACATCCGGGTGGTCACCGCGCAGGACGAACGGGTGCTGCCGTACGGGCGCGACCCCTACTTCCCCGGCTGGTCGGATACGTTGCAGCTCGATTACAGCAACCCGGCGACGCAGGAGGCGATGATCGCCGAGCTGCTGAAGATCTCCGGCCAATGCGACGGCGTGCGCTGCGACATGGCGATGCTGGTGCTGCCGGATGTGTTCGAGCGCACCTGGGGCCGGCGGCCCCTGCCGTTCTGGCCACGCGCGACCCGGCGCGTGCGCGAGCAGGTGCCCGGCTTCTGCTTCATGGCCGAGGTGTACTGGGACCTGGAGTGGACGATGATGCAGCAGGGCTTCGACTACGCCTATGACAAGCGCCTTTACGACCGGCTGCACGAGGGCCATGCCCGGCCGGTGCGCGAACACCTCCATGCCGGTGCCGACTACCAGAACAAGCTCGCCCGTTTCATGGAAAACCACGACGAACCGCGCGCCGCGGCCACCTTTGCACCCGCCATGCACGAGGCGGCCGCGATCGTCACCTATCTCACCCCGGGGCTGCGCTTCTTTCACCAGGGGCAGTTCGAAGGCCGCCGCAAGCGCATCTCGCCGCACCTGGTCCGGGCGCCGCAGGAAGCGGTCGATAGCGGGCTGCAGCGCTTCTACGAGGGGCTGCTGTCGGTGCTGCGGCAGTCGGTGGTCCGCCATGGCCAGTGGCACCTGCTCGAATGCGTCCCCGCCTGGGACGGCAACGGCAGCTGGGACGGCTTCATCGCCTGGATCTGGCAGTCGCCCTACGGCCAGCGGCGGCTGGTGACGGTCAACTACGCCGGCAACCAGGGACAATGCTACGTCCGCCTGGAGCTGCCCGGCCTGTCCGGCCAGAGGGTGGTGCTCAAGGACCTGACCGGACCGGCGGTGTACGAGCGCGACGGCGGCGACCTCGCCGCCCGCGGCTTCTACCTGGATCTGCCCGCCTGGGGCTACCACGTGTTCGAGCTGGTCACGCTGGGCTGACCGCGCCTCGATCGCCGCAGTCCCCCCGGCCTGCGGTCCGGCGAGGGGGCGGGGTCTGGCCTGCTCGATTGAGCTTGTGGTGGCTGGCATCAACCGTGCAAGGCCCTGGCAACCCCACCGGTATTGCCGATGCCGACCGGCCTGCATCCAGCCCGCAACCTGATTTACGGCGCCGTCTTCCTCTTCATCGTGACGGCGCTGGGCATCTGCGGCTACATGGCGGCAGGCTGGAGCATGGGCGACGCGCTGTACATGCTGGTGCTCACCACCTCCACCGTCGGCTTCGACGAAGTCCACCCTGTCAACACGCCCTTCCTGCGCGGCCTGACCATGACGGCGATCATCCTGGGATCGACCGGCATGATCTTCATGACCGGCGCCCTGGTGCAGTTCTTTACCGCGCTGCAAATCCAGCAGGTGTTCGGGATCAATCGCATGAAAAACGAAATCGCCCAGTTGCGGGACCACATTATCGTGTGCGGCTACGGCCGCATCGGCAACATGCTGCTGCGCGAGCTGAGGGCCGCCAATGCACGCTTCGTGCTGCTCGACCGCAGCGAGCAGCGCATCGCGGAGGCGCGGGCGGCGGGCTATCTGTGCATGCAGGGCGACGCCGCCGACGAGACCACCCTGATCGCCGCCGGCGTCGAGCGCGCCCGCATCCTGGCCACCGTGCTGCCGGACGATGCCGCCAACGTGTTCATCACCTTGAGCGCACGCAGCCTCAACAAGTCGCTGCAGATCATCGCCCGCGGCGAGATGCCGACCACCGAGGGCAAGCTGATCCACGCCGGCGCTGATCGCGTCGTGCTGCCCACGCATATCGGTGCCGAGCGCATCGCCGAGATGATCCTGTACCAGGAAACATCCCGCTTCCTGCGCAGCGAGAAGATGAGCGACCTGGAGCGCGACCTGCGCAAGCTGGGGCTGGAGCTGGAGGTCATCACCGCCGCCGGCAGCGGCGCTTTCGCCGGGCTGAGCGTGGACGAAGTGGACCGGCGCGCCGGCGGGGCCTTCCTGGTGGTCGCCATCAACCGCCTGGACGGCGGCACCATCAACCGTCCGCCAGGCTCGACCATGGTCGAAGCGGGCGACGGACTGGTGGTGCTCGGCCGCAGCGGGCGCATGGGGCGGTTCGAATAAGCCGCCACCGACGCGGCCTGCAGCTTTACGGCGGTGTGGTGTGGGAAGCGGCGTCCGCGGCGGCACGCGCAACCGCGTCGGAAACGGCGGGCAGCGGCTGCGCCTCCAGCCTGGCCAGGTTGATCACCGAGGGATCGTCGCGCAGCTTGACGTAAAGCCGGCCGTTGCCCGGATGCGGCACCGGCAGCACGGTTCCCGGGAAGCCGTCCGGCACCTGCACGGGGTGGTCGAAGCCCGGGTCTCCTGAGACCGAATCCACCAGGAACAGGTCGGCGCCGGACAGCTTGCATGGCAGCTCGGCGGCGGCGGGGCACTGCAGCTCCTTGAGCGCCGGCAGTCGCACCAGGGTCGCCAGCGGCAGCCAGTCACCGGCGGCGCCATTGAGGCTGACGCGGAACTGCAAGGGACCGAACGCGGAGGAACCGAAGGCCTTGGCCGGATAGAGGGTGGCGACTGCGATCCTGGCGTCCTCCAGCCGCAGGCCGCCGTTGTCCAGGCTCAGCGTGGCCGAGAACGAGCCGTCGGCAGTGGCAACCTCGACCGTCTCGTCGCGGGCGAAGTTCGCCGGCGCCTGCGCCCGCACCGAAAACGTAAGCCTGGCGTCCTGCGGCAGCTCGTCCTCGTTGGCGAGCTGGATGTTGCTGTCGAGGCGGGCATCGGGGAGCTGCACCCCTTTGGCGATGAGGCTCGCGCGCGGCCGCGGCGGCGCCACCGTGGCGGTGAGCCGGAACGCGCGCCCATCCTTCAGGAGCACCCGGGCCGTGGCCGAGTCCGGCTTGAGCGCGGCGGCGGCCTCGGCGTCCTTGGCCACCATCGGCAGCTCCCCGGCCGCATGCCGGAGCGACAGGTCGCCCGGCACGAAACTGAGGCCGCCGAGGCTGAGGCTGGCCACGTCGGTGAGGCTGGTCCCCTTAAGGACACCCTGGCTGTCGCCGGCATGGATGGTGAAGCCGTCGAAGCGGCCGGCGTCGGCGAACACCTGCACCGGGATCGCCTGCGCCTGGTCCAGCCCGTACTGCCGCACCAGCAGGGTCATCGCGCCGGGTTGCGCGTCCTGCAGCGGCACGGTGACTTCCACCTCGTTGGGGTTGACCGGCTTCCATTCCGCCTTCAGCTCGCGGCCGTCGGCGTCCTTGAGCGCGATGCCCTCGACGCAACTGACGCTGTCGGCCTGCAGATGCACGGTGTCCTTGCGGCCCGCGACGAGCGCGCTTTCGTCCTCCGGCGCCAGCGCCCACTTGGCGGCATGGGCGGTGCGGAGCTGGAACACCGGCCCCTGGTAGGGCTCGAAGCCCCAGTAGCCGCGCAGAGTGGCGCGCATCGGCTCAGCCGCGGCCGCGGTCTGCAGGGCGGAGGTGTCGATGACGTAGCCGCCCTGGGCCGGATCGGCGCGCGCGGGCAGCTCGACCGTCTTGCCGTCGCTGCCGGTCAGGCTCAGCCTGAGGTCATGGGCGTAGGCGGTGGAGAACACCAGCGGCGCCCCCTCCACCGGCAGCACCAGGTCGGCGCGTCCCGCGCAGTAGACCGCCTTGGGATCCACCGCGTGCAAGGGCGGCAGCCGCGGCGGCTGGATCGCCGGCAGGGCCACGACCAGCACCGACTTGGGATCGTTGAAGGAAGGGGCGGCGTTCAGCGCCAGGTCGAACCGGTCGTCGCGCTGCGAGGCGAGCGCGGGGATGTACTGGTATACCGCGGTGCGGAAGGAATCCATCAACCGGGCGATGTCCACCACCGAGGCGATGTCGGGGCTGTAGTAGCCATAGCCCAGCTGCGGCGTGGAGCTGGCGGCCATCAGCGCGTCGATGTCGGACGCCGCGGTCAGCGCCCCCACAATGGACGTGCTGTGGCCGTCGTTGAGGATCAGCGACTCCTGGCCCTGCATCAGGCAGGGCGCCTGCAGCTCGGGCACGCGATCCAGGCACTTCTCCTCCACCTTGATCGCCAGGCTGCGCGCCAGCAGCGGGGCGGTCTCCTTCAGCGCCTGCGGATCGGTTTCGCTGAGGCGGCGGATGCTGGTGAGATAACGCTCCAGGCGGGAACGATCGAGCTCCGCCTGGTTGAGGTCCTGCGAGGTGCGCACGAAGGCGCCGGGACGGCCGCGCACCGCCCCGACCAGGGTGCGGAAGTCGCCGCTGGTCTCCGGCGCCAGGAACACCAGCACCTGCTGCGCTCCGTCCGGCACGGTCACGCTCAGACCTTCGCGGGCGCACTTGCCCTTCCAGGTCTTGCACGGGAGGAACCAGTCCTCGGACGGCGGATTGGTGGAACCGCTGAGAAAGGCCGCCACCAGCAGGTAATGGGCCGACTGGTTGGACGGCAGGTCCGCCTTGACCCACAGACGGTCGCCGACGGCGAGATCGGGCACCTGGGTCGCCGGCAGGGTCTTGTCGCCGCGGGTGACTTTGACCTCCAGGGTCGGGCCGGCGAGGTCGAACGGCGCCGGGTTGGCATGGGCCGCCCCGGCGAGGACGGCCGCCAGCAGCAGGGAGGCGCGGCGCAGGTTCATGGGGGGATACTTTACAGTTTGGCCACGCCTTAGATGGGGCCGCGCCGCAGAAGTTCGCGCCCGGCCGGCCTGTTCAAGCCACCGCCCTGGCCGGTTCAGTACAAAGCCTCAGGAGAGCCGCTTGAACACCAGCGTGCAGTTGGTGCCGCCGAAGCCGAACGAGTTGAGCATGACGACGTCCAGGTCCATCTGGCGGGCGGTATGCGGCACATAGTCCAGGTCGCAACCGGGTCCCGGACGGTCAAGGTTGATGGTGGGCGGCACCACCCGATCCCGCAGGGCCAGCACCGCGAAGATGGATTCGACCCCGCCGGCCGCGCCCAGCAGGTGGCCGGTCATGGACTTGGTGGAACTGACCGGGCAGCGGTAGGCATGATCACCCAGGGCCCCTTTGATGCCCAGGGTCTCGGCCAGATCGCCGGCCGGCGTGGAGGCGCCGTGCGCGTTGACGTAATTCACCTGCTCGGGATTCAGGCGCGCATCCTTCAGGGCGTACTGGATGCTGCGCCTGCTGCCGCAGCCATCGGCGGCCGGCTGGGACAGGTGGACCGCATCGCCCGAAGTGCCGAAACCCGACAGCTCGGCGTAGATGCGCGCACCGCGCCGGCGTGCGTGCTCGTACTCCTCAAGCAGCAGCACACCGGAGCCGTCGGCCACCACGAAGCCGTCGCGGTCCTGGTCCCAGGGCCGGCTCGCCTGCTGCGGACTGTCGTTGCGGGTCGACAGGGCCCGCGCGCGGCAGAAACCGGCTATGCCGGCCGGCACCGAAGCGCATTCGGCACCGCCAACGATGAAGGCGTCGGCGTCGCCGTACTGGATCAGGCGGGTGCCGATGCCGATGGCGTGGGTGGCCGTGGTACAGGCCGCGGACACCGCCAGGTTGGGGCCGGTGATGCCCAGGTCGATCGAGACGTAGCCGGAGATGATGTTGATGATGACGGACGGGGCCAGGAAGGCGGAGACCCGCCGTGGGCCGCACTTGTGCAGTGCAGCAGTCTCCTCGGCGATCCGGCCGATGCCGCCGATGCCCGAGCCGATGCAGACACCGATGCGGAAGCGGTTCTCGTCGGTGATTTCCAGGCCGGCATCGCGCACCGCCTGCTTGGCGGCCGCCACCCCGTAGTGGACGGCGGAGTCGGTCCTGCGGATATCCTTGGGGCCCAGGTAGTCCTCCGCCCGGAAGCCGCTCACCAGTCCGGCGATGCGGGCGGAAAACGCGGAGGCGTCGAAATGGGTGATCGGGACGATACCCGACTTCCCCGCCAGGATGTTGCTCCAGGCGGCTTCCACCGTCGATCCCACGGGGGAGACGATGCCCATTCCAGTGACGACGACTCTTCTACGGCTCATACACGGCGTTTCCTGCAACAGCCTCGGTGATGCGACAACTCGGCCGGGGCCCTCTCCTCAGGCGGCCGTCGGAACCAACGAATGTGTAGTCTGCCGGCCCGCGAAGTCGGTCCAGCAGCGCAGTCGATAGTCGTACAGCTTGCAGCGCCGGGCGGTATCGAAATACCAGCGCCAGGAAAAGAACTGCACGACAATCCGGCCGGGCATGCGCTCTTCCAGGATGGCCTGGGCCTCCCGCAGGCGATACAGCGGGATCGTCATATCCACGTGGTGCGCGGTGTGCTCCATGATGTGATGAAGCAGGGCACCGACGTCCATGCCCAGGAAGGGCCGGAAGGCGACATGCACGGTGGTGGAAACGAACGGCTGGGCCGCCGACCAGGCCGCCTTGTCGTCATACCAGGCGATGTCGGGATGGGTGTGATGAACGTACACCACGAAGCCGATCATGCCGTTCCAGAACAGGTAGGGAACCACAAAGCCGGCGAGCAGGTTCAGCCACACCGGCTGGTGGCCGTGCACGGCAGCGGCCACCAGTGCTCCGATCCAGACCAGGGCGGCCACGCTCACCAGGATGCAATCGCCCAGGAAGACCCTGCGGCGGGTCGGCATGTGACGCCGGCTGGGGAAGAACATGCGCTTCCACCAGATTTCGACCAGGTAGTAGAGGGAAGGCCCCCAGCCGCTGCGATACACGCGTTCCAGCCAGCGCCGCCAGAACGGCAGCTCGCGGTACTGCTCCAGGGTCAGTGGCTGCCACACGAAGTCGAAGGCCTTCAGGTTGGTGTAGCCATGGTGGACCACGTTGTGCCCCGTGTCCCACAGGCTGTACGGCGTCAGCGAGGGCAGGAAGGTGAGCCGTCCCAGCCAGGGGTTGAGGCCGCGATTCGACGTAAAGCTCTGGTGACAGGCGTCGTGGCCGAGTATGAACAGCCGGCCGATCACGAACCCGGCGACCGTGCCGGCCAGGATCTTCAGGACCGGGCTGTGCAGCCACGCCGCCGCCGCGATCAGCGACAGGAACAGCACAATGTCCACCACGACGAGGGCCAGGGCGCGCGGCGTGCTGCGCTGCGAGACCGGTGCCAGCCAGCTACGGATGACTTTGCGGTGGGGCACGGATGCCGCTGCGGAACGATCCAAAGTTGCGGTATTCAAGTTGACAGCCTTTCGAAATGACAGACCCGGCGCGCTTGCGCGTACAAAACCCCAGGCAGTCCCGTGCCGGCGTCTTCGCCGCCAGGCGCCCGGATGTCGTCGTCCATGACTGCCGCGCGGCGCTATCCGTGGGCGTAACAGGCCCTGGTCACCTCGGGAAGAACTCCCGGGCGGCCCCGCCGGCGCATAAAACTGCTGTGCATCGATCACCGGTGCGACCCCGGTGTCGTGTTGTGTTGGGCTTTTCTGTGATCCGGGGCGTCTTCGCCCCGCTCCGCCACCTTATTTACAGCGCTATCTTGACTGATCCACGGACTCCTCGGCAACAGAAGGCGGCATCTGCACCCCCGGCCCTGGGAGCGGGCCGCTGATCGGCCCGCCGGGACAAGGGCGACGAGCGGTCACACCGTCGCCCACGCCCGTACAACCCCTGCGGCCGGCCCGCCCGTCGCCGCCACCGGCGCCATTTCCCGCCCCGTCACGGATTACCAGACCACCGGCGCCGGCGGTGTCGCGGTGAAGGTGAAGGTCTGCCCCGGCCCCGACATGAGGGCGCTGAACAGGCCACTGAAGGCGCCGCAGTTGGCCAGCTGGGGGAAAGTGGTGGTGCCGGTGAAGCTCAGCTTGCCGTCGCCGAGGGACGATACCGGCCCGTCGAAGTCGATCGGGAAATCGACCGGCGACGAGGTCTGGCACCCGAACGGGATCTGCAGCGAGCCCTCCCCGGCCGAGACCACGGTGATGTTGGCCTGGGCACTGCCATGGATGTGCAGCAATCCGGCGTTGTCCAGCGTCACCGTGCCGGTGATGGCGCCGGTGGGAACGATCGACAGGTCGACCGTCACCGGCAGGATAACGATCAGCAGGGAGTCGGCGAACTTGGGGATCGACAGGCCGCCAGTGACCCTCTCGCTGCTCAGGTCGGTGTCGGCCTCGAAGGTCGAGCCGGCCGGCAGGACGACGTCCTGGTTCAGGGTCTTCAGGTGAACTTTGCCGCTCAGGGGCCAGTTGTTCACGCTGACCACGAAATCGCCTCCGCCCGGGGGAGCAGTGGACTTCGGCGGCGGCTGCGTGGTCAGGCAGGAGCTCGGCGCGGCCTTGCCCGCGAAGCGGTCCGCCAGCCAGGACAGCACCTGCGGCGCGGCCTGGAACTGCGTAACGATATGCTCGCCAGGGTAGACCCCGAAGGTCACGCTTTCGAACTTGCCGCAATAGGCCTGCTTCAGTGCCTCGGCCTGGTCGAGCGGGATGAACTCGTCGGCTTGGCCGTGGTACTGGTACAGCGGCACGCCGATGCGGCTGCCGCCGAGATCCTGCTCCAGCAGCGTCTGCTGGATCGACGGTACGGTCTCGAGCTGGGCCAGCGATTGGTTGCCGACGGTGTATTCGGCGATGCTGTGATCCATGTACTGCAGCACCAGCTGGAACACGCACTCCCGCTCACCCTGGGCGATGGCCGCCTTGCCGGCGGCGTTGGCCAGCGTGTCGATCGGGATCTGGGCGGGGTACTGGGTCGACAGGCCCACCACGCCGCCGAGCAGGAAGGCCTCGCCGATGCTGCCGTCCAGATAGGACGCGGTCTCGATGAAGTTGGCCGGGACCCCGCCCGCGGCAACGCCCATCAGGTTGAGGCCCGGCAGGTAGGTCGGCTGCAGCTGACCGGCCCAGGCGGCCGCCTGGCCGCCTTGCGAATAACCCCAGACGGCGGACTTGGCGGTGGCGGCGATGCCCGCGCCGGGAATCTCCCTGGCCGCCAGGAACATGTCGAGCACGGCGTGGCCCTCGGCTGCGCCGGCGAGGTAGGTGGGCACATTGCCGGTGGTGTAGCCGGCGTAATCGGTGACCAGCACGGCGTAGCCCCGGTCGAGAGCCGCGACCACGTTGGCGTTCTCGTAATCCGTACCCTGGGCGTACTGCAGCGACGGCGCGCAGCTCTGCGCCAGGCCGTGCGTGCCGACCGCGTAGCTGACCACCGGGCGCGAGCCCGACCCCGACCATGCGGCGGCGGGCACCAGCACCGTGCCGGTGACCACGTTGGCCGCGCCGGCCGCGTCGACCGAGTGATAAAGCACGTTCCAGGCGTTCACCTTCGGCGCCCCGCCGCCGAGGTTGACCGTGGCCTGGCGATACCAGACGAGATCGCCGTGGTTGCCGGTCGGCAGCGGCGCAGGCGGCTGGTAGAAGGCGATACCGGCCGGGCCTACGACCGGGACCGCGCCGGCCGTGGCACAGACGGCCGCGGTCAATACTCCGAGCGCGCACACGACGCGCACGCCAAAGGGACGTCTCCGCATGATGGTTCTCCTCCGCAAGTGCCGCTATGTGTTGTTTTAGGAACTGTGTGGTTTATAAATAACCCAGCCTTTGGGAACTGTCAAGTTCCCAAATAAGCGGTGCTACCATGTGCGGCCATGAAAGAACCCGCCGCGAAAGGCCGGCACATTCCGCGCAATCTGCCTCGTGGCCGCCACGGCTTGAGCCGTGAGCTGGTGCAAGCCTCGCAGCGGATGCGCCTGCTGGACGCGATCGCTGAGCTGACGGCGGAAAAGGGTTACGCGGCCGTGACCATCGCCGACATCGTCACGCGCGGCGGCGTGGCCAAGCGCACCTTCTACGAATACTTCGAGGACAAGGAAGCCTGCTTCCTGGCGGCGGGCGAGCACCTCGCCGATCAGATCGTGCGCACCATCACCCTGCCGCACGACCCCGGGCTGGACCTGTACCGGCGCGCGGAAGCGACCATCCGCGGCCTGCTCCAGTTGCTGGCCGAGCGGCCGTCATACGCACGGGCCTTCGTGGTGGAAGTGTGGGCCGCCGGTCCCAGGGCGATCAATATGCGGCTGGAGGTGGATCGCCAGCTCGCGCTGCTGCTGGTGGCGCTGAGCCGCGACGTATCGTTCCACCAGTCGGGGGCGCGGCCGGTGAGCGAATTACATGCCGTCGCGGTGATCGAGGCGGTTGGCGGAATCCTGTACCGGATCGTCTTCTCGGAGGGAGCCGGGCACCTGACCCGTCAGGTCGAAACGCTGGCGCAGCTCGCCACCGGCCTGCTGCTGGCGGAAATGCCGCAGCCGGGCCGCCAAAGCCGGCGCGCCGCGGCGCAGGCACCTGCCGCCGCGCGGTCGCGCCGCTAGGCTTCTATTTCACCAGCGTGACCGGCACGTGCACCATGTGCACGATCTTGGTCGCGGTCGAGCCGAACACCAGCCCGGCCACGGCGCCGAGGCCGCGCGTTCCCATCACCACCGACTGGCAATCCAGGGCTTCCACCTGCTGCGCAATGGTCTGCGCCACCAGTCCCACGGTGGCATCGAGCTGATGGGGTACCCCCGCCTGCTGCAGCACTTCCGCCGCTTCGAGCAGGACCTTGCGTCCTTTCTCGATCAGCTGCGGCTCCATCTCGCTCATCAGGTGAGCGTTGCCGAAGTCGTCGAAGAAGGCGGGGATTTCCTGCACGTTGAGCAGGTAGACGTGCACACCCGCTTGTCCCTTGAACGTATCGGCCACGAACTGCACCGCCCGTTTCGCCGCGGCGGACCCGTCGAACGGGATCAGGATTTTCTGCATGACCAAGCCTCCAGTGCACCATTATTGATCAGAATACGCCGATATTTAGCGCCGCAGCGCATGCCGGGGCATTGACACAGGTCAAATCCGCCTTGCGGCGCTTGCGAGGATGATGCGACGGCGTCAACATGACTTCACGGCACCGTGGTAGGTTTTCCCTCCACCCTCGTACGGCTAGGGACAGCGCATGGCTTCGAACGGACCAAAGCTCCTGCCGGCGGCTCAACTCGATGCGCTGTTCGACGCGCTGCAGCGGCGCGGTTACGCCGTCGTCGGCCCGCGCCTGCGCGACGGCGCCATCGTCTACGACGAGCTGAAATCGATGGCGGACCTGCCCATCGGCTGGCACGACCGGCAGGGGCCGGGCCGTTACCGGGTCGAAGCCGGCGGCGACCGCGCCCTGTTCGGCTACACGGTCGGCCCGCAGTCCTGGAAGAAATACCTGTTCCCGCCCCACGAAACGCTATGGCGGGGGCAGCGTGGCGAAAACGGCTTCGCGATCGAGCCACCACCACCGCCGCCACGGCGCGCCTTCATCGGCGTGCGCGCCTGCGAGCTGCAGGCCATCGCCGTGCAGGACCGGGTGTTCACCGGCGGCGCGGCCGTCGACTCCCGTTACGCGGCGCGACGCAAGGAGATCTTCACCGTCGCGGTCAACTGCGGCGTGGCCGGCGCGACCTGTTTCTGCGTGTCGATGAACAGCGGCCCGCGCGCCAGCCGCGGCTTCGACCTGGCGCTGACCGAGTTGCTCGACGCGCAGCGCCACGACCTGCTGGTGGAAGCCGGCAGCGACGCCGGCGCCGAGGTGCTGGCCGAACTGGACGCGCCGTCCGCCGCCCAGGCCGACCACAGCCAGGCCGACGCCCTGGTGGCCGCCACCGCGGCGTCCATGGGGCGCCAGCTCGACACCACGGAAATCCGCGCGCTGCTCTACGGCAACGCGGAAAGCCCGCGCTGGAAGGCGGTGGCCGAGCGCTGCGTGAGCTGCGGCAACTGCACCAGCGTGTGCCCGACCTGCTTCTGTTCCGACGTGCAGGACGTCACCAGCCTGGACGGCTCCACCACCGAGCGCGAGCGCACCTGGGCTTCGTGCTTCACCCAGTCGTTCACGCACATGGCGGGCGGCAGCGCGCGCGTCAGCACCTCCTCGCGCTACCGCCACTGGCTGACCCACAAGCTGGCGGGCTGGATCGACCAGTTCGGCACTTCGGGCTGTGTCGGCTGCGGCCGCTGCATCACCTGGTGCCCGCCGGGCATCGACCTGACCGAGGAAATCGCCGCCCTGCGCGCCGACGCGGAGAAGCCATGACACCCCTGGAGCAGCTCGCCGCCCACCCGTTCTTCGCCGGCTTCGACCCGGCGCTGCTGGCCGTGCTGGAACCCTGCGTGCATGAACGGCAGTTCGGCAAGAACGAAGTGCTGATGCGCCAGAACCAGGAGATCCGCGAATGCCACTTCGTGCTCCACGGACGCATCATGCTGGAGACCTGCGACACGCGCGGGGTCTGCATGCCCATCCAGACCCTGGAAGGTGGCGCCGTGGCGGGCCTGTCCTGGCTGGTGCCGCCGTACCACTCGTTCTTCGACGCCCGCGTGCTCGAGCCGGTCACCACCCTCGCGGTGGACTGCCAGTGCCTGCGACTGGCGATGGATAACAACCACGACTTCGGCTACAAGTTCCTCAAACGGGCGGTACGCTCGGTGATGAACCGGCTGCAGGCCAGCCGCCTGCAGCTCGCCGAGGTCTACGCCCATCCCACGGAGCCGCGCCGGTGAACGCCGACGGCTCCGATCCCTGGGTGCCGCAGCCCTGGCGCGTGCGCGACCTGCGCCGCGACACCAGCGACGTGTTCAGCATGCAGATGGCACCGCTGGAGGGCGTGGCCCCGCCGTTCAAGCCGGGCCAGTTCAACATGCTGTACCAGTTCGGCCAGGGCGAGGTCGCCATTTCCATCAGCGGCCACGCCCCGGACGGCGGCATCCTGCACACGGTGCGCGCGGTCGGCGCGGTGACGCGGGTGCTGGAACAGATCGCGCCGGGCACTGTGCTGGGCGTGCGCGGCCCGTTCGGCAACGGCTGGCCGGTGGAGGAACTGCGTGGCCACGACGTGGTGATCGTCGCCGGCGGCCTGGGGCTGGCGCCGCTACGGCCGCTGATCGAGTGGCTGGCGCTGCACCGCGCCGACTACGGCCGCGTCGATATCATCTATGGCGCGCGCAAGCCGGCGGACCTGCTTTACCCGACCGACATCGCCCGCTGGCAGCGGGACTGCAACATCCGCATGCGCGTCACCGTGGACAACGCTTCGCCCGGCTGGCCGGGCGAGATCGGTGCGGTCACCCACCTGGTGCCTTCCATCGACCTCGATCCCGCCAAGACCCTGGCGGTGGTGTGCGGCCCGGAGGTGATGATGCGATTCACCGTGCTGGCCCTGCAGCAGGAGGGAATGGAGCAGTCCGCGATCTACCTGTCGATGGAGCGCCACATGCAATGCGCCGTCGGCTACTGCGGCCATTGCTTCTACGGCCCGCACTTCATCTGCCGCGACGGCCCGGTGTTCCGCTTCGACCGGCTGCACGGCGGCCTGATCGTCCCGGAGCTGTGATGACCCGACCGACCCTGGCGGTATGGAAGTTCGCCTCCTGCGACGGCTGTCAGCTCAGCCTGCTCGACTGCGAGGAGGAACTGCTGGCGGTGGCCGGCGCGGTGGACATCGCCATGTTCCCGGAGGCCAGCAGCAGCATGCGGCCCGGGCCCTACACCCTGTCGCTGGTGGAAGGCTCGATCAGCACGCCCGAGCACCTGGAGCAGATCCGCACCATCCGCGCGCAGTCGCGCTACCTGGTGACGATCGGCGCTTGCGCCACCTCCGGCGGCATCCAGGCGCTGCGCAATTTCGCCGACGCCGGCGAGTACGCCGCCGCCGTGTATGCCCGCCCCGACTACCTCTCCACCCTCGCCACCTCCACGCCGATCGCCGAGCAGGTGAGCGTCGATTTCGAGCTGCGCGGCTGCCCGATCAACAAGGCGCAGCTGGTCGAGGTCATCAACGCCTTCGTCAACGGCCGCCGCCCGGCGGTCGCCTCGCACAGCGTCTGCACCGAGTGCAAACGCAGCGGCACGGTGTGCGTGATGGTGGCCCACGGCACGCCCTGCCTGGGCCCGGTGACGCACGCCGGCTGCGGCGCCCTGTGCCCGCGCCACGACCGCGGTTGCTACGGCTGCTACGGGCCGAAGGAAACGCCCACCGCCTCGCTCGCCGCGCCACTGCAGAAGCTCGGGATGCAGGGCGACAAGCTGGTGCGCTTCTACCGCAGCTTCAACGCCTGGGCGCCGGAGTTCCGCGAGGAAAGCCGCGCCCACGAAACGCCATGACCACCACCAGAACCATCAAGGTCGACTACATCGCCCGCGTCGAGGGCGAGGCGGCCCTCCACATCACGCTGGACCGCGACCGCGTGCACCGGGTCGAGCTCAACATCTTCGAGCCGCCGCGCTTCTTCGAGGCGCTGCTGCGCGGGCGCCACTTCACCGAGGCGGTGGACATCACCTCGCGCATCTGCGGCATCTGCCCGATCGCCTACATGATGAGCGCGGCCCACGCGATGGAGGATATCTGCGGGGTGAAGGTCGACGGCCCGCTGCGGGACCTGCGCCGCGTGCTGTACTGCGGCGAGTGGATCGAAAGCCATGGACTGCACGTGGCGATGCTGCACCTGCCGGACTTCCTCGGCTATCCGGACGCCATCACCATGGCCAAGGACCATCCGGACTTGGTGAAGGACGCCCTGCGGCTGAAGGCGGTCGGCAACGACCTGCTGCGGCTGCTCGGCGGGCGCGAGATCCACCCGATCAACGTGCGTGTCGGCGGTTTCTACAAGCTGCCCACCGTAGCGGAACTCAAGGCCCGGCGAGGCGAGCTGGACTGGGCGATGGGGGCCACGCAGCGCCTGCTGAAGCTGGTCGCCGGCCTGAAGGCGCCCGACCTGCGCACCGCCCACGAGCACTTCGCCCTGCGGCATGCGGACGAATACCCCCTCAACGAGGGCCGCTACGCTTCCACCGACGGGGTGGACATCCCGATCCGCGAATACGAGCAGGTGCTGCAGGAGGAGCATGTGGCGCACTCCACCGCGCTGCACAGCCGCCGCCTCGGCGCCGCCAACCCGCCGCTGGCCTGCGTGGGACCGGCCGCGCGCATCGCGCTCAACCAGGACCGCCTCGGCCCGCTGGCGCGGGCGGCATTGAAGGAGCACGGCCTGGAGGACGCCTGGCGCAATCCCCACCGCAGCATCGCCCTGCGCTGCGTGGAGATACTGTTCGCGCTGGAGGAATCGGCGCGCATCATCGACGGCTACGTGGCGCCCGACCGGCCCTGCTTCGAAGTGACGCCCCGCGCGGGCACCGGCTACGGCTGCACGGAGGCGCCGCGCGGCACCTGCTACCACCGCTACTCGATCGACGAGCAGGGCCTCATCACCGCGGCCAAGATCGTGCCGCCGACCGCCGTCAACCAGGCGGCCATCGAAGGCGACCTGCGTCAGTTCGTGAGCGACCGCCTGGACATGCCGGAAGACGAGTTGCGCCATGGCTGCGAGCAGGTCATCCGCAACTTCGACCCCTGCATTTCCTGCTCGGCGCACTTCCTCAAGCTCACGGTCGAGCGCGTGGACGGCGTCGCGGCATGAGCCGGGGGAAGACCTTGCTGGCCGGCATCGGCAACGAATGGCGCAGCGATGACGGCATCGGTCCCTGGATCGCCGGAGCGCTGCGCGACGCCGATCTGCCGGATGTCGCCGTGCTGGTCTGCGCCCGCGAGGTGCTGGAACTGATCGAAGCCTGGAAAGGGGCGGAAACCGCCTTCGTGTTCGATGCCCTGTGCGGGGCCGGCCAACCCGGCGAGGTGCTGCATATCGACGCGCTGGAACACGCCCTGCCGCAGCAGGCCCTGTGCTCCAGCCATAGCCTGAACCTGGCGGACGCGGTGGCGCTGGGCCGCAGCCTCGATCAACTGCCGGAGCGGCTGACGCTGATCGGCGTCGAGGGCCGCACCTTCGATCACGGCCGCGGTCTGAGCCCAGAAATCGAAGCGGCCGGCCGGCGCGTGATCAAGATGCTGAGCGCGGAACTGAAGCAAGAGGGAACCTGCGAACATGCATGAGATGTCGCCGATGCGGATCGAACCGCAATAGCGCGGCGGCATCATGAACGACGCCGCACCGCCGGCCATCGCGCAGCGGCTGCGCATCGAGGTCCGAGGCCAGGTACAGGGTGTGGGATTCCGGCCCTTCGTGTACCGCCTGGCCGGCCGCCACGCCATGGAGGGCTGGGTACGCAACGACCGCAACAGCGTCACCATCGAGGTGGAAGGACCGCCACCGCAGCTGGAGGCGTTCGTGCGGGAGCTGCGCGAGCGGCCGCCGCCGCGTGCGCACATCGAGGGGCTGCGCAGCTGGCCCGTCGCCGCCGACGGCCGCCACGGCTTCGCCATCCATGACAGCGCGGCCGGCGACGGCGCGGACCTGAGCGTGCCGCTCGACCTGGCGCTGTGCGAGGCCTGCCGCGCCGAACTGTTCGATCCGGCCAGCCGGCGCCATCGCTACCCGTTCATCGCCTGCCCAGACTGCGGCCCGCGTTGGAGCGCGCTGGCGGCCCTGCCCTACGACCGCGCCAACACGGCGCTGGCCGGTTTCGCGCCCTGCCCGCACTGCACGGCCGAATACGAGGATCCGGACGACCGGCGCTTCCACGCCCAGAACAACGCCTGCGCCGGCTGCGGTCCTCAACTGGAATTGTGGGACGGCAACGGCGCCGTGCTGGCACGGCGCGAGGATGCGCTGCGGGAGGCGGTGCAGGCGCTGCGCGGCGGCGCCGTAGTGGCGGTGAAGGGGCTGGGCGGCTTCCATCTGATGGTGGACGCGCGCAACGCCGACGCCATCGCCGCGCTGCGCACGCGCAAGCAGCGCCCGCACAAGCCGCTGGCGGTGATGCTGGACGGCGTCACCGAGATCAAGCGCCACTGCGAGCTGCCGCAACCGGCCCGCGCAGCGCTGTGCAGCCCCGCCGCACCAATCGTGCTGCTGCGCTCGCGCGGCACCCTGCCGGAGCTGATCGCGCCGGGCAATCCCTGGCTGGGCGTGATGCTGCCGTACACGCCGCTGCACCAGCTCCTGCTGCGCGACAGGGGGCTGCCGCTGGTGGCGACCAGCGGCAACCGCAGCGGCGAGCCGCTGTGCCGCGACGGCGACGAGGCACTGACGCGGCTGCGCGGCATCGCCGACCTGTTCCTGGTACACGACCGCCCGATCCTGCAGCCGGTGGACGATTCCGTGGTCCAGCTCGCCGGCGGGCGGATGCAGGTGCTGCGCTGCGCCCGCGGCTTGGCGCCGCTGGTGCTGCCCGGCCTGGAATCGCATACAGTGACCGGCATGGCCCTGGGCGGACACCAGAAGGCAACACTCGCGCTCGGCGGTCCCGCCGGGGCCGTGGTCAGCCCGCACGTCGGCGACCTGGACAGCGTGGAAGCGGTGGCCGCCTACCGCCACCTCGCCGAGACCCTGCCCGCGATGCTCGGACTGCCGGCGCGGCCGCTCGCCTGCGACGGCCATCCCGACTACCGCACCAGCGCGTTTGCGCATGAAAGCGGTAGCCGGGTGCTGGCCGTGCAGCATCACCACGCCCACGTCGCGGCGGTGATGGCCGAGCACGCGCTCGACGGCGAGGTGCTGGGCGTGACCTGGGATGGCACCGGGCTGGGCGACGACGATACCCTGTGGGGCGGCGAGTTCCTGCTGGCGACGCGCACCGACTGCCGGCGCGTGGCCAGCCTGCGCGAGTTCCTGCTCCCGGGCGGCGAAGCGGCGATGCGCGAACCGCGTCGCGCCGCGCTCGGCCTGCTGCATGCGGCACCGGACCGTGAAGCCGGAGCGCTGCTCGAGCACAGCTTCACCACGCGCGAGCGCACCACCCTTCAACAGATGCTCGCGCGCGGCGTCCAGTGCGTACGCACCAGCAGCGCCGGACGCCTGTTCGACGCGGTGGCCGCGCTGCTCGGCCTGCACGCGGTGACCACGTTCGAGGGGCAGGCGGCGATGGCCCTGCAGTTCGCGGCCGAACGGCACCAGGGCGCCGTGCCGGTGCTGGCGTTCCCGCTCGACCGCGGCGTGACGCCCTGGCGCATCGACTGGTCGCCGGTGCTCGGCCTGATCCGGCAGCGCGGGCAGGACACGACGGCCGTCGCCGCCGCGTTCCACCGCGCGCTCGCCGCGGCCATCGCCGAAGTCGCCGCGGCTTTCGCGCCGCGCCCGGTGGTGCTCGCCGGCGGCTGCTTCCAGAACCGGCTGCTGCTGGAGCTGAGCCTGGCGGCGCTGCGCGCGCGCGGCTGCGAGGCACACCTGCCACTGCGCCTGCCGCCCAACGACGGCGCGCTGGCACTGGGCCAGCTCGCGGTGGCGCAAGCCTGCCTGGAGGGATCGCCATGTGCCTAGCCGTGCCGGGACAGCTGCTGAGCGTGACCGGCGAGGACCCGCTGTTCCGGCGAGGCCGCGTGGCCTTCGGGCCGCTGGTGAAGGAAATCTCCCTGGCCTGCCTGCCCGAGGTGAAGGTTGGGCAGTACGTACTGGTGCATGCCGGCATCGCCATCAGCGCGATCGACGCCGAGGAGGCGCAGCGGGTGCTGGCCCTGCTGGAATCGCTGGAGGAGGACGAGCCATGAAATACCTGGACGAGTTCCGCGACCGCGACGCGGTGGCCTCGCTGGCGGCGGCGATCCGCGCGGCGGCGACCAAGCCCTGGCGCCTGATGGAAGTGTGCGGCGGGCAGACCCATTCCATCGTGCGCCACGGCCTGGACACCCTGCTGCCGGAGAACGTGGAGCTGATCCACGGTCCCGGCTGCCCGGTATGCGTGACGCCCACCGAGGCGATCGACCGCGCCATCGCCCTGGCGTTGCGCCCGGGCACGGCGCTGTGCACTTTCGGCGACATGCTGCGCGTGCCCGGCTCGCGCGGCAGCCTGGCTCAGGCCAAGGCCGAGGGCGGCGACGTACGCATGGTCTATTCGCCGCTGGACGCGGTGAAGCTGGCGCAGCAGGAGCCGGAGCTGGAGGTGGTGTTCCTGGCGGTGGGCTTCGAGACCACCGCGCCGGCGCACGCCCTGGCCGTGCTGCAGGCGCACAACCTCGGCCTGCGCAATTTCTCGCTGCTGGTGTCGCACGTGCTGGTACCGCCGGCCATCGAAGCCATCGCCGCCAGCGCCGACAGCCGCGTCGACGGCTTCCTCGCCGCCGGCCACGTCTGCGCGGTGATGGGCGAGGAACAGTACCGGGCGCTGGTGGAGCGCCTGCGCGTGCCCATCGTCATCACCGGCTTCGAGCCGGTGGACATCCTGCTCGGCGTGCTGCTCTGCATCCGCCAGCTCGAGCGCGGCGAGGCGCGCCTGGAAAACCCCTACGCGCGGGTGGTGCGCAGCGACGGCAACCGGCAGGCGCAGGCCATGGTGAGCGAGGTGTTCGAGGAGGTGCCGCGGCGCTGGCGCGGCATCGGCGAGCTGCCGCGCAGCGGGCTCGCACTCCGGCCGGCTTTCCACGACTACGACGCCGAGCGACGCTTCGACCTCTCCGGCGTGCGCGCCGACGACGACCCGCGCTGTGTCGCCGGCGAAGTCCTGCGCGGCGTGAAGAAGCCGCATCAGTGCGGCGCCTTCGGCACCGCCTGCACGCCGGAGCGTCCGCTCGGAGCGCCCATGGTTTCGGCCGAGGGTGCCTGCGCCGCCTATTACCGCTACCGCCGCAGCGAGGCGCAGCCGGCGACGGCAAGCGCGACATGACCGCCAAGCGGCCGGCCCCCTTCGAGCTGAGCTGCCCCCTGCCCGACGACGGCGCCGACACCATCCGCCTGGCGCACGGCGGCGGCGGGCGCCTGATGCAGCAGCTCCTGCGCGAGCTGGTGCTGCCGGCGCTCACTGGCCAGGCGCTGACGCGGCAGCACGACGCCGCCGTCATCGAAACCGATGGCCGCCGCCTGGCCTTCACCACCGACTCCTACGTGGTACGGCCGCGCGTGTTCCCGGGCGGCGACATCGGCAGGCTGGCGGTGTACGGCACCGTCAACGACCTCGCCGCGGCCGGCGCGCGCCCGCTCTGGCTCAGCGCCGGGCTGATCATCGAGGAAGGCCTGCCGCGCGGCGAGCTGGCCGCGCTGCTGCGCTCGATGCGCGAGGCGGCCGACATCGCCGGCGTGCGCATCGTCACCGGCGACACCAAGGTGGTGGACCGCGGCGCCGGCGACGGCCTCTACATCAACACCGCCGGCATCGGCCTGGTCGAGCCGGGCATCGACATCCATCCCGCGCACGTGCAGGACGGCGACGCCGTGCTGGTCAGCGGCGACGTCGGCCGCCACGGCATCGCCATCATGGCCTGCCGCGAAGGACTGGAGTTCGAGCCGCCGATCGAGAGCGACTGCGCCCCCCTCGGCGGGCTGGTGCAGGTCCTGCTCGGCGCCGGCCTGCGCCCGCATTGCCTGCGCGACATCACCCGCGGCGGACTCGCCGCCGTGCTGCATGAGATCGCCGAGGCGAGCGCCCTGGCGATCGAAGTGGACGAAGCCGCCATCCCGGTGAGCGAGGCCGTGGCCAGCGCCTGCGAGGTGCTGGGCCTGGACCCGCTGCAGGTGGCCTGCGAGGGACGGATGCTGATGGTCCTGCCGCCCGACCAGGCGGCGCGCACGCTGGAGGTGCTGCGCGTGCATCCGCTCGGCGCCGGCGCCAGCCTGATCGGCCGGGTGGAGCGCCGCGCCCGCGCCGAGGTGATCCTGCGCAGCCGGGTGGGCTCGCGCCGCATCCTCGACCTGCCGGGCGGGGAACTGCTGCCGCGGATCTGCTGAGCAGCCGTCACCCCGGCGAAAGCCGGGGTCCGGGGGCCCACGGCGCAACGCCGAGTCCCTGCATTCGCCCTGCGCCGGAATGACGATCGCGTCAGAACCTCCCTAACCTGCAACCACCCGCCTGTCCTTGATCCAGATCAACACGGCGACTTCCGATCGCTGTATTATTACATCATGCAATGTCACAGTTATTGGTGTGTGACCTCATCGACTCAGGAGACACGAAGATGACATCGACCGCGACGACCCCGGCCGCCGAAGCCCCCTGGAAAGACGGCAAGCGCCTGCTCTGGCTGGCGGGCCTGCTGGTACCGAGCCTGCCCTTCATAGGCTACGGCCTGGTCAAGGCGACCGGCATCAATGCCTTCTGGTGGTTCACCCCGGTGTTCATCTACGGCATCGTCTCGCTGCTGGAGCCGGTGCTCGGTACCGACGAATCCAATCCGCCGGCATCGGCCGTCGAGGGCCTGGAAAAGGCCCTCTACTACCGCTGGTGCGTGTTCCTGTTCCTGCCGCTGCAGTACGCCGGCCTGGTGTGGGGCGCCTGGATGGCGGTGCGCGGCGGCCTGTCCACGCTCGACACGGCGGGCCTGGCGGTCTCCGTCGGCATGGTCAACGGTATCGGCATCGCCAACGCCCACGAGCTGGGGCACAAGACCAATGCGCTGGAGCGCTGGTGGGCCAAGCTGGTGCTGGCGCCGACCGGTTACGGCCACTTCGTGGTCGAGCACAACCGCGGCCACCACGTGCGCGTCGCCACGCCGGAAGACCCGGCCTCCGCTCGCATGGGCGAGGGCTTCTGGGCGTTCCTGCCGCGCACCGTGATCGGCGCCGCCCGCTCGGCCTGGCGCCTGGAGAAGGAACGCCTGGCGCGCTGCGGCAAGAGCCCCTGGTCGCTCGACAACGACGTGCTCAACGCGTGGATCATGACGCCGCTGCTGTTCGGCGCGCTGGTGCTGTGGCTGGGCCCGGCGGCGCTGCTGTTCCTGCTGGGCCAGGCGATCTACGGCTTCTCGCTGCTGGAGGTGGTGAACTACGTCGAGCACTACGGCCTGCTGCGGCGCAAGCTGCCCAACGGCCGTTACGAGCACTGCCAGCCGGAGCACTCCTGGAACAGCAACCACATCGTCACCAACGTGCTGCTGTACCACCTGCAGCGCCACTCCGACCACCACGCCCACCCGACCCGCCGCTACCAGTCGCTGCGCCACTTCGAGGACGCGCCGCAGCTTCCCTCCGGCTACGCCAGCATGATCGTGCTCGCCTACTGCGTGCCGGCCTGGCGCGCAGTGATGGACAAGCGCGTGGTCGCCCACTACGGCGGCGATCTCTCGCGCATCAACATGCAGCCCTCGCAGCGCGACCGCATCCTGGCGCGCTGGGGCCGGCGGCCGGCAGCCGCCTGAGCGGAGAACCGACCATGGCACGCTACCGCTGCCCCTGCTGCGGTCACATTTACGACGAGGCCAAGGGCGAGCCCCATGAGGGCTACCCGCCGGGCACGCGGTGGGAATCCCTGCCGGACGACTGGCAGTGCCCGGACTGTTCGGTGCGGGAGAAGGCGGACTTCGAGGCGGTGAAGGAGACCTGAGCCGCGCGCCAGGGGTCAGCGTGGAACGCACCTGCGCCCAGACCACTGACCACGGACGAGCGCATCGCGTCCATCAAGCAAGGAGATGTAACGGTCCGGCGGCGGTTGACTGAAGTCAATGAAGCCGCTCGCCGGCAGGTCTACCCTGGGCAGGTCAGCGATCGGAGGGCCTCACGACCGGTTGCGGGCGCCGCCACTCCCAGGAAGCCGAACCGATGCCAAGTCTGCGCGCTTTCATCGACACCCACTATCGCCATTTCAATGCCGCGGCGCTGCGCGAGGCGGCGATCGGTTACTGCAGGCTGCTGGAACAGGGCGGGTCGATGTTCATGACGCTGGCCGGCGCGATGAGCACGGCGGAACTGGGCGTCTCCCTGGCCAAGATGATCCGCCAAGGCAAGGTGGCCGGCATATCCTGCACCGGTGCGAACCTGGAGGAGGACCTGTTCAACGCGGTGGCGCACGACCGCTACATGCGGCTGCCCAACTACCGCGACCTGACTCCCGAGCAGGAACGCGAGCTGGGCAGGAAGGGCATGAACCGCGTCACCGATACCTGCATCCCCGAGGACGAGGCGATGCGCGTGATCGAGCGCCTGATCCTGCCGCTGTGGCAGGAGGAGGACGAAGCGAACCAGGCCTGCTTCCCGCACGAGTACGTGTTCAAGGCGGTGCTCCAACCGGAGTTCCGCAAGCTCATGCGGATTCCACCCGAGCACAGCTGGGTGCTGGCGGCGGCGGAAGCGAACCTCCCGCTGGTGGTCCCCGGCTGGGAGGATTCCACCCTCAGCAATTTCTACTCGTCGCACCGCATGCGCGGCAAAATCCGCCGCCAGATCATGCGCCATGGCGTCGAGTACCAGGAACAACTGGCCCGCTGGTACAGCACGAATGCGCGCCAACGCCCGATCGGCTTCTTCCAGATCGGCGGCGGCATCGCCGGCGACTTCCCCATCTGCATCGTGCCGCTGCTGAACAAGGATCTGCGCGAGGGCGTGCCGGTGTGGCGCTATTTCTGCCAGATCACGGACGCGCAGGAAAGCTACGGCGGCTACTCCGGCGCCCTGCCGACCGAGAAGATCACCTGGGGCAAGCTGGAGCCGGAAACACCCAAGTACGTGATCCACAGCGACGCCACCATCGTGGCGCCGCTGATTTTCGCCTACGTGCTGGACGAGTAGCTTCTGGCCGGATCGCCTACCACGGCGTATCGCGTATCTTCAGCCAGAAGGCGAAGTGATTCACGGCGATGTCGGCAACGAAGCTGAGGCCGAGGACCAGGGAGATATCCAGCCAGGTCAGGCGGGTCCACAGCGACAGGACGATCAACCCGGCGACGACGAAATCGAGCTGGTCGGCCGGCACCCAGGAGCTGCCCGGCGCAATGCGCAGACGGCGCTTGAACAGGCTTTTCAAGCTGTCGCCCGCCATCGCCGCGAAGCCGCAGCTCAAGCCCAAGGGTAACCACTGCCCGTAGTCGACCAGGCCGCCGCTCCAGGCCAGGGTACGTTGTAATGCCGTCGTGGCGACGGCAACCGCAATCCCGAAGGCAAATCCGACGATCGTCTTGTGATCGCCCAGCCGGCGGCGGTCGATGGGCCGGTTCCACCATGGCCAGAACTTCACGAACGGCGGCGCCATGTTGGCCGCGTACACCGGCAGCATCAGGTACAAGACCTCGATCAATCGCAGCATGCCGGGTGCTCCTTGAACGCGATGAATTCCAATATCCCGCGTCCGCGCCTCCGAGCCCGGGCGCCCCCACAACAAACATCCCGCCGAGCCGCGGGCTTGTTGTAGCGCCGAACCGGCGCGAAGCACTTCGAGCCAGCGGACTGGTGGGCCGAGGGTGGCAGTGGCCGCCAGTTCGCCCTTCCCAAATTGACATGGATCATAACCCCCGTCCTACTTTCGTGGCTAAATGCAGGCTGCGCGAAGGCCGGCTTGTTGTTTCCGTTGCGATCCGAGGATCCCGTGAGAGGAGATCGACATGCTAAATCCTGACGATAGCGGAAGCAGGGAACGGGGAATATCTCGGCGGACGTTTCTGCGGTCTGCCGTGGGAACGACCATGGTCGATGCAGCTTCCGGCTTTCTCGATGATGCGAAAGCGGCGGAGGGCAGCGGTGTACCGGTTGCGGTTGCGGGTCCGGAACCGGTTCCGGTCACGCTCAAGGTCAACGGGGTGGAACGCACCCTCCGGCTGGAGCCACGGGTGACCCTGGCTGAAGCGCTGCGCGGCCCCCTGGGCCTCACCGGAACCAAGATCGGATGCAATCGCGGCGCCTGTTCCGCTTGCACGGTCTGGATCGACGGGGTCACCGTGTGCTCGTGCATGATTCTCGCCATCGACATCGGCGCGCGCAGTGTCACGACGATAGAGGGCCTCGCGCAAGGCGAAACCCTGCATCCTGTACAAGCCGCGTTCATCGAGCACGATGCTTTGCAATGCGGCTACTGCACGCCCGGCTTGGTGATGAGCTGCGCCGCACTTCTTCGTAACAGGCCGGACCCGGCCGCCGAGGAGGTCCGGGCCGCCATCAGCGGGCATTACTGCCGTTGCGGCACCTATCCACATGTCGTTGCCGCCACGCTGACCGCGGCGAAAGCGCGGCAGGCATGACTATGGCGACGGACGAGACACAACGCACCGAAGCATTCCCGAGCGGCATCGTCAGCGTCGGGCTCAGCGAAGTGAAGCGGCAGATTCCTTCCGACGAGCCGCCACCCTTGCCACCCAACGCCGAGCTGGCGGTGATCGGCAAGCCGACCGCGCGCCAGAACGGCCGCGCCAAGGTGACGGGTGCAATCCGTTTCACGGTGGACATCAGCCTGCCGAATATGTTGCACGGCGGCATCCTGCGCTCGCCGTTACCGCACGCTGCGGTCGCGGCCATCGACGTCGTCGCCGCCGCGCTTGTTCCCGGAGTGCGCGCGATATTGCCGATCGCAACGCCGGACGCCATTCTGCGTTATGTCGGAGCGCCCGTGGCGGCGGTTGCGGCCGATTCCCCGGCGGCGGCGGAAGAGGCCCTGCGACTGATCCGCGTCGACTACAAACCGCTGCCCTTCGTGGCAGACCTCGACGTCGCGCGCAACCCCGCCTCCCCGCCGGTGCACGACAGCGCCTCGGCGCCGGCCGGCGATGCGCATGGCTTTCCCGCACCGGCCGGGCTACCGCTCCACGGCAATGTACGCGGACCCGCGACGGTCACTCGCGGCGTTATCTCGCAGGGCCTTGCTGAGGCCGACATCGTGGTCGAGGGCGAGTACCGCACCGCGGTGCAAACCCATTGCTGCCTGGAGCCGCATGCGATCGTCGCCGACTGGCGTACGGACGGGTTGACTGTCTACATGTCCACGCAGTTCACCGCCGGGGTGCGGCATGAGCTGGCGGCCGCGTTCGACCTGCCGCTGAGCCGTGTGCGCGTGATCGTCGACGGCATGGGAGGCGGCTTCGGATCGAAGTCCAGCCTGGGCAACTACGGCCGCTTCGCCGTCGCCCTGTCGCGTCAGGCGCAGGCGCCGGTGCGCCTTGTCCTCGACCGTGAAGAGGAACAGATGGACGCCGGCAATCGGCCAGGGACGTGGCAGCAGCTGCGCGTCGGCGCGAAGCGCGACGGCACGCTCACCGCGATCTCCGTGCTGAGCTACGGCACCGCCGGCGTCGCCGTCGGCGCGGGGGTCGGAAGCTTCGCCGAAGCGCTGTATGCCTGCCCGAACTTCGAATCTGCGCAGTACGATGTCTTCATCAACGCCGGGCCGGGGTGCGCGATGCGCGGACCGGGCAACGTGCAAGGCGCGTTTGCGCTCGAGCAGGCGATCGACGAGCTGGCCGGGCGGCTGTCCATCGATCCCCTGGCGTTGCGCGATCGCATCGATCCCAGCCCGGTCAGACGCGAGGAGCGACGCATCGGCGCCGACCGGATCGGCTGGCATCGGCGCCGTGCGTCCGGCGCCGATGCCGGCCCGGTCAAGCGCGGCCTCGGCGTGGCGCAATCCCTCTGGGGCGCCAATGTGCAAATCAACGCATCCTGCGAGGTGCGTGTAATGCGCGACGGCTCGGTCGAGGTGCTGTCGAGCGTGCAGGACATCGGGACCGGCATCGGCACGGTCCTGGCCCAGGTGGTCGCCGAGGTGCTGGGTTTGCGCCCGGAGGCGATCACGGTGCGCATCGGTGACACCGAGTTTCCGGCCGGGCCGCCCTCCTACGGCAGCCGCACGACCGCCTCCATCACCCCGCCGGCCCGCACCGCCGCCTGGCGCGTCCTGCAGGCGCTCTGCCGCGAAGCGGCGCCCGTGCTGAACGCCGCTCCGGAACAGCTGGCCGCGCGCGACGGGAAGATCGTGGTCCTCGGCGACCCGGGCCGCGGCATGAAGTTCGCCGACGCCGCCGCGCGCCTGCGCACGGACTGGATCAGTGCGGTGGCTTCCCGCAGCGACGATTACGGCGGGTTCCGCCGCCGCATCGGCGATGCCGCCATCGCGCTGCAGGACCTCGGCGGGGTCCAGTTCGCCGAGGTGGCCGTCGACACCGAGACCGGGATCATCCGGGTCGAGCGCGTGGTCGCGGTGCAGGACTGCGGCCGCCCCATGAACCCCAGGCAGATCGAGAGCCAGGTGCAGGGCGGCGTGCTGATGGGCATCTCCTTCGCTCTGTTCGAGGAGCGCATCATCGATCAGAACAGCGGCCGCATGGTCAACCCGAACCTGGAGCAATACAAGCTGCTGGGAGCGCGCGAAACCCCGGAGATCGAGGTCGCGGTCCTGGAGAACTACCAGGGGCAAAGCGCCACGGACGCCTACGGCATCGCCGAGCCCTCCAACATCGCGACCGCGCCCGCGATCGCCAATGCGGTCTACAACGCGATCGGGGTCCGCCTTCGCACCACGCCCATGACCCCTGCGGCTGTCCTTGCCGCGTTGGGCAAGATTCCGGCGAGGAGCTGAGACCATGAACCGTTTCGCCTGGGTGAACGCCCGAACGATCGAGGAGGCGTCGGCGGCCGTGTCGGCGACCGTCGCGGATGCGATGACAGAGCTTGCCGGCAACGCGGCCGCTGGCGACACGGCGGTCCTCAAGGCAGGTGGGGTCGACGTTCTCGACCTGCTGAAGGAAGGACTGCTGGCGCCCGCGAGGATCGTGAGCCTGCGCGGAATCCCGGGCCTCGACGCCGTCGTTGAGGAGGCCGGCGGCGGCTTGCGCATCGGATCCATGGCCACCCTGTCCAGGCTTGCCGATCATCCCGTGGTGCGGCGGCGCTATCCGGCGCTGAGCGAGGCGGTGCGGGCTTCGGCAAGCCCCCAGATACGCAACGTCGCCACCCTCGGCGGCAATCTGCTGCAGCGGCCGCGCTGCTGGTATTTCAGGGCGCACGAATATCATTGCCTGAGAAAGGGGGGCGGCCACTGCTTCGCGATCGCAGGCGAAAACCAATACCACGCGATCTTCGACAACAGGCCTTGCGCGATCGTCCATCCCTCCACCGCGGCGACGGCGCTCGTGGCGCTGGGCGCAACGGTGGAGCTTGCGGATGCCCAGGGCGCCGTGCGCCAGGTGCTGCTCGAAGACTTCTTCGGCCCACCGGACCGGGACCTCCAGCGGGAAAACGATCTGAAGCCGCGGGAAGTCCTGACGGCCATCCGCCTGCCCGCGCTCCCGGCAGGCACGCACATGGCGCACCTGAAGCAGGGCGAAAAGGATTCCTTCGACTGGCCGCTCGCCGATGTCGCCGTCGTGCTCGAGCTGTCGCCGGACGGAAGCTGCAGAAAGGCCGCGCTCGTTCTCGGCACGGCGGCACCAGTTCCGCACCGGGCGAAGCAGGCGGAGGGCCTGCTCGCCGGCAAGCACATCGGCGAGGACCTGGCGCGGGAGGCGGGGCGGGCCGCCCTGGAAGGCGCCACGCCGCTGGCCAAGAACGCGTACAAGCTGCCGCTGTTCGAGACGCTGGTCCGCCGTGCGATCCTGAAGGCCGCGCTCGGCTGATGATCGCGCGTGGATTGAAGCAGCGGGCGCCATCGCAGAGCTGCGCTTGTCTTTTCGGTGCCCATATGGCGGGCGGACGTGGAGGTGTGACGTGGACCTGAACGAAGCGATCTATACACGGCGTGCGGTGCGCGAATTCACGGAGGAAGCGGTCGCCGAGCCGATCCTGCGCCAGCTTATCGACGCGGCGGTACAGGCGCCCAGCGCGGTCAACCAGCAACCGTGGTCGTTCTGCGTGGTGCGAGACAAGGCGCTTCTCGCTCGAATAGCGCAGCAGTCGAAGGCGCACATGCTGGCCGCCACGCCTGCAGGCCTGTTGTCACACCACTTCCAGGAGATCCTGAACGATCCGAAATTCGACATCTTCTATCACGCCCCGGCTCTGATCCTGATCTCTAGCGTGACCGAGAGCCCTTGGACCGTCGAGAATTGTGCACTGGCTGCGCAGAACCTGATGCTTGCGGCGCGTGCCGCCGGCCTGGGCACGTGCTGGATCGGATTTGCCCAGATGTGGCTGCGCACTCCAGAGGGAAAGGCGGCCCTCGGGCTTCCGCCGGCCTATGTGCCGGTGGCACCGATCATCGTCGGCCATCCGAAGTCCACGACTCCGCCCGTCCCCAGAAAGGAGCCGGAAATTCATTGGCTGGGCCAGTAAGCCTCGACATGCGGCCGGGATGTGTGCGGGATCCTCGCCGGTACGGATTACGGCGATGACAGTGCGGGACCCGACGTCGAGGTGGGATTCAAACGCTTTTCGAGCGGTCCGCGTCGCAGAAAATTCTAGCTCGCCGCTTTCTCAGCCAGATGTAGATCCCGGTCATCGAAAACACTGTCAACACAATTCCGAGTAGGCAGACCACCACGCTTGTTACGTCGACGAGTGGTTTGAGAGGCTAAACGTCGTGACGCGATTGCGCCCCGCCTTCTTGGCCGCGTACAGCGCCTGATCCGCTCGATGGATCAGCCGATCGAGCGCGTCGTCCCCGCCCAGGGCATTCGCGATACCGGCACTGATCGTCACTTTCACTGTCCCCTCGTCGTCGGCAATGTGGTGCGCGGCGATGCTTTCGCGGATGCGGTCCGCCACGATCAACGCCTGCCGGGCATCACTCTCGGGGAGCAACACGGCGAATTCCTCTCCGCCGTAGCGCGCGAGCACGTCCGAATCGCGCAAGTGTTCACCGGCGATGCGGGCAACGCTCTTCAGGATCTCGTCGCCGATCTGGTGTCCCCAGCGGTCATTGACCTGCTTGAAATGATCCACGTCGAACAGGATGACGGACAGCGGGTGGCGATACCTCCGCGACACTTCGAATGCGTGCTCGGCAAGGTCGAAGAAGTGGCGGCGGTTGCAGATGCTGGTAAGGTAATCGGTGCGGGCGGCCTGCTGCTCGCGGGCCAGCGCCTGCTCAAGATCCCTGTTCGCCGCTTCGAGCGCTTCCTTGGCGCGACGCAAGTCCTCTTCCGCCCGCTTGCGCGCCGTGATGTCCTCATGCGAAACGATGATGCTGGCGGTCGCCTCGCGCCGGCAGCGTGTCACCCGGACAATGAACCAGCGCTCCTCGGTCGGAGAATTGCAAGGGTATTCGATCTCGAAATGATCCCGATCACCGCGCAGCACGGCACGGATGCTGTCGAGCATCTCCACCAAGGCGCCGTCACCGCCACGGCGTATGGCTTCCCTGCAGACGGCCAGGTAATTGGCCCCTACATAGAATGTCTCGCATTCGCCGTTGTTCTCGCGGGCAAACCGCCGCCACGCCTCGTTTACACTGACAATCCGGCCGCCGACATCAAGCACCGCGATGTGGGCCGTGAGCGAATTCAGCACCTCGTTGGCAAAACCAGGAGGAAGATCCGGCTGTTCCACTTCACTCTTTCTCGGCATACCCCGGAAACAAGCATACCCCAACTACCGTCTTGTCGTGACCGGTACCGCCGGCTTGGCCCTTAAACTCCTGCCTTGCGGCGTACATGAGTTCCTGGCGTCCACCCGGAAACGGCCGATAAAATGTCGCCACCCCTACCCCTAGTCGAGTTGCAACGTCCTCCCAAGTGCTCTCCAGGTCTCGCAGTAGCGCTTTCGCTTGCCTCCGCGCCCACTCGTCCAATGCCTTCGGTCGGCCCCTTATCCGCCCCCTCTTGCACGCTACCTCCAGACCGGCGCGGGTGCGTTCACGGATCAGATCGCGCTCGAACTCGGCTATGGCAGCGAAGATCGTAAACACCAGGCGCCCAGATGGTCCGGTTGTGTCGATGCTGCCGGCGCCGGTCAACGTCTTGAATCCGACGCCGCGACCTTCCTGGTCAACTAGCAGATCGAGAACAAGATTACGGCGGCGCTGAAGCTGCCGGCGCATAAGGTTTCGGCCCGAAAGGTGGGGACGCAGTACCAAGCCAACCTGATCTATTCGAAGCTGGATGACCTGGTCAAGGTGCAGACGGCGGCGGCGGGGGTCGCGGCGTAGAGCAAGGCTCCGCAGTAACCATAGCCCTCCCGGTTCGGAGCGCCTTTTTCTAACCGCCCGGCAACGGCGCGCACGAGGTTCTAGTGTGGTGAGTTGGAAATTCGTTAACTAAATTTCTTCGTCATTCCCGCGCAGGCGGGAATCCAGTTTTCGATTTTCCACGAAGCTCCAAAGCAGAACTGGGACCCCGCCTCCGCGGGGACGACAGTCCCAACTTAATAAACGGATTTCCAACTCACCACACTAGTGGGTTGCCTGACTAGCCTTCGATTGATCCTGATCAATGCCCGTGATACAAGCTCCGTTCAAGGTAGCTGTGTAGGCAAAGGGGATTCGTGCAATGGCCAAGAATGCGAAAGCCTCACAACCCGAGGCTTCGGCAACTGAACACGGATCTAACAGTTTTACCGACGACGGGAAGCCCGTACGGAGCGCCATCCCAACTCGCCGCGCACTCATCGCGGAGACTGCATATTTCCGGTCCGAAAGACGAAATTTCGCGCCGGGCCGCGAGTTGCAGGACTGGCTCGAGGCAGAAGCTGAAGTAGACCGCCTCGGTCTCTAGCCGGTCCGTGCTCCGTTTCCTAGGGAGATCGACATCTGACGACTCACGGTCAAGTACGGATGTCGTCCGATCTGCACGGGCTATCCCACGCTCCCCTGATTTTAGATCATGGTCAGAGCGCGGCCGCGTCTGGCGTCGATTTCGGCATGAGCCTCTTTTGCTGGAGATCACCGACAAATCCGTCCACCAGAGCGTTTGTGATCGTATCGGCGATACCCGGCAGGGCGATGAGTTGGAGCACCCAGGGACCAAAACCCTCTGCATTGTCTTCGCGCAGCCGGTCGAGTACCGCCTCGACCCGCTTCTTGAGCGGATTCCTGACGGTCCGGTCGACCGCGGCCTGATCCAGCGCGTTCAGTGGCCAGTCCGGCGCCACCGCCGTCGCCCCGGGCATCACCGGGATCACGGGAAGGTAGTAGTTCTGGGGAGGGGTCGCGCCGTCGACCTGGATCTTGTTTCCGCCCTTGTCGACCGCGTAAATCTGGCGCAGCTGCGGCGTCCATCCGTTGAACAGGGCGTTGTCGGCGCGAAGGACGAACGTACTGCTCAAGTAAGCCTGCATATTGGCCCGGCCCAGCAGGAAATCATGCACACGGAATGCGGGCGCACACCATCCCCCCAGCGCCATGAGCGCGGTTCCGGCCAGCGCGTCCTCGCCGATCTTTGCTTCGCCATCCACCTTGCGGTTAGGAACGAGCTGGAAGCGGCTGAAGACATCGTCGCTGGCGAACAACTCCTTGTCCGCTGTCAAGTAGCGCGCGCTGCCCACGAACACGTCGACCATCGACTTCGTCACCGAAAGCATGCTTAGGCCGACCTTCTTCAGCGCCGTCGGCATATCGACCAGGGGATCGATCATGAAGATCGCGCGATTGGCCTCCTGCGGGTCGCGCGGATTCAGGCCGATCAAGCCGGCCAGCTCGTCGTGGACCAGGCTGACCGGGTCGTTGTTCAGCGTTCCGCCGTCCACCGCGGAGAAAAGGTACTGCCCATTTTCGGCCATTCCCCCCAAGGCGCCCATGTCCAGGGACGGCGGATCGATCCTCTTGTCGAACGATCCGGCCGCGTTCATCGTGGCCCTGGCACGCGGCCGGTAGTAGTAATGCTCGACCGGACGGTGCAGCAGCCGCGCCTTGAAACCCACCGGCATGGCCCCACTGGCCGCGGCCCATTGCGCCATGGTGGTGTAGCCGATCGCGGGATCGGCGACCCAGAATTCGTCGGGCCTCGGGGCACGCAAGCCCTGAGGCTTCGTTACCCAAGTCGGCGCGGCGAACCAGGCGTAGTCGTCGTGCTGGACAAAATTAGCGCCATCGAACTGCCCGATGCCCGGGATGGCCTCGACCTTGAACGGGATGCCCCTCAGGTTGGCCACGGTGATCCCGACTCTGAGCAGGGGTTCGACCCAGGCACGTTGCTTGCTTGGGGCCTGGCCGGCGTATTGGATGATTGACTGCACCGCACGGTCGATCATCTGGCAGTTGAGGGCGGACGGCGTTCTTTGATCGGGACGGTTGCCGGCGCCCTCGTCGACGAGCGCATTCAGATCCGAGGTGTCCACCAACTGGTCGAAACTGAAAGCGTCGACCCAGATGTTCCAGAATTGGTTGTTGATCGGCGGCGGCGACGCCACCAGTACGCTTTGCGGTGCAGTGACGTGGTTGAAGTCCCGGTTCGAAAGCACGCTCACCAGCGCGGCACAGACCGCTCCGCCGGAAGAGCCGGCGGCCACCTTGAGCTTGACCTTGTGGTTGCCCGCCCGCTCGTGCCAGGCATCTAGCGCCTGGAACAGGAAGTCGAGCGCGCCCGCCGTGTACGCTCCCGCCGAAACGGTGCCTCCCAGGACAAGCCCCATCTCGAACGTCCCGGCCGGCGGGGGATTCGTGGCGTAGGGAAAAAACGCCTCAAGGGTGTTTTTGTCAGGGCGCGGCGGCAGCGGTGTTTCCGGCGGCACTAGTGCTCCCCCGTTTCGCTACGAGATGGCGGCTCTTGTACTCCGAGAGCCGCCGGACCTGGTGATCGCGTGCCATCCCACTGGCGGCGTGTCATCCGCGCCCGGCCGCGAATCCCCAACAGCAGTCTACATCGGAAGCCCGCGCTCAACCGCAGGGTGTTAACCCCGCCATAAACCCGGCGACGTGCCTGGATCGTTGCAGGATTGTCACATTGCCGCCAGTGCCTAGCCGGGGTCAAGCGGCTCCCGAATTCCTGTTCAGCGCGGTAGCAACGATAATTCTGGGACAAACGGCCGCTTCAAGGGCGAAGATGCGCTCACGCTCTTCCGGGGTTCGGTCGCAATAACAGGGGTCAGGCTGCCAGACGGTGCTCGTAGTAGGGGGGCCTGTCCCGGTCGTCGAGAATCGCGTACATGGCCGACGGGTTGTCGAGCTCGGTCTTCAGCCATGCGTCGACGTTCTCCGGCTTGATGGGAATGATGCAGCTATCATGGCCGGCCGCGGCAACCTCGGGTGGCGGCTCGTCTGTGATGGCGGCGGCAGGGCGGCAGCAGCCCTGGCTGCCCGGGCGCCTCCCAGCGCGACCACAGGCAGGCGACCAGCATGTCGTGTGCTGGCCGCGGCATGAACTCCAGATCGCCGAGGAGACGGGTCTCAGCAAAACTGCCGTGTTCAATATCTGTGATCGCGCGAAGAAAGGCGTCGCAGTTGCAGGCAATGAACGACGACGCGGGAGACGCTCTGTCGAACACCGCCTGCTTTCCCCTGAACAAGAGCTGCGCATTCAAAGCGTACTGGTCGATTAACCCCGGATCGGAAGGGGCTCCCGTTCCAACTGTGGTCCCACCCCGGCGGTGCAAATGTTGATCAAGAAGGAATTCGGCGTGGAAGCGCATGTGCGGTCAGTCGGAAACTATCTCGCGCACTGGGGGTACTGAAGCTCTTGTGGGCAACGAGCGCGAGTAACCAAGTTCGATGGCTCGTGTACGACGAACCGCTCAACCCTTATATGGTCAACGACTTCGTGGGGCGGCTCGCAATGGACGCCAACCGGACGATCCATCTATTGTCGATCAACCCCTCTGTTGCGGTTCGACATCAAGTGGTTCAACTCTGGCTACAGAACCACAAGGGGCACATCACAATGATTCAAGTGACATGTAACGACGAGCGGTGGTCGGTTGCTAGTCTCGGAGCTGATCAGCGCTTCGCTCGTACCGAAATTTGGAGTAGATTTTGGAGGGGCTGCTGATCGTCAGAGCGCACCTGAATCGAGGGATCCGAAGCCGCGTATGCCCAACGAAAACGAAAAGGGCTCGCATCTCTGCAAGCCCTTGATTCTATTGGTGGAGCGGAGGAGGATCGAACTCCCGACCTTCGCATTGCGAACGCGACGCTCTCCCAGCTGAGCTACCGCCCCACACTTGATGCTAGTCCGCCATTTTAGCAGGCTTCGCCCGGATTGAAACAACTTGCGCGCCGCGGCCCGGGCGGGCGCTGGCGGCCGCCGTGCGCGGATTCCGGCGCCGAGGGGGTCCCCGCCGAAAGGCCGCAAACCGCCACAGGCCCGATGATTGCTGCTGATTTGTACCGGCGGTCGCCCTGGGGGCTTCCCCTCGGCGGCAAAGCCTGTTACAAGGCGCCCAAATTCCACCCGAAAAGCGACGGAGAGACGCAGCACATGGCTGGAAGACCCGGGAAAAAGCCGCAGCAGCCGGCCAAGCCCGCCTTCGACGAGTTCGCCGAGGAGAGCGAGGGCTTCGAGGACGACGTGCCGGCGGTGGATGCCAAGGGCAACCCCCTGCCGGAGGGGCGCTCGCGCGACTGGCGCGACGTTGAGAAGTACCGCGAGATCCGCGACCTGAAAAAGCTGATCGGCGAGGATTTCGACCACCTGTTCGACGACAGACCGGCGAACAGGCGCCGGTCCTGATACCGCGGGCGGACCCTGCGTCCGCCCGCTCCGCTCACCCGCCCGGTCCGGTTTACGGGCCCGCGCCTTGCCTTTCCGCCAAAACACCCTCCTTCCCCATCCCGCGGCGGGGGACGGGCCGGTTTTGCCCGGCGCTTGATCAGGATCATGGAGCCGGCCGGCGGCGGGGCGCACATTACCCGTCAGCGGCGCGGATCCGCCCCGGGGGCGGGCCGGCGCTTGAAAGCGGGGGCGCCACCCTCAACTTCGTGTGCGTTCCAGATGGATGAGCTTTGAACCGCCCGGCCATAGCAGGCCGGCTTTGCAACCGGACTATTGAACCAGTGAGGCGCGCACCATGCGCATGGACAAACTGACCAGCCGTTTCCAGGAAGCGCTCGGCGAGGCGCAGAGCCTGGCCGTGGGCCGCGACAACCCGCAGATCGAGCCGGCGCACCTGATGCAGGCATTGCTCGACCAGGAGGGCGGCTCCACCGTGCCGCTGCTGCAGCAGGCCGGCGTGAACGTGGACGTGCTGATCAACAAGCTGTCGGCGCAGATCGACGGCCTGGCGCGGCTGAAGGACGCCACCGGCGAGGTGCAGGTGAGCCAGGACCTGGGCCGGCTGCTCAACCTGGCCGACAAGCTGGCGCAGCAGAAGAAGGATCAGTTCATCTCCACCGAGCTGTTCGTGCTCGCCGCGGCCGAGGACAAGGGCGCGCTGGGCAAGATCCTGCGCGAGGCGGGCGCCCGCAAGGAGCTGCTGGAGAAGGCGATCGACGCCGTGCGCGGCGGCCAAAAGGTGGACTCCGCCGGGGCGGAGGACCAGCGCCAGGCGCTTGAGCGCTACACCATCGACCTGACCGAGCGCGCCCGCTCGGGCAAGATCGACCCGGTGATCGGCCGCGACGAGGAGATCCGCCGCATCATCCAGGTCCTCTCCCGCCGCACCAAGAACAACCCGGCCCTGATCGGCGAGCCCGGCGTGGGCAAGACCGCCATCGTGGAGGGCCTGGCCCAGCGCATCGTCAACGGCGAGGTGCCGGAGGGGCTGAAGGACAAGCGCCTGCTGTCGCTGGACCTGGGCGCGCTGATCGCCGGCGCCAAGTTCCGCGGCGAGTTCGAGGAGCGCCTGAAGGCGGTGCTCACCGACCTGTCCAAGGCGGCCGGCTCGGTGATCCTGTTCATCGACGAGATCCATACCCTGGTCGGCGCGGGCAAGGCCGAGGGCGCCATGGACGCCGGCAACATGCTCAAGCCGGCGCTGGCGCGCGGCGAGCTGCGCTGCATCGGCGCCACCACCCTGGACGAGTACCGCAAGTACATCGAGAAGGATGCCGCGCTGGAGCGCCGCTTCCAGAAGGTGCTGGTGGGCGAGCCCAGCGTGGAGGACACCATCGCCATCCTGCGCGGCCTGAAGGAGCGCTACGAGGTGCACCACGGCGTGGACATCACCGACGGCGCCATCATCGCCGCGGCCAAGCTGTCGCACCGCTACATCACCGACCGCAACCTGCCGGACAAGGCCATCGACCTGGTGGACGAGGCCGCCTCGCGCATCCGCATCGAGATCGACTCCAAGCCGGAGGCACTGGACCGGCTCGACCGCCGCCTGATCCAGCTCAAGATCGAGCGCGAGGCCCTGAAGAAGGAGGAGGACGAGGGCGCCCGCCGCTCGCTGGCCGCGCTGGAGGAGGAGATCGCCAAGCTGGAACGCGAGTACTCCGACCTGGAAGAGAAGTGGAAGGCGGAGAAAAGCACGGTGGCCGGCAGCGCCGGCGTGAAGGAGGAGTTGGATCGCGTCCGCACCGAACTGGAGGCGGCGCGCCGCGCCGGCGATCTTTCCCGCATGGCGGAGCTGCAGTACGGCAAGATCCCGGAGCTGGAGAAGCGGCTGGCCGCTTCCGCCGAGGTGGTGCAGAAGAAGTTCGAGCTGCTGCGCACCAGCGTCTCCGAGGAGGAGATCGCGGACATCGTGTCGCGCTGGACCGGCATCCCGGTGACCAAGCTGATGGAGGGCGAGCGCGAGAAGCTGCTGCGCATGGAGGAGGAGCTGCACAAGCGCGTGGTGGGCCAGGAAGAAGCCCTCACCGCGGTGGCCAACGCCATCCGCCGCTCGCGCGCCGGCCTGTCGGACCCCAACCGGCCGATCGGCTCGTTCCTGTTCCTCGGCCCCACCGGTGTGGGCAAGACCGAGCTGTGCAAGGCGCTGGCCTCGTTCCTGTTCGATACGGAAGAAGCGATGGTGCGCATCGACATGAGCGAGTTCATGGAGCGCCACGCGGTGGCGCGCCTGATCGGGGCGCCTCCCGGCTACGTAGGCTACGACGAGGGCGGCTATCTCACCGAGGCGGTGCGGCGCCGGCCCTACTCGGTGATCCTGTTCGACGAGGTGGAAAAGGCCCACCCCGAGGTGTTCAACGTGCTGCTGCAGGTGCTGGACGACGGCCGCCTCACCGACGGCCAGGGCCGCACCGTGGACTTCCGCAACACCGTGGTGGTGATGACCTCCAACCTGGGCTCGCAGCTGATCCAGGACCTGTTGGGCAAGGATTCCAGCACCGACTACGCGGCGATCCGCGAGGCGGTGATGGAGGTGGTGCGGCAGCATTTCCGGCCGGAGTTCATCAACCGCATCGACGAGGCGGTGGTGTTCCATCCGCTGGGCGCCGGCCAGATCCGCGCCATCACCGAGATCCAGACCGCCGGCCTGCGCAAGCGCCTGGCCGAGCGCAGCATCGCGATGGAGTTCAGCGAGGCCGCCCTGGCCCGGCTGGCGGAAGCCGGCTACGACCCGGTGTACGGCGCGCGGCCACTCAAGCGCGCGATCCAGACGCTGGTGGAGAACCCGCTGGCGCGGGATATCCTGGACGGCAAGTTCGCCGCCGGGGATACGGTGAAGGTGGATGCCAAGGGCGGCGGGCTGGTGTTCGTCAAGTAGCCCGCATGGAACGGAGTGGAATCCGGGACGGTTCGGCAGGTTCCCGGATTCCGCTGCGCTGCATCCGGGCTACGGCCGCTGACCGCTACCGCTAAGCCATCTCCGCCAGCCCGGCCTCCCGGCTGACCAGGCCGCGATAGCCCAGCTCCCGCCGTGCCTTGGCGTCGTTCACCGTGACTTCCTCGCCGGTGAGGATCACCGCGGTGCGCGAGACCAGCGGCCGGCCCTTGAGCGGCAGCACCCGCCACAGGAACTCTCCCGCCGCTGCGAACGCGTAGACCAGTCCGCGCGGGATCTGGCGCGTCCCGGCGTCCACGCCCTGGGTGGCGGCCATGGCGGTGATGAAGCCGCGGAACTCCACCGGCGCGCCATCGGTGAGGAAGTAGATCTCGCCGGGCTTGCCGCGTTCGGCCGCCAGCAGGATGCCCTCGCAGACGTTGCGCACATGGCAGGTGGAGGTGAGGTAGCGGCCGCCGCCGATCCAGGCGAACTGCTTCTTGCGCATCACCTCCACCAGCTTGGGCAGGATGGCGGTGTCGCCCTTGCCCCAGATGAAGCGCGGCCGCACCACCATCACGTCCAGGCCCGGGCCGCTGGCGGCGACCGCCAGCTTTTCCGCCTCGGCCTTGGTCGCCGGGTAGAGGCCGATGGGATGAGGGGCGCGCGGCCGGGTCTCGTCGGCATTGCGGATCGGCGTGCCGTCGGCCAGCACCGCCTCGGTACTGACGTGGACCAGCCTCGGCACGCCCGCCGCACGCGCCGCCGCGATCACGCGGCCGGTGCCTTCGACGTTGATGCGGTGGAATTCGGCCGGGTCGCCCCAGTCCTCCACCTTGGCGGCGCAGTGCACCACGGCGCCGGCGCCGGCCATGCCGGCCTGCATCGCCTGCAGGTCGTCGAGATCGCCGGTCACCGGTTCGGCGCCGAGTTCGCGCACGGTCCGCATCGCCGCCGGCGTGCGCGCCAGCGCCGCCACGGTGTCGCCGCGGGCGGCCAGCATGACGATGAGATTGCGGCCGACGAAGCCGGAGCCACCGGTGACGAAGACTTTCATACGCCCTCCTGCTCTCGGTAACCTCTGATCAATTCGCAATCGTCATTCCGGCGCAAGCCGAGTCCAGTGAGTTCAGCGCGGCATTGTGGGCCCCTGGACCCTGGCTTGCGCCGGGGTGACGATTAAGCAGAGGTTCCCTACCGCCGCGACCTGAAGAACTCGCGCAGCACCGCCCCGCACTCCTCCTCCAGCACCCCGCCGCGCCACTCCACGACGTGGTTCAGGCGCGGCTGCGCGATGACGTCGTAGACCGAATCCACGGCGCCGGCCTTGGGGTCGCGCGCGCCGAACACCAGCCGCGACACGCGCGCGTGGACGATGAGGCCGGCGCACATCACGCAGGGTTCCAGCGTGACGTAGAGCGTGGTGCCGGGGAGGCGGTAGTTACCCAGCACCGCCGCGGCGGCGCGCAGCGCGGCCATCTCGGCGTGGGCGCTGGGATCGTGCGAGGCGATGGGATGGTTCCAGCCCTCGCCGACCGCTTCGCCGTCCTTCACCAGCACGGCGCCGACCGGGACTTCGCCCAGGTCCGCCGCCCGGCGGGCCAGATCGAGGGCGTGGCGCATCCAGCGCAGGTCGGGGTCGGTATCGGCGCCCGCAGCGGCAGAGACGTCCTGGTTCATGGGCTGGCCGCCGCACTCACTTGGGCTGCCAGGCGGCGACCTGCGCATCGGCCTGGCTGCGCTGTTCATCCGTCAGGGAAGCGGACACCTTTTCCATTTCGTCCCTGGCCTCGGTGACATTCTGGCGCGCGGCCAGCGCGAACCACTTGTAGGCCTGCACGCGGTCGGCCTGCACGCCGTCGCCGTTGGCGTAGTGGACGCCGAGCCTGTACTGCGCCGCCGGCAGATCCTGGTCCGCCGCGGCCTGGTAGAGCTTGATGGCCTGTGCCTTGTCCTGTGGGACGCCGCTGCCCACGTCCAGCAGCGCGGCCAGGTTGTACTCGGCGTCGGCCTGGTTCTGCTCCGCGGCCTTGCGGAACCACTCGGCGGCCTGGGCCGGATCCGCCGCCGCCACGGCGTTGCCGTCGCGGTAGAAGATGCCCAGCGCGTTCTGCGCGTCGGCATTGTTCTGCGCGGCCGCCTTCTCGAACCATTTCATGGACTCGGCCGGATCGGCCTGGGTGCCGTAACCCTGGGCGTAGAGCACGCCGAGATTGAACTGCGCCACCGCCATGCCCTGGTCGGCGAAGGGCCGCAGCAACCTGAACGCGAGCGGATAGTCCTGCCGGGCCAGGGCGGAGGCGGCATCCTCGTAACGCGCGCCGGGAACCGGCGCGAACGCCGATCCGCCTGCGATGCTCATCCCGGATACACGCCACACCTCGCCCTCGCGCACCACGGTCATCTCCACCATGAGCCTGCTCCCTCTGCGGAGGGTCACGCTGCCGCTGAGGCTGGCGGTGGAGCCGGAGGCGGAGCGGTGGGACCAGCTTACGTCGTCGATCTCGTCCAGCGCGAGCTGGCGCGACAGCGAACCGAAGGACTCCTTCGACTGCTGGTCGCGGAACGCCTGTGCGGTCGAATCGTAGGCCAGCTCCGGTCCCAGCGCGATCTGCTTGAGAAACGCCGTCCCGGCCAGGGCGGCGGCGGCCGAGGCGCGGCCCGAGAAGTAGCTGCGCATGCCGCCGTACACCAGCAGCAAGGCCACCGCCGCGAGGACGAGCCCTACGCGGCTGGGCTTGCGCCTGGCAGGTTCCTCGGCGTACTCGTGCTCGCGCGGATTGCGCACGGAGGGCGGCCTAATCGAACCGGGCAGCGTAGGCTTCGGGCTTGAAGCCCACCAGCGGCGACCCGGCCCCCGTTTCCAGCACCGGCCGCTTGATCATCGAGGGCTGCGCCAGCATCAGCGCAATCGCCTTGGCCTGCGTCAGTCCCTCCTTGTCGTGGTCGGGCAGCTTGCGGAAGGTGGTGCCGGAGCGGTTGAGCAGGGTTTCCCAGCCCACCGCCTTGACCCAGGACTCCAGCCTCGGGCGGTCGATGCCCTGCGCCTTGTAGTCGTGGAAGGCGTAGCCGACGCCATGCTGGTCAAGCCAGGCGCGGGCCTTCTTCATCGTCTCGCAGGCCTTGATGCCGTAGATGGTGACGCTGCCCGCCATCGCTGCCGCTCCTTTACGTCTGGTTTGCCGACACCTGATTCTAAAGAGGAACGGGACCGGCCGGGCATTTCTCGCCGGCCGGAGGCCTGGGGGCGCTAGCGGGTGCCTTTGACCTGCAGACGCCCGGCCACCGGCCTGGCCGACACGGCCGCTACTCCCACTC